>SLQV01000005.1 GCA_007131285.1 Myxococcales bacterium
AAGACTTCACCGGATACTTTCTCCTGCCCCTCGGCGACCAGAGGCAACCCACACGTCAGTATCCCCGCGGCCACTAGACCGAATAAGGCGTTAGAGATGATACAAATCCATCCACGCTTCTGGCTAAACGCATACTTACTCGAATTATGTTTGGTCATAACGGTTTACTTTACTGGCACTTTAGCAAGCGCTGGCTCCAGTCGTCTGCAGGATCTGCGATACTTTAAGTTAACTTTGCCAAAAACTCAGATCTTCTTGTGACCGGCCTACTGGCCGCACGTTAGCTCGATACGGACATCACCCCTCCGGCGCTGGCGGCTTCTATCGTCCTGCCCTATCCTCAATCCAAACAATTGTGGCGCGCCCGGTATCATCCGCTCCTGAGTAGATGGTTCCACCATGGCTGCCGAAGTCAACCTCCAGGACCTCTGTGTGTGGCGATGCGGTCCCACCGTTCACCCAGCCCAATCCTACGGCCGGCGTTGCGCTATCTAAAGCGCCAAACGCGGCACCATCCGCACCGCGGAGGACTTGGATGTGTCCCTGCGTGCCACCCGAAGCCGCCGCCCGCGTTCCATCAAAGCTTGGCGCGGCGGCATCCCCACGGCCGGAGCTTCGCTTGCCGCCGCTGGACGCCAATACATCCGTGGCAGACTCGCCCGACCAGATCCAAAGCATGAGTGCCGCCGCGGCGGCAAGCATCGGCGCTAGCACGATGACGCGGCCAACACCTTTCGCGCTCAGCACACGCAGGCCCCCTTGACGCCCGGCGTCCGTCCCACGCACCCGAGACTTGGGCAACCGCGCCGAGCGGGTAGCGGTTGGCACGGTACGAGCCGACGCAGTTACGGCGTCGCGCAACACTGGCACCTCGCTGACAGCGTTCAGTCGGCGGACTGCGCCCGCGCGTTCAACTCCATCATGCTTTGCGCCGGGAAGTTGTTCCCCATCGAGCGCGTCGGTAATACGCGCGAAGAGCCCGGTGCTATCAAGCGTATTCTGAGCAAGGCTTTCAATATGCTGACGCAGCGCGCCTTGCGCACGCCGAAGCCGCTCCAAGTGCCGACGCGCGCGCGCATCGACTTGTAGGCGCGCCGCGCACGCTGCCCGGTCGGCGGGTTCGAGCGCGTTATCAAGGTAGCGTTGAAGCCAGAGCACGTGTTCTTCGTGCCGCTCGTCTTCGAGCGCCAGATCCTTCACGTCAGGGTCTTGAGTCACTATGTCGGTTTCTCGCTGGGTCATGGCGCGTTCGAACCACCGGAGGGTGCCTTGCTAGATGAAACTGCGTCACGGTCTTGCTTATTCACTTGTTCGTCATTCAAATACGGCCCAAGCGCCTGCTGTAGCTTGCGCCGGGCATGAAACAGGCGACTCATCACTGTCCCTTTTGGGATCTCGAGAACCTGGGCGATCGTCTCGTAATCGAGATCCTCGATTTCACGCAGGATCAGCACCGCCCGGTGGTGCTCTGGCAAACGGTCCAGTGCCGCGTCGATAGCTTGGCCGAGCTCGCGACGCAGAGCCTCCCCTACCGGTGCGCCAAGCGCGGTCGATCCCGCTGAGAGCACTGAGGTCTCATCCGCGTAGGCGAAACGCTCATCGAACTCAACATTGTGCACCTTGCGCCGCCTCAACCGGTCAATACTGAGATTCATCACGATGCGGTAGAGCCACGTAAAAAAAGCCGCTTGCCCTTCGAAACGACCTAGGTGCCTGTATACTTTGACGAACGCGTCCTGCACCACATCGGTGGCATCCGAAGGATCTCGAACGACACCGAGCGCCACCGCGTAGGCACGTCGGTGGTAGCGCTCGTAAAGCAAACGAAAAGCAGCTCTATCTCCGCCTTGTGCGCGTTCGATCAGCAACGCTTCATCGGCGGGAACCGACGCAGCCGCGGGCCTCGCTGCAGCCGGAGCCGGCGCTGCGGCTGAGGCCTCCGAGTGCGATTGGGAGGCATCCGGCGCAGAACTTTTGACGTTCGAGGAAACAACCATGGGCACACGCGGTAAAATCGAACCGGAGATACGTAGGGGTGCAAGCCGATTCGAAGCCCTGCCGTCCACCCGGCACACCCCCCACGTCCTGGGTGCATGCTATGGCTTCTCTGGTGGAGCTGCAACTCAACCAAGCTCAGGAGGCGGCTGCCAACGAGCGTCAGGGCCCGCTCCAGGTGTTTGCCGGCGCCGGCAGCGGAAAAACGCGCGTGATTGTTGAGCGTGTCCGCCGCCTTATCGCCCTGGATGGCGTGCGGCCTGAACGTATCCTTGCACTCACGTTCACCAACCGGGCAGCCCGTGAGATGCGCGAGCGGAGCGCCGCCCTTTTCGGTGCAGAGGCCGAGCGCGTCTGGTTCGGCACCTTTCACTCGGCGTGCGCACGCTTTCTACGCTTTTATGGAGAATCACTGGGACTGTCGCGCAATTTTGTTGTGTACGACGACGCGGACCAGCGCACCGCCGTCAGCCGCTGCCTGCGCGATCTTGGACGTGCCAACGCCGCAGCGGATGTCCGCGCCTGGGCTGGACGGATCAACCGCGCCAAACAGGAAGGCCTCGCGCCCCAGGACCTACCCGAACGCACCTACGCTGACCGCCAACTTGTCGAACTCTACCAAAGGTATGAGCAAGCGCTGAAGCAATCCCAAGCGCTCGACTTCAGCGACCTGTTGCTGCGCACGCTTCAGGGCTTGCGCACTGAACCCTCTTTTCGTTTGCAGCTTGAGCGACGCTTCGACCAGTTACTCATTGACGAGTTCCAGGACACAAATCAGGTGCAGTACGCGATTGTCCAGGCGCTCGCATCGCGTCACAGATGTCTGTGTGTCGTAGGTGACGACGACCAATCCATCTACCGCTGGCGCGGGGCCAACCGCGATAACTTGAGGCGCTTCCGCGAAGACTTCTCAGAAGCCAAAGTCGTTTTACTCGAACAAAACTATCGCTCGACGCCGGAGATCCTCGCCGCCGCCAACGCTGTCATCTCGCGCGGCCGCGACCGTGAACCCAAGGTCCTACATACGGAGAATCCCGCTGGCCACAGCGTCTGCGTGTGGTCTTGCCACGATAGCGCCGAAGAAGGCCGGGCGTTTCTCTGTGCTGTCGATGAAGCGGTCGATGCGGGCTTCGCACTGAGCGATATTGCGCTCTTCTACCGCACACACGCTCAATCGCGCATCTTCGAGGAAGTGCTGCGGCAGGCGAATATGCCCTATCGTATTTTCGGGGGCCTGCGTTTCTACGAGCGGGCCGAAATCAAAGACATCGTTGCCTATCTACGCCTGGTGCACCTGAGCCAGGACGACGTCGCCTTCCTCCGCGTCGTCAACACACCCGCCCGCGGCATCGGCAAGACGTCGGTGGAAAGGCTCCTGCTGCACGCTGTCGAGCTAGGCTTGCCCCTGCTGGACATCTCCACCAATCCCGCCTCAGTTCCGGACCTAAACGCCAACGCCAAACGACGGCTTGCAGCCTTCGCCGCATTGATCAGCCAGCTCCGCGCGCGCTACCGGGTTCATCGTTCGGTCGCGACCCTGACCGCTGATATCTTCGAGGAATCAGGCATCAAAGCTGCATTGACTCAAGATGCTACGGTGGAGAACCAGGCTCGCCTCGACAACATCCGAGAGCTGATGAACTCCGTCATCGAATGGGAGCGGGCCAATGGCGGAATGCCGGATGGATCGTCGGCTGATCGGTCAACCCAAGAGCCGTCTGAAACCGCGGCCCACGCGCTCTCATCTGAAGCAAACCCAGAAGTGCCACACTCAGACCCCAGTCAGCGAGCAGCGCACCTCGGGGCCATTGAGCCGCTGACGGCTTTTCTGGAGAGCATCACCCTCGCGAGCGAAGCGGTCGAGGGTGAAGAAACGCACGGTGCGCTAACGCTCATGAGTGTACATTCAGCCAAAGGCTTGGAGTTTCCCGTGGTCTTCGTCGCCGGGATGGAGCACGGTCTTTTCCCGTATCAGCGCAGCGGTGACGAAGGCGATCCAGAAGCCTTCGAAGAAGAACGTCGCTTGGCCTACGTGGCGATGACTCGCGCGGAGAAGCTCCTGCACTTGAGCCACGCAACCACGCGACGCATCTACGGGCAGTTGCGGCTGCAGCACCCCTCACCCTTCTTGGAAGAGGTGGCGGCGTTACCCGTTGAAGAACGACGGTCTGATGGCTTCGGCTTTTCGCCGCGCCGGCCACTGACCCATCTTCGACTCACCGCGTCCCCCAGCTTTGGCGGCTATAGTGACGACGCGGACAACGCAGCGAATACCTTCAAAAGCGACTACCGTCGAGCCACACCGACTCTGATGGGAGTTACCCCGCGCACCCATCAGGGCAGCACCACGCTCACGCACGCTGCCAGCGACGGGGCTAGCGACGATGTCTCGGTCCAGCAGCGAACCGGCAGCGCGACCCGCGACGCCGAGACCTTTGAGCGCGACGGCACCTACGTCGATTATGAAGAGAGCCAGCTCGAAGAGCTGCCCTTCAGCATTGGCGCTCAAGTCCTACACGAGCGCTTTGGCCCCGGTCGTATCCTGCACATCGTGACCGCCATGCCCCCTCGCGCTCGAGTCGACTTCGATACAGGTCCCAGACAAGTACTGTTAAGCTATCTCCGTCTCGCACCATCTTGACCCGCGCCGCAGAAGACTTACCTTCGCCGCGAAGCGGCGGCGCGCATATCCCCGCCGGTCCAGGACTTGATCCATGCCCACATACGAATACGCGTGCGATAACTGCGGCCACACCTTTGAAGCAGAGCAGCGCATTGTCGCCGACCCGCTCAAGGTCTGCCCGGCCTGCAACCAGGCGTCCCTGCGGCGCCTAATCACCCAAGGCAACTTCATCCTCAAGGGCAGTGGTTGGTATTCGGACCTCTACTCCGGCCCGTCGAACAAAGGCAAAGCCAACCAAAGCAAACCCAGCGCCGAAGCCAATACACCGTCCCCGGCCCAGTCAGGCTCTGCTAGCCCAAGCTCAGCCAGTAGCGAAGGCAGCAAAGCCGCCTCCACCGCAAAAACCGAAAGCGCAGCGACCCCTAAAGCCTCGACTGTCTCCGCTAAACCCTGACCACCGCCCCGGAACACCTCTCGCGGTGTTTTGTCCTTCACGCGCAGAGCTACTCGTCGTCAAGGAAGTCGAGCTTCTTGGTCATCAGTAGCGTGTCGACACCTTCACCCGCAAGCGTCGTGAGCCCTCGGGGAACGATCCCCGTGCGCCGGAAGCCAAGGTCAAGTAGGACACCAAGCCACGCAATCGCATCAACCGGCACGTAGGTGTAGAGCGACACGATGTGTTTGTTGGTGAGAATCGCCTCGACCTCACGCATGCACGCAGCAGTCGCGGCGCATGCCGACTCGCTGTCGGCGCGCTGGAGAAAATCGACCTGCGCGTGGCCAAAGCACTCCTCGTATTCGACGCCACACACCTGGACCGGTGCGCTTACCTTGGGACCGGCCCCGACGAAAAGATAATCAGCATCCCGCGCGAACGGCTCGAACGCCGCGTAAGCCGTGCCCGGTTCAGCAACTTTGTCGCGAAACTTGCGCGCAGTATCGCCGTCGAGGTGGAACACCTTGACCTCCGGCAGGGCCTCACTTCCCACCGCGCGCTTCGCAGCCACCAACGCTTTTTCTGAATCCTTGGTGAGCTGGTCGAGCTGGTCTTTTCGCGGACCTTGTCCCTGGGGGAAAAAACCACAAAGGTAGCCATCGCTACGCTTGTAAAAACCAGGCACGGTGCCCTCGCGCTGGAAACCCACCTTGGTCCATGCACTGATCTCGTCTTTCTCGATAAAGATCTGTACCTTGTGAATGTCCTCCTGACGCGCCGTCGTCTGGATAAATAAGCGCTTGGCGGGCATGGCCCCTGCGCGAAAGTCGATGACCCGAATCCGCTTAGCTGGACGGTTGACGAGCACGGTCAAAAACGCGTTTTGTGACTTAAAGCTAAACTCTTTAAAGGGCTCTTCCCAGCGACGAGGCACGGCAGAAGCCACGTCTGCACGCGCAACGGCGGAGCGCGTAGCCCCCTCCTTGGCGGGACGCTGTCCTTTCCCTGCTGCGCGCGCGACCTTGGGCGCCTTTACTGCTTCCTTAGGTGTCATCTTGCTCTGTCCGCCGTTTTCTGCGTTGCCCCGAGGTGCCGCCGACTTCGCTGCTGCAACGCCCTTGTGTACGGCCGAACCGGGCTTGCCCGGGTTCGCTGAAGCCGCCCGTTTCGTTGCGCTCACGCGCTTGGCCATCGGAGCTTGCTTCGCTTCGCTCACAGTGCCCGTCCGCCCCACCTCGCTTCGTGCGCTAGCACTCGACTTGAGCTTAGTACCACGCTTTTTCGTGCTATCTGTGGGGGCTTTCGCCCGCGTGGATCGCGATGGCTGCGTTGCAGCTCGCAACCCCTCCCCGGCGCCGGTAGTACTCGCCTTGGCGACTCTTGAGGCAGCCGGCTTGGCCCCGGACTTAAGCGCCGCCTTGCGACTCGCGGACTTAGCTGCTTCGGCTGGTTTATCTGCGCTGCGCCTGGTCATGCTCCCTCGTCCCATGGTCGAGGAACCATGGCTTGATTCCTCACCCGCTGTCAATAAAGGGAGCGAAGCTACATCACAACCTGCCCCTAGCGCGGCCTCAACGAAAGAGGGGCGCATGTCACCACGACATGCGCCCCCCCCGTGCCTACCCGACGCGCTCGCTGCCCAACGTGCGGGCATTAGCCTGCACGCCAGTCAGCAGACGTTCCTGAGCTAGAGCGCCTTTTCGATAGCCGCTTTGAACTGCTCGAAGGGCTGCGCGCCTTGGAGCAGCTTGCCATTGATAAAGAATGACGGCGTGCCGATCTGCGCGCCTGCCTTGGTGACAGCATCTAGGTCAGCCTGGACACGCGCCTTGTGGGTATTCGCATCCAGGGCTTTTTTGAATGCGGCAAGGTTGATGCCGCTAATTTCACTTGCGTACTTCTCGAGGTCAGGACGCGTGAGCGCACGCTGATTCTCAAAGAGCTTGTCGTGGTATGCCCAGAATGCTTTGTCTCCGCCCTGCTTATAAACCTCTTGCGCTGCCTCATGCGCAAGCTGTGCATTCTGGTGGAAAGGCAGCGGGTAGTGGCGCCAGATGATGGCAACCTTATTTCCGTAAGTCTTTTCGATTTCCGCCATTGTGGGGTTAACCCTCGAGCAGAATGGACACTCAAAATCGCTGAACTCCTGAATGATAACCTTGGCGTTGCGGTTGCCCTTCACCGGCGCATCCTTGGGAATATCGAAGTTATAGACTTTGTCCGGATTGGGCGCAGCTTCCTTAGCCGGCGCGCTGGGACCCTCGATAAACTTCGGCTCTTTGGCGCCCTTGGCGACGATGCTGTCATAGACCTTGGCTTTAGCAGTGCCACTAGCCACAAGATCCTTAGCTTTCTTCAACTCCTCGTCGATGATCGCTTTGAAAGCCGGCAACGGTTGCGCGCCGCGCAGATTACGACCGTTGATAAAGAACGAAGGCGTCCCGGAAGCGCCTAGCTTCTGCACAAGCTGCTGCTGCGCCTTGATCACATCCGTATGCTTGTCGCCATCGAGCGCAGCCTTGAACTTAGCCGCATTTAAGCCGATTTTGGCAGCAAACGCGTCGAGATTTTCTCGCGTAAGCTCACGCTGATTCTCAAAGAGAAGGTCATGCATCTTCCAGAATTTATCGTTTCCGCCCTGCTCGTAAGCTTCGAGGGCAGCCTGCGCAGCAGGCGTCGCGTTCTTGTGGAAGGGCAGTGGATTATTGAACCAGACGATGCGGACATCGTCGCCGTACTCCTTGCGGACATCATCGAGCGTGGGCAGCACGCGCGAGCAGAACGGGCACTCAAAGTCGCTCACCTCAACGATGGTCACGAGCGCGTCTTTGGGTCCTTTGGAAGGCTCATTCCCCACGGGAACCGCATACACTGCGTTCGGGTCAGGCATTTTGCGCGCCTCTTCTTCTTTCGGCTTCTCCGGTTCAGCCCGCTCCTTTCCCGTCTTGGTCAGCTCCGCGGAGACTTTGCCTTTTGCGACGCCGCTAGCGATCAGCTTCTCGGCCCGACTGATTTCGTCGTCGATTACCTGCTTGAAGGCCTCAAACGGCTGGGCACCCATGAGCTTGCGGCCATTGATAAAGAACGCCGGTGTACCTCGGGCGTCGAACCTTGCAGCCACTTCCTGGTCTGCTTTGATCTGATCGATGTACTTACCGCTCTCCAGCGCAGCCTTAAACTTTGCGACATCAAGACCGAGCTTTGCGGCGTAGCCTTCCAAGTCATCGTTATCGAGCTTTTGTTGGTTTTCGAAGAGCAAGTCATGGGCTGCCCAAAACTTGTCATTGCCGCCCTGATTAAAGGCTTCTAGCGCAAGCTGCGCTGCAGGCGTCGCTTTTTGGTGGAACGGCAGGGGGTTGTTGCGCCAGACAAAGCGCACTTTGTCGCCGTAGGTCTTCGTAATTTGCGCAATGGTCGGACCGACACGCTTACAGAACGGACACTCGAAGTCGCTCACTTCCACGATGGTCACAAGGGCGTCCTTAGGGCCCTTCGTCGGCTGCGCATCGGTGACCGGCATGTTGTACCGTTCCACCTCACCTGATGCCTCAATTGCCGCAGACGAAGGCGCCGAAGTGCCCTCGTCCTTACTTGAACTGCCGATTAGGTTACCGATGGCAAGACCACCAATAAACAGCAAAAGTCCACCAAAAATCATGGGCCCTTTATTCATCTCTAATTGCTCCAGAAACGTCTACACCTAGCCATCCGACGCGAACTCGAGCTGACATCTCTAGGCCAGCCCGCTTTGTCGGGGCACACAATCACTGAGTTGCCTACTGCCTAAAGTCCCGCGCGCTCAACAAAGTCTCGATGACTTCGTTGAGCGCAGGCCCCGTGCGTTGCCGTAGCTTAGGACCCTCCGCCTCTTCTGCAAAAGCGTCTACCGAGGCGTCTGGCCCCAGGGAGCGACCTGTGTTTGCGTCTCACTGGCGGAAAGCAGTAGGCTCTACGCCACAAGGATCTGACATAAACGCCGGCCAATTACAACACCGTTCCTCAGCGTGGCCAGGCTCGATGAGGCGTGAACTCGGCGGCTCGTGCGGGCGTCCCGCCGAGAGGCGCGCGCTGGCGGCTCGCGCCGGAGGCCCGTCCGCGCTGAATCCGTTGTGTTAGCGTTCCCAACATACAGGTCTCGTTAAGGGGCCAGAGCCGAATTGCCTCCTGGCCGAATTGCCTGATAAACCGTGTGTTCGTTTTGGCGTTCAGCGCGTGGCGCGCTCGCCTCATACCCTCGGACCGGCGCGACGCCGGTCGCTTAGCTGCACACCGTTTTCCTTCAGGCTTGCGGCGCCGGGCTCTCGGCTTTTTCCAGCGCACGCAGGTTTTCGTAGAGCTCAAGTTCGGCATCACTGGGAGCCTTGGGGGCCCGAATATGAATCTCGGCGAAGAGGTGACCACGAGTGCTCGCGCTCAATGGATAGCCCCGTTCCTTCAAACGAATCCGGCGCCCACTGGATGATCCCGCAGGCACACGCAAGTCAACGGAGCCATCCAGGGTTTTAAACTCCACCGTATCCCCGAGCACTGCTTGGGCCGGGGTTAACTCAAGGCGCGCAACGAGGTCAGCGCCGTCAAAGACGAAGGCGCTGTCACCGGTAACCTGCACCTTGAGCAGCACGTCGGCGCCCCCCGGACCTTGCCCAGCGACGCGCACCTTTTGCCCGGTGCGCACGCGAGCCGGGATGTGCACCTTGACGGTGCGTCGCTCTCCATTGGGCTGCGCCAGCGTAAGTTCGCGTTCGGTCCCCGCGAAAGCCTCTTGCACTCCGAGGGCCAACTCTACCTCTTGAGCGGGAGCACGTCGTGGTGTCCGAGGCCCCCGACCGCGCCCTGGGTGTCCGCCGAACATCGCCTCGAAAATCGACCCCAGATCACCGCCAAAGGCATCAGCGTCGAAGCCGGAGACCTGAGAAAAGTCGAAGGGAACGCCCTGCGCTGCCCGCGGGTCGGCTCGTCCCTCGGACACCGCTTTCCACGACTCGCCGTACTGATCGTAGAGCTTGCGTTTCTTCTCGTCCTTGAGAACGTCGTAGGCTTCTCCTATTTCTTTAAAGCGATCTTCCGCCTTGGCCTCTTTGGAAACGTCCGGATGGTATTTGCGCGCGAGCGCCCGATACGCTTTCTGAATAGCCGCGGTGTCCGCTCGACGGTCGACACCCAAGATCGCGTAGTAGTCCTTGTAGGCCATGGATCTGTACCTCTTGCAAGCACACCTGCGCTGTCGCGCAAGCTGCGTGCCTGGATGGAAGCGCTCGCTTCAGAGCCCAACCCAAGACGCATGCTGTAGCAAGCTATCCACCGCAACGCCTGAAACAAGACCCAGGCCGCGGCCAATAGCCGGGCAACCGGAGCCGAATTGCATGACTCAAACTTCAGGCAGACCGGAAACCAGTCACTTAAAATAGTCTCCAACCGTAGAGATGACAGGAGGCTCAACTAGAAGCCGATGGCATCTTCGCCGAGAGCGGGCAGACTCAAGTCAAGCTTAACCATCGGCAGCCCCGCACCCGCGCGGTAGGCGCGGTAGTGCGTCAGCACGCGCCTGACGTAGCGATGGGTTTCTCGAAAGGGAATGTGCTCAAGAAACGCGTCCACAGGCATGGTGTCCGGCGAACTTAGCACCCACTTGGCCACGTTATGCGGACCGCCGTTGTAGGAGGCGATAGCGAGCGGAAGGCGTCCTTCGAACCGCGAAATAAGCGAGGCAAGATAGGCCGCGGCGTACCGAATATTCGTTTCCGGCTCCAGCATTCGGGCAGGGGTGAACGGCTCGTCGTCTAGCAAACGCGCGATGTGCATGCCTGTCTTCGGCATGATCTGCATCAGGCCGACGGCACCCACACACGAAAGTATCTCCGGATTGAAGACACTTTCGACCCGCATCACCGCGTAGATGAGGTTTGGGTCGAGCTGGTGACGCTCTGCTTCGCGGTTCACAATATCGGCGTAGGGACGGGGCAGCGAGGTGAGAACGTCGCTCAAGCCAAAGTTATGAGCAAGGCCTGGATCTCCGAGACGTAACGCCAGGTTGCCAAGGAGCTTCTGATACTTGCTCTCAAGCCGACGCCGAGACCGCTTCTCCTTCCAGGTTGCGGCTATTCGCGGCCGCTCGACGCCGTGGGCCACCGCTTCAAATCCCATGCGGCGCAACTCGCGTCCGCGCGCCTGGCGCCAGGCGAGCAGCAGCTCTTGCAACTCATGCCGCGCCCAAGCGCCCTGACCGAGACGCAGGCTCTCGTGTACGCGCGCGGACCAGGGAAACGCTGACCCCTTATCTTTGGTGAAGGCGGCGAGGGCCGCGTCCCAAGTCGGATGGTCGGCCAAATCGGCGATACCGTGAGGCGAGTGCAGCCAGTCAACGTTCGTCTTCGGACTTCCGCTTTCAAGCATCAAGTCCTGAGCGAAGCGCCGCTGCGCGCTTGTCGTATTATTCGCTAGCGCAAGGTTGGGGGAGTTAAGCGGCGCAAGCGCCACGCGGCCTAGGCGTCCTAGCGCCTGCTCAGACCACAGGCCGTAATAGCTCGTGTCGGTCCCCGGCACGGCGCTGGCCCCCTTTTCGCGCAAAGCGTACATCGTCGCTTCCACCTCGGCCCGCGCTTGGACAGGTAGCTTTATTGCAGCTTCAGACGTACGACTAGCGTAATAAGCCACCATCGCCTCGCTAGCACCAGAGGCTATAAGGTCCGCGAAGAGCTTGGCTTCGATGGCAGGCGCGACGCGACCTATGGCGGTGTCCGCGTACTTGCGCAGGAGCCAAGCAGAAGGCTTTCGATCGAGCAGTGCCAGCAGAAGGGTTTCACTCTGCTTGCGGTCTCCAGCACGCGAGGATGCTTCAAGCGCGCGCAAGAGCTTGAACGGCCTAACCTTGTCGATGGGCGTATTGCCCACGAGCCTGGCGACCATCTGCTCGGCGTTGCGGCGATTGGCACTAAGCCAGGACGCTCGCAGCGTCACCTCAGAATCTTGGATAAGCGCCACCCTGCGCGCATCTTCGGCACGCGCTGCGGTTAGGTAGTTGTTCTCAAGACCGAAATGCCACGAACGCTTCGCGAGGTGCGCCGCGGAGCGCTCGATGCGCGACGCTTCCTCGCTCGTGAGCTTGCCTTCGGCTTCGATGAAGTCTTTAAGGGCACGCCAGCCCTCTTCGACCGTACCAGCGCGTGCAAGGCGTTCAGCGCGATCCAGGCGCTGTGGCCGGGAAGCCTTCCAGAGCTGCACATCGCCTTCTTCCTTCAACGCAGCAAAGGTCCGTGCAGCTTCGCGCCCCTCAAACGTTTCCGGAAAATCGATGGCAAGACGTCGAAATCGGTAGGCCGAGGCTTTGACTTGACCCTCAGCAAGCAAGGCCTGCGCGGCAAGCAATTGCAGTGCGGGGAGCTGGGGAAGTCTGGCGAAACGACGCGCCATGGCATCCAGGCTTGCAATCGCTTTGGATTCACCGGCTTTGAGGCGCAACTCCAGCTCGAGTAGCCGAATTTTGAGCGCGAGCCCCCCGTCCTTCGTTTCCGCAAGCGCACGCTTGGTTGCCGCGAGCGCGCGAGACGTGTCACCGGATGCAGCAAGGTACTTGGCCTCTTCAAGCGCCCGCCAATCTTTGACATGCTGAATCTTAAAATCAGGCGAAACGGGCGCCGCCGGCTGCGGCACGGCGGCGCTCAGCGCGGGCCCAGCCAATGTGACTTGCTGGACCGCGCGCGGCGCAATCCGTTTGCTTGTTTTGAGCGCGCGGCACTGGGGAGCGTCGATGGTGTACAAAGTTGGTCGCGCGATCACGCACATCGCCGGTTCACGCCACGCCTGAGCCTGGCTGGTGAGCAGCGAGATGGCGACAACAGCGGCGGCAGCAGCGACCGCGAAGCAGACGCATGCTGAAACGCCGCCTGCTTGCCATCGTGTTGCCTTATGATTGTGCTGAAGTGATTTCACCTTTTATTGCTCCGCTTAACGTTTGGCTAGCCCACTGGGGCGCGCGCCCCCCTCTGACCTAGACATCCTGTGCCGCGCGTCTGCTTGTCTCGGCCCTCCCGCAGCCGAGTTGTTGGGGTAGACGCTAGTTACCCGTCAATCGTTCACCTGAGGCCATGCGTTTCCGATGTGCGCGCCCAAACCTTCGTTTTCATGCTCTGCCTGCAGCAAAAATCGGCCCCTTTGTCTCCACTAAGCTAACTTATGTGTACGTAACTAGCATACCGCGGCCAGGCTCTCTCTACAATGTCCTCGGTAGACTCTCATGACTTGAGACCTTGCGGCGGGACATTATCGCCATAATAGCGATCATATCCCTCGTCAGCGAGGCACACTGCTCGTCATCTCAACGTGCACCGAGAAACGGAGACAAAAGACCCTATCCAGGGCCCAGTCGCGAAACTTCATGAAGATGCAAAGCCCATGTGACCGCCCACAGGCGCCCCTTGCAGCCCACGTGAGCGGTGGTGTAGGAGACTCAAGACAGGTCGATATCGGCCAAGCTCAGACTAGGATTCGCCTGCGGGATCGCCGACTTCAAGCGCCGGAACGCTGGGACTTAGGCTAGGAACCAGGACGCGCGCGATGAGCCAAGCCGCGATGAAAGCGAAAGCGAGCCACGCCATGAGGTAGCGGCGAAGGCTCCAAGGATCTTGAAACGCCTTTGACCCGCGCCGGTATGCGGTAGGGTTGCCCTGAGACTGATCCATAGCGGGTTTCCGTGGAAACGACCTAGTCTATGCCTCGCATAAGATCGAGATGCATGCGCTTCAAATAAGCAGCCGCGTCGGCGAGGGCTACGCTGGCGGCTTCGCCCGAATGGCGCGCGGTGACCTCAGCCTTACCGGCCTCGAGCCCGCGGTCGCCAAGGGTAACGCGTAGCGGGATACCAAAGAGCTCAGCATCCTTGAATTTCACGCCTGGGCGCTCATTGCGGTCATCAATTAAGACGGACAGTCCTTCCTGCCGCAACGCATCACTTAGCATTGCAACGATTTCATCTGCATCAGCACGTTTGGAGATGGGCACGAGCACCACATCAAAAGGTGCGACGCTGGCAGGCCAGCGAATGCCCGCTGTATCGTGGTGCTGCTCGATAATGGCCGCAATCAGCCGGGTCATGCCGATGCCGTAGCAGCCCATCACAAAGGGAAGTTCCTCCCCACGCTCGCCGGTAAAATGCGCAGACATCTTCTTGCTATAGTGCGTCCCGAGCACAAAGATGTGTCCGCCTTCGATGCCCCGGTGCTCGCTCAGTTCCGCGCCGCAGCGGGGACATGGGTCGCCTGCCTCGACCATTCGGATGTCCACAGTCTCACCGACGTAATCTCGGCCGAAGACGACATTAACCAGGTGCACTTCGGTTTCGTTCGCGCCACAGGATGCCTGCGCAAGCGCCGCCGCCTCGCGGTCAACAACGACCCGACCAGGAAAGTTAACAGGTCCGATGGAACCAGCAGGCGCGCCAACGAACGCCTGCACTTTCTCCCGAGAGGCTAGCGTCACCGTTGCGCCAAGTACCCCTGATAACTTCATCAGGTTCAGTTCATGGTCACCGCGTACCACGACAGCGACGGGCTCGCCCTGGTGCTCAACCACGAGCGTTTTGAGTGCATTATCTAACGCATGGCCATCTCCCAACGCTGCGATGGCGCTCGGCATGTCGGTCACTCCTGGCGTCGCGACGCGTCTCAGTGCAGGAACAGGCTCGGACACTGACGCCGCACTGCGTTCGACGGGTCCGCTTGTCGCGACTTCAGCATTCGCCGCGTAGGCGCAGGCACCGCACGTCACCAACTTATCTTCGCCGCTCTTGGCAAGAATCTGAAACTCCGCACTGCGCGAACCGCCCATCGCACCTGAGTCTGCTTCAACGATGCGGAAATCGAGCCCGAGGCGCGTGAAGATGCGCGTGTAGGCCTTACGCATCCGCTCGTAACTCTGGAGCGCGGCAGCTTCATCGACGTCAAAGGAGTAGGCGTCCTTCATGATGAACTCGCGGCCGCGCAGCAGCCCGCCGCGCGGCCGAGGCTCATCGCGAAACTTGGTCTGCACCTGATAGAGCATCGCGGGCAACTGGCGGTATGAGCGCAGCTCACGCCTCGCGATATCAGTGACAATCTCCTCGTGTGTAGGCGCGAGCGCTAGGTCGGCGCCTTTGCGGTCCTTGAAGCGACACAGCGCGTCGCCGAAGCTTTCCCAGCGGCCGCTCTCCCGAAGGTATTCCGCAGGCAGCACGCCCGGCATCAAGATTTCTTGCGCGCCTTCAGCGTCAAGCTCCTCTCGTACAATGGCTTCGATACGGCGCAAGACCATGCGGCCCATAGGCAGAAGCTCGTAGAGGCCAGCGCCAACCTGGCGGATGAGGCCCGCGCGCAGTGAGAGCGCGTGCGACGGAAGCTGTGCATCCTTCGGCGCTTCCCTCAGGCTGGGCAACAGGCTCTTAGAAAGGCGGGTCAGCGTCGGCCGCATAGGTTCGCAACCCTAGCTGCTTCACCGCTTCCGAGCCACGTCCGAAGCGCCGGCAAAAAGGCGAGGTACCCGCACTTCCTGCCCTGGCCACCTGATGCAAGCATTAGGTGAGTTCGACCTCGAAGTCTTCGAGCACCGGATTCGCCAGGAGTTTTCGACACATCGCCTCGCCAATGGCGGCATCGCACTCTGGTATATCCACTTCGATAAGCTTGCCGATTCGCACATCCTTGACACCAGCAAACCCGAGTGCGTGCAGTGCCTGCCGTACCGCCTCACCTTGGGGGTCCCGAACGTCGCGCTTGAGCCGAACCTTGATCGAAAGTGCCATCGTCGTGGGGGACTACGCCGCGGCGAGCGGACAAGCAAGGCTTCACGTACCTACCCTTGGCCGAGACGCTAGCGACGGAGGCCTCTGGGGATACTTGCCCAAGCCCTCTCTCAAACCTGAAGGCCGGCAGTGATGCGCTCGAGTAGTGCGGCGATACGCGCCTGGCTGCGCGCGCTCGGCACGAAGGGCAAGCCTGTGAGGGTTTCGTAAAGAGAGACGTAGCGTCCGGAGAGTTCAGCGACGGCCGCCGCGCTCAACGGCGGCGCTGAGCCTTGCCCCTGATAGCCAAGCGCCTTGAGGCAACGGCGGACATACTCTTTATCGAAACTTTCGGGCGCCCTTCCCTCTGCTTGGGCGGCGGCGTAGTCTTCCTTGCGCCAGAAGCGCGAAGAGTCCGGCGTGTGGACTTCGTCGATGAGGCGCAACTCGCCCGAGGCATCGATGCCAAACTCGTACTTGGTGTCTACGAGAATAAGCCCACGGCTTTCAGCCATGCGCTGCCCCAGAGCAAATATCGCGTGCGCAAGCGCGCTTGCGCGCTCGAAGGTTTTTTTGTCAATCGCGCCGGACGCGACGAGCTCCGCCCCCGACACAGACTGGTCGTGACCACCCTTCGGCGCCTTGGTACTCGGCGTTAGCAAAGGTGCGGGGAGCGCATCGAAGCACTTGAGCCCGTCGGGCAGTGAATGACCACAAAACACACGCTCACCACGGTCATACGCAGTCCAAATACTGGTGGGGGTCACGCCGGTCAGGTAACCGCGCATCACAAACTCGACGGCAAGCGGCGTGCACCCGCGCACCCGCATCGCGTTGGGGTCAGGGGTACTCAAAAAATGATGAGGTATCTGGGGACCAAGTTGGTCGAACCACCAAACGCTGAGCTGGTTGAGCACCTGACCCTTGCAGGGAATGGCGCCTATATGTGCGTCAAAAGCACTGAGCCGGTCCGTGGTTACGATGAGGCGCTCGCCTTGCGGCAGTAGGTAGGCATCACGCACCTTGCCGCGTTCCAAAGTGAGCGGCGGCCAAGGCGGGCATTCGAAAAGTATCTCTTGCATCAGGAATGGTCTCCGAGCGCGCGATCGATCACGGCATCCACATGCTGAAGGGCGTGTTCAAGCGAAAATGCGCGCTCAATGGCGGCTTCATCGAGATGCTTGCGAATGTCGGCATCGGCGAGCAGCAACGGCTTAAACTCGCCCTCACCGTGAAAGGCTTGCATCGCGTTGCGCTGCACCCAGACATAGGCCTCCTGACGACCACAGCCCTTTTCAACGAGGGCGAGTAGCAGCGCTTCACTTGCCCACAGCCCCTTGGCTGCCTCGAGGTTGCGGCGCATCGCTTCGGCTTTGACGACCAAGCCATCGAGCAGGCGAGCGGTACGGTCAAGAGCGAAGGCGACGGTCGCGGTCACGTCTGGCAGCATCAAGCGCTCGACCGACGAGTGGGAGATATCTCGCTCGTACCAGAGCGCGATATTTTCCAGCGCCGGCGTCACGTAAGCCCGTGCTATACGAGCGAGACCGCACAGGTTTTCGCTGAGTATGGGGTTGCGCTTATGAGGCATGGCGCTGGAACCTTTCTGTCCGGCGGAGAACGCCTCAGACACTTCGCCAACCTCCGAGCGCTGGCCATGACGCACGTTCGTGGCGAAGCGCTCCACCGCCGCTGCCGTGAGGGCGAGCGCGGAAATCAATGCGGCGTGACGGTCACGCGCGACGACCTGGGTCGAAACCGTTTCAGGTGCAAGTCCAAGTTTAGCAAGCGCCTCGGCCTCGATGGCAGGTGATAGGTGCGCGTATGAGCCTACCGCACCGGCTAGCTTGCCCACAGCGATCTCGGTGCGTGCAGCCCTCAAACGCCGCTCCGCTCGCTGAAACTCTGCGAGGTGGCCCGCGAGCACCATCCCGTAAGAAAGCGGTTCCGCAAAAATGCCGTGGGAGCGACCCATGCACGGCGTGCGGCGGTGCGCTTCGATGTGACGACGCAGTGCGGTGTAGATTGGCCCAAAGCGGGCCAACATGCGGTCAGAAGCACGGGTGAGCCGGAGCGCGGTAGCACTATCGAGGACGTCGCTCGAGGTCATGCCGCGGTGCAACCAGCGCGCGTCCGGGCCGCCGATCTCTTCGAGGTGCGTCAGGAATGCGATGACGTCATGATGGGTCGTGCGCTCGATCTCATCAATGCGGTCGGGGCTAAGGCGGTCTCGCAGAGGCGCAAGCCTCGCCGCCACGCCCCGCGGGACCAATCCCGCAGATTCCATCGCCTCGCAGCCAGCGAGCTCGACATCAAACCAGGCCTCGTACTGAGCCTTGGGTGCCCAGAGTTCCGCAATGTCTGCGGGCGTGTATCGGGGAATCATGCGCCGAGCTTTAGCACATCGTTTTTCGCCTAACATTGTGCCGCTGGCCGCAACAGCTCCGCGCGCTCAACTCGATGCAGAATCAAGGGCCTGCGCCAGCAGGGCCTCCGGACGCCCGCTTAGCGGTACAAGTGCCGCGTAGTAGCGGCCGCGATCACTGAGCTTAGGCCATGTTTTTCGGAGAATACTTATAATTTTGGCATCATCATGCTGCTCGCAGAAGGCCGTCAGGTAGAAGCGCAGGAACACGAGACAAGCGACATCTTCGAGGGTCTGGCTCTCCACGTCCTCCTTCATCGCCTTCTTAGAAGCGATGAACACAACGCGGTCTTGAACGGCTTCCGAGTAGCCCGCCTCGGTCATCACATCGCGCAGCCGTCTGCCATGGAACACCTTGAGATCCTGACGCCACTTCAGGTAACCGGCACGCGTATCTGGGTAGGTGTGCCGGGGTATCCTGAAGCGTTCGATATGCTGACCGCGCGCAGCGATGCGCAGCTCTGTCGCCGCTTCCGGCGAGAAGTTGGCGAGCTCTTCGCTCATTCGGCGTCCGTAGAGCACGGCCGCCGGCAGGCGTGTCCCGTCGTAGTCAGTATCCTCTGCTTCATCGGCGCCGTTGAGCTGGTCAATCCGCGCGAAAAGCTCAGCGAGACGCATCCGTTCGCTGACCCGATTAGGGTCTACGCCCGCCCATTCCAGAAGTGTCATGCTGCCCCCATTCGCAGCCACGTGCTGCCCGTAGATTCGATGTTTGTCTCCGTGTTGACTGGCGCATCTCAGGGCAACCTAGCCCGAAGCTCACCCATTTCCTTCAGTGCTCGATGTACCGTCCAAGCGTATTTCGCTAGGCGAAGACGCCTCACCTAGGTCCCCGGCAGCTTCATCATCGCTCAGCCGCATCTGCAAATGGACCTCGAAGCGGTCCTTTTCGGCCTCAACAATCAGGTGACTTCGTTCAAGCAGAGCGATCTGAACCAGGCCGAGACCACCTACCTCGCGGCGCATCGCCTCACTGCTCGGATCCGCCAGCACAAGACGATCTTCGAGCAGCGCCTGCGCGCGCTTGGGGTCACTGAGTATCGCTATCCACTGCGCTAATGCGTCGCGGTCAACACCTTCCGGTATGGGGTTCGAAGCATAAATATTGATGTATCGTGCGTTGAGAAACTCTTCATACCATATGCGCAGCGACGGCGGCTCCATGGCCGTCCAGTCGCTATGCCGACAGAGGTTGTCGAGAATTTCTCGAACGGAAAGCGCAACGTCATGGATGACAAAGATATCCCAGTGTGGTCCTCCAAAAATAACCCGGAGGGCACCCATAATCGACGGCGTCAGCTGCGGGTCAAAGTTGACCGGGTCGATATACATCTCGTAGTGAGGTTTGCCGGCCACTTCTACAAACATGGTATATTTATATCTCTACCATCACAAGTGCTGCGTCACCCTCTTTGCTGATTTCAGCCACTTTTCGCACAAATATACGCGTCATATTCCAGTGTTCACGCTGAGGAGGGGTCTTGTCGCTGCCGTAGATTCGAACTTCACTTGTATAGGATTGTACGCGCTGAATGAGTCGATAAATCGTCTGACGCGTCCGAGACATCACCTGGTCTAACCCTTCAATATGCACCTCAACTACACTGTACTTTTCGGACTCACATTGCTGCACGATGAGGTCGATATGTGATAGAAAATCATCAAACGTTTCGTCGTAACGCTGATAGACCTCGGAACCAGGAATCATTGCGCCCTGAAGGTGCCGCCCGCTGAAGTCCACAATGAGTTGACCCGCGTCGACGACCTCGTGGCGCACTTCAAGTTCGTCGATTTTGAAGTATGATTTTGACGTCATAACCCTCATACCTTCGCGGCGGCCGCGGCTCACCCTACTGCGGGCAGCGACCATCAAGACGCAGCGCTACCAAGAGCACATCATCCATGCGCTCGCGGTTGCCACGGTACACGTCTAGTGAGGATACTATGGTATCTAGGCCTTCCGCTAGACCGTCTTTAGCGAGTGCGCGTTTCCAGAAAGCATCGGTAATGTAGGCTGAACTTGGCTTTCCTTCCTCGTTGAGCTGGTTAAATACACCATCGGTAAAGACTAGAAAGATGTCGCCGGGCTCTAAGCTGACCGTCTTTTCGCTAAAGTTACTACCGTCCACCATGCCGAGAATGAAGTCATCCGGCTCCTCGCCGTGCACGATACCGGTCGACGTGTAGCGCAAAAAGGGCGCCTCGCCGCCCTGGGCGTATGTAACTCTTGCGCGATCCCCAACGCGCTCGAAATCCGCACAAAAAGCGCAACCGGTGAGGTCGAGATACTTGCGACAGGCGATGTCATTGAGCTGGCGCAACACCTCGCCGGGGGACGCCTGCGCGTGGTCAATCAAAGAGTACTCCACCCATAGAGCGGTCGCGCGCATGGCAGCCCCCATGCCGTGATCTGTGACGTCGAAGACGATGAGCCTGGTGCGCTCGGGTCCGAGAGGCACGACGTAGTAAAAATCACCACTCACCTCGGTTGTCGGACAATGCCGCACCGCCGCTTCGAAGCCCGATAGGGATGCGGTCGTGCCGAGCAGGGCCTCCTGAAAACGCCGGGCCTCAGCTAAGTCACGCTGAATGGCCCGCTGCTGAGCACTTACAAGACCGTGAGATTCGGCGAGCCTGTAGTGAGCCGCGAGCAAAGCGCGCGACTGCCTAAAGCGTAGGATTTGGTTGCGGATACGCAGTTGCATTTCTTCAAGCGGCGCGTTGCCCTTGATGAGATAGTCATCGGCACCAAATGCGAGTAGCTCTAGACGCGTACCCACATCGCCCTCGGCGGTCAGCATGATGATGGGGGTTTGCCCAAGTAACCCTTGCTCCCGACGTATATTTTTGCACAGAGTTCCACCATCCATAGGTCCCATGCGCATATCCGAAAGAATGAGGTCGGGGCGAATGACCCGAGCTATCTGCAAGCCCTCCTCCCCATTGCGCGCGGTATAGACTTCGTACGCCTCACTGAGCTCGGACCGCAAGTGACGCCGCATATCCGCTGTGTCTTCGACGACCAAAATCTTAGCTCCGCGCGTCAACGCACTCTGCGATTCAGCCATCGACATATTGAGCAGGCGGAGCGATTCCGCATCACTATTGATGCGCGCAGGACTCAGGGCGCTTCCCTGGTCAAACTTCTCCAACGCATGCTCACCCCCGCTAAGGGGCAGTCGCTCTGTATCTTCGTCGTCGTATTCGAAGGCAGACTCGTAGCGGTCGGGTCGGGAGCCGATGTCCGCTTCTGAGACTTCATGTTCGGGCAAATGTGCCCGCCCTAGGGGGAACCACAGCGCAAAGGTGGAGCCTACGCCCGGCGAACTCTCGACACTGATTCGGCCGCCATGCCGCTGAACGTGTTCCTTGACGAGCGCAAGGCCAATCCCCATACCTTGGCGCACCTCTGAGGCGTTGACCTGCACGAAGCGGTCAAATATCGCCGCGTGCTTTTCGGGTGGAATCCCGCACCCCGTATCACTAACCGCTACGACCGCATAGCCATCCTCTACTCTTAGACTTATGGTGATGGCACCGCTTGTCGTGAACTTAAAGGCATTGTTGACCAGGTTGACCACGGCGCCATCAAAGCGATCTGAGTCCACGTATACGAGGACCGGCTCGGTGGGCAAGGCCGCGCGCAGCTCGAGCCCTTTTTTCTCCACCATGGGGCGCGCCGCCAGCACCACCTGTCGCAGCACCTCAACCAAATCCCGCCGCGCATAGCGTGACGCCATCGCCTTGTCGTTACGTCGCGAGAAATAGAAAAGTTTATCGAGCTGGTGCATCAAGCGCCGCTGATTGCTCAGCGCCACCTCCAGCGTTGCCACTACCCTGCGATCTTTAGCCTGCCGCAGGGCCGACTCAATCGGCCCCACAATCAACGCCAGCGGCGTCCTTAACTCGTGCGACACCTCCCCCAAAAAGCGGTCCTTATACTGGTCCAGTGCCACCAGCTTTTCGTTCGCCTCCCGAATTTCTTGGTTTGCCTTTCGAAGCGTGAAGCCCGCGGCAAAGTCCCGTTTGGAGGCGACGTGCCGGTAGTGCGTCAAAACCAGTGATTGCAGGAACGAACCGATTAAGAGGAGCTGCAGCAAGACGGTAATTCCGTCGGTGCCGACCGGAAGCAATCCGACCAATGCTGGCGCCAGGTAGATTAGGTAAACCGCGACACCGAACGACGCCGCCTTGAGCACCGACCAGTTCATTGAGATCACGGTGCTGTAAAATATAAATGCAAACCCCCAGGCATAGGGCGAAGCGTAAGCATCGTGGGCCCACGCAAGCGTGGCCACAAAGGCACCGACCACGAGCATCAATCCTGCCCAGAGCGACTCGCCCCAACGACGCACCACCACTGGCCTTCGATACGCGAGAACCAGTAGCGCAACCGACAAGAGCAGCGATATCCCGCGCAGCACCTGAACAGGCAGGAAGTGCTTGTGAGGTATTAGGTGGAAGTCGGCGAGAATAAACGGCGGTATGATGAAAAGCGGCTGCAGGACACCGAAACGTATCCCTCGAACGGTTTCTCTCGCCCTGTATTCCCGAAAAGAATCCGCAACCGGCTCGGTGCGCGCCGACTCATGGCGTTCTCTAAGCTCTCGCACCCCCACGCATCAACGGTACACCAAACCCCACAAACTCAACACCGCTTTCTAACGACGGCTTAGCCCGGTCGAGCATCGCTTCGACAAGCCCCTCAGGAATCTCAGCTACCGCGATACCGGTCCCCGATGGTGCATACCAAACGGCGGTATGAGACCCTGTTGCGAGCTTTACACGCTCCCCGTTTCGCTTAACGCGAAAATAGTCAAACGAGAGAGCGCACGCGGACGTGAACAGGGCATCGAGGGTCATCTCCACTTCGATGGTGGAGAATGGCATTGTTTCATTAAGGTGCTTCACCTTGACATCAGTACACAAGAACTCTCCTAGCGGCCGCACCTCTTCGAGGTATTCCCTTGAAACGCCATGAACGAACCAGTCGCGCGCCGCTTCCTGCCAGAAAATATAGTTAGAGAAATAAACGTTTCCAACAAGGTTGCTCTGAGCCAACCCCGTCTCGAAGGAATGCGTATGAAGCAGGGGTCCTCTCTTCGGACCCGGTTCCCTTTGAAACAACGCATCTCCTAGATGGATCTCGGCAGACGTGCGTCGTCGAGCCAGGCTGTCGCTGACCTTCGACTTCGGACCTCTCCCTCGGTTGTAGTCGAGGAAAAAGTCGGGCCACGGATCTGGTCGCACTACGCCGTGGCTAATCACCTTAACCGCAGATACATCCATTAGACTCCTACCGAGCACACGGCGACGAGAGTGCCCGTTTCCATCGCGGGCAAACCAGTGCCAAACAAGCGTGCACTTTTCCGGGCTTACCGCGGTCACAAAAAAGTGTACCTCGATTAGGTCTGACGCCACCGGGTGATCGATGATTTCTGTCGAGAATTCATTGGTAACGCTCGTTAGCTCATTTGAGCCGAGCATGCTGTAGAGCTTCTCATGATAAGCAGCTGATTCAAGTCCGAATAGCTCCCTCACCTTGCCCGCCCAAGTCGCGAAAGTGCCAGCACGCACTCTACGAAGCAAACTCTGAATATCCACACAGCTGAGAGGAAAGCGATGAACAAAGATGTCTTCGCTCTGTGGACCCGCGCTCTCTCGATATTCAAAAGACGCGAGTCGCATCGGCCCGCCATCTATCGAATCCGGCGTGGACTTCGCTTCTAAGCCCACAGAATCACCTTGGTTTTCATCTGACGCGGACTGTCTCCGGAGAGCGACAGCGCCCGCGCTCATAGCTACGATGTAGTCAACCTGTCCAATCGACACCTGGAAAACGGCGTGATCAATCGGCTCGCCGGCATTAGTTTTCGCTCTGAACACTGCAGATTGATCGTCTGTCACTTGAAGCAAATGGAGTGGGGCATTACGGTCACCTGACTCCTTGAATACACTTTCATGAATGGCCCAAAGCGCCGTACATGCGGCGTCCTTTTTCCACCCTTGTCTGATAAGACCACCGGCGAGGCTTAGCGTTTCTTCGCCCAAGAGTTGTCGCCACTGGCTCTCAGTCCTCGCGTTCACAGTTGCGAGATCGCAGCCTTGCGAACCTACACCGGCAACAACCAGGCACAATAAGTTGTCCTGTGACAGTGACACTCCAAGTTCGGGGCTTGATACTAACGGCTTTCCTGTTTGCGCATCCCAAGATATTTCAGGGACATACTGCTCACCATCTGGTGGGAGCGTGGCGCGTAATGACGCTACAGTATCAGCCAGTAGGCCAGCCTCGTGTTGATGACGGTCCTCCCGCGACATCGTCTGCAAACCAGGCATAAATCGCAACCGAACGGCCGGCGGCTCTAGGCCGCGCGTGCGAGCAATGAAATCAATCTTAGACCGGAGAGCTCTCTCGTGAACAAGCCAGCCTGAGCGGATGTCACTGGCGCGGGGCAAACGCTCGTCGGTTGCGACTATTCGGACGGAACACGCCTCCATGGTTTCGGTGACGTCTCCGTTTTCATCACATACGGTAGCGCGCACGGTCGCGAGCTTGCCATCTATCCGGTCCACCACCTGCGTCCTCACTGCTCGTCGTCCGGAAACCGAAGCCGTGCGGTGCACCCTCAGGGTGTCTATTGCCATAGGAAGTGCTCTGCCTGGGGAAAGCGAAAGCTGTAAACACTGCAACTGCGCATCCCTCGCGAAAGGGTCCCCCAGTACCCAGCGACCTGAACTAGACGCGGGAAACCGAGCGAACTTGTCATCGATCGAAAACAAGCCGCCCGCGTCGGTCAGGTCGTGAACGGCCGACACTCTTCGAAAAGTTGGACCATGAAAGAGTAAAGTTCCGTAGACACCCTGTAATTCGAGATCCACCGGCAGCCGACGGGGGAGAACCAGCGGAGGCTGGTTCTCCGCGTACTCACCGGAAAGGCCAAGGGCAAACTTTGCCTTGAAACACACCGGTGGGTGTATCGTGCCATTGGCAGTGCTCAGGCTTGCGCCGAATCGAGTCACCGATTCAGCGCTAGTGGCTCTTACCGTAATCAGAATTGCGGTGCTGGCCTCGACTGAGACGTCGACTGGACGAAAGAACTCAGCATTCTCGACCGTAAGTGGTGTGAGCTGGACTCGGCCAGCCACTAGGGCGACGGCTTGGGCCATGGCTTCGAGGCCGAAGACGGCGGGAAGTAGGTAGCGGCCTTCGAAGCAGTGGTCGCGGATAAAGTCGTCGTGCTCAACGCTGAGCGTCGTGCGAACGATGGCTTCCACGCCGGGTTCACAGCAGATTACTTCGTCGATGAACCTAAGGTGTTCCTTAGAGCCTGGGCCGGTCGCGGGCAGCGCAGGTTCCAGTGAGCGCCAGGTGTCAAGGCCGCCGAGACGAGAGGTTACGATAACCTGCTGCGCACTTGGGCGGACATCGACGAGAGCGAGAAAGCCTTCAACGCCCTGGTCTGGACTTAGCGCCGCGGTGCCTGTTCGCGCCAGCGCTTCGACGCTGCCGAGACGATGGCCCATGCCGACGTCGCTCCAGACGCTGTAAGCGAGGGTGCTTACTTCAACCTGCGGATGCCTTGCGGCGAAATGCGCGAGGCTGCGGTCTAGCGAGTCATTGGCGAAAGCGTACCAGGCATTGCCGGGCATGCCTGTTACGCCGATGACCGACGTCAAACCGATGATGAGGTCCGGGAGCTGCTGGGTTTGCCGGCGTTCCAGCGCTTCGAGCAGCGCGAGGGCGCCGTGGAGCTTGGGGGCGACTTCAGCGCGGGCGCTCTCGGCGTTGACCAGCTCGGCGCGACGCACCTGATTGAGCCCCGCACCATGCACGACGGCACGAATGTGGCCGAGGCGGACGTGCACCTGAGCCACTAGCGCATCGACCGCGGCGGGATCTGCGAGGTCGACACTGAAGTATTCACACCGGATGCCTTGTGCGCGCAGCGCATCAAGCTCGGCTGCGACGCGCGCGTGAGGACTGCGCCCGACGAGCGCGAGGGTTACGCCATCTCGGGACGCCCAGGCCGCGGCGCAGGCGCCCGTAATCCCCTTGGCGCCGCCGGTGACCAAAACCACGTCGCCCGAACCCAGCCTAACGCGGCGCGGAGGCGACTGTTCCGGTTGCAGTAGCCGATGGCCGGTGATCCAGCGCTCGCCGCTGGTATCGTAGCGGACGTGGTCGAAGGCGATGGGCGTCCCGAATTCAGCGCCGAGAAAGCCGGCACACTCGCCGGACGGACACGCCGCGGGCAGCTCGAGGACACGAACGCGCAGGCTTGGGCGTTCGTGATGCAAGCTGGCTGCGAAGGCCGCGAGACCGCAGACGAAACCGTCGTGGGCGGTCGCCTCGCCGACCTCTATGAATGCGAGTGCAAGATCCGGTCGCGCGGCGGGCAGCGCTTGCGCAAGCGCTGCGAGTTGAGCCACGCTCTCCTCGAACGAAAGCGCTCCGGCGGTAGGCGTGTAAAAGACACAGAGTGCGGCAACGCTCGCGTCTAGCGCGCTGCGCAGCGAAGCATCAAGGCGGAGCACCTCGCTCTGACCACCGAGCCTGCCGAGCACGCCGCTAAATCGCTCGGCGTCCGGGCCGGATGCCGAGCCCAGGGCCGCGACACGCACGCGCTGACCCGCCGGCCAATCCGTGCGGGCGGGCTTCCCGAGGGCATCGACGCGCCACTCTTGCGCGAAGTGCCGAACCCATGGCGCGCCGGCGGCCTCCTGCGTCTGGCGCGCTGGGAGCGCGCCTATTCTCGCCTTCGCGGGCACCGCGGCGCGCACCTCACTTGCGCGTTCGCTGGAGAAACGCGGTGCGTCGGCGGACGACGTCACAGGCGCCACCCGGCTAATGAGGCGCTCCCTAGGGGAGGCTGCAGGCGCAGGAAGCGCGTCAGCCGCAGGTCGTGCTTCTGAACCAGCGGGCGTGCGCTGCGCAGAAGTAGCCTCCACTCGCGCCGGCGCACGCGGTGCGTCGCTGGCGCGAGTACCGGTCTGCGCGTTCAGTGCTTCTGCTAACTCGCCGAGGCTCGCATTTGCAAAGCGGGTCGCGTCCAGCGCCGCTACATCAAGCGCGCACGCCTGAGCAAGCTCACCGACAAGCTCCGCGACCTTGATGGAATCGAGGTTGAGGTCGTCGAGTAGGCGCAAACCTGGGTCTAGGGATTCCTTCGGGTAGCCGGTGCGCTGCGCAACGCGCTCGCACACCTCCGTCAATACGTCGGGTCCTGAGATCGGCGACGCAAGTGTCTCGATCATTTCCGGCCCTTCCGAGAGCGCGATACGCGCACCGCTGGAGTCGGTCGCTCGCACGTCGGGGGCCGGCATCGCTAACGTATTCGCTGGCTGCGGCGCACCCACGGTAGCCACCCCAAACGCATCAGCCCGCACACCGGGGTAGCGCTCGGCTGAAGTCGATGCGCCCTCGGGGCTAACGACAGGCACGGCGCGGCTCACCACCGCCTCCGGACCGCGCGGCGGCGCAGCGGGGAGTTCCGCAGAGAGCAGCACGGCTAGTTCCTCCAGAGAAGCGTTAGCAACACGCATGGCATCCGGCGCCGGCTCGATTTGAAAATGCGCGGCGGCCTCCGCGGACAGCTCGGCCGTCTTGATAGAATCAAGATTGAGATCGTCCAGGAGGCGCAGATCCGGCGTCAGTGAATCCGGCGGGAACCCGGTGCGCTGCGAGACTCGGTCTTGAATGTAGGCAAAGACCTCTGCTTGGCGCCCGGGCGCCAGCGAAGACGACGCAGCGAGCGACTCGCCTGCGTCTGGAACCAACTGTAAGCCCGTTGTCGCGACTGACTGAAGCGCGTCGGAGGACTCCGGCGCTGCGGCGGGCGCGCTAACTTGACTGCGCGAGATTTCCACCTCTGCCTCGGGCGTTGACTCGAAGATGCTTGCAGGCTGCGGCAGGGCCCCCGCAACTTCGGGCGCTGACTCGACGCGAAGCTGGGCCGCAGTCGATTGGTCGGCCGACCATTCCGCACCAAGCTCCTGCCTGCTGGCTCGATTAAGGACCGGCGCGACCGCTCCTCTTGTAATTGTTGCTGGCGCGGCCGGGCCGAAGCCCCGCGAACGCGCGTCGACGGCCACAACCTGCGTGACACTCTCCAAGAACTCCGCGCGCTCACTGGCGTAAGCGGCAAACTGCTCTGGCGTTAGACCAGAAGGCCGGCGAATCGGGAGCCACGCGTCGTGTTGAGCAGCGGCACTGAGCTGCGCCGGCCGAGCGACACGCGGCTCAGGAGAGGCGGGCAAACCCTCGCAGTAGTTTGCGATGAACGCGCGCGCCTGCGCGGGGACGAACGCACGCACGGCGCGGCCCGCGAAAAGGTTTTGCAACCGCAGCGGCGCTCCGGTTGCAAAAAGAACCGCCACCAACTGGTGGAACTCGAGACGACGCTCAGCCCGCGCTTCAACCGGGAATACGAACGGGCGCGCGTTTGCCGAACGCGCAGCAAACTGGTCGCCAAGAAGCCCAGAGAGCGTCCGCCCAGGGCCCAGCTCGATCACCAAGTCACAGCCCTCCGCCAGCGAACGACCCACCCGCATAAAGTCCACCGGACGAAAAATCTGAGTGCCCACGTGCTCGCGCAGTGCGATCCTACCTTGTTTGACCGCTTCTTCGGGAGATGAGGCATCGGCCATGCTTGTTACCCAAGGAATCGCCAGCGAGGCACTCTCTCGAATTCGCGGGTCCCGCGCGACAGCGCGGCCGGCGGGCTCGACGAACTTGGAATGGAAGGCTCCCGAAACCCCTAGCCGACGACCAGCGACTTTCTTCTGGCGAGCCACGCTTTCAAGCTGCTTAATCGCGGTCTCATCTCCAGAAACGATGGTTTGGCGGGGGCTATTGATGTTCGCGATGACGAGATAGCCTCTGACCTGCTCGATGAGGAGCTGAGCGGTGGCGGCATCGCAACCAAGTCCCAACATTGCACCCGTCTGACACTCCGCCATGGCCTGACCGCGAATGGCAGCGAGTTGGATGACTTCTTTATCGTCGAGGGCGCCGGCCACGTAGAGGGCGGCGAGCTCGCCGAGGGAATGACCCGCCACGATGCAAGGCTCAAGGCCAAGCTCATCGCGCAGGTATTTGCACCACAGCACCGTGCTGAAGATGACGACTGGCTCAGTGTGGGCGGGCTTGGCAAGCCGCGTCGCCCAGGCTTTCTCAGCAGCTTCTGTGCGCACGTATTCGGCAGCTGGATAGAGCAATGCGGATACGGGCGCGCTCCCGACTTCGGCTAGCCAGGCGTCGGCCTGCGCCAGGAAAGCCTGTGCCCAAGGTAGGCGCGCCAACAGGTGCGCGGCGCAGCCGATGAACTGCGCCCCCTGTCCGGGAAAGACCCAGCCCACCCGGGGGGCTTGCGGTGCCGTATTGTTCGCGGCCGCCAGGCTTAGCCAGATGCGGCGGTCGCTGGAATGCCACAGCGGGAACGAACCTGATGACGCCTCCCCCGGTTGCGCGGCATCCGGCTCTTCAAGCTTGGCAAGCAAGCGCTCGAGGGCATCCGCCAAACCCAGCGGGTCTTCCGCGACGACCGCGGCCCGGTGCGGCGCGGCGTGCCCAAGGGCTTCCGCGCGCTGGCAGCTTTGGGCACTCAGGTCAGGCATTTCACCGACGGCCATGCCGCGACAGTGCAGCAGCAATTCGGCGGCAGCTTGGACGAGTTCCGCGCGCGTGGCAGCTGCCAAAGGAAACACTTCACTGTCTTGATAGGAAGCCAGCAAGGCGTTTTCGCTCAGCGTTGGCGTGAGTCGGTTGTCGGGCTTGGGGCCGGATTCAAGTGTAATATGGCTATTGATGCCGCCGAAACCCATCGCCGAAACGCCAGCGCGCACATTCGCTTCTGGACTACGCGCCTCGCCGCGCAGCAGCGGGTAGAGAACGCGGGCGTCTTGTTCAAAGACGGGACTTGGCTGCGCACAGCCAACCGTCGGCGGCACGATGCGCCGATTGACCGCCATCACAGCCTTAATCAGGCCACCGATGCCGGCGGCCGCTTTGGTATGGCCCACCAAGGACTTAAAGGAGGTGATACCTATCGCCGGGGCGGCGGTGGCGGGTGCCGGCTCGGCTTCCGCCGCGAACCAGTCGTGGGCTAGCTGTATGCCCTTAAGCTCGATGGCGTCGCCAACGGGGGTTCCGGTTCCGTGTCCCTCAATGAAGTCCAGTGCCTGGGGTGGGTATCCGGCGCGGCGGTACGCACGTTCGAGCGCCAGTGCCTGGCCACGGACTGTCGGGGCAGTGATGCCGCCCTTGCCGTCCGATGAGATACCCCAGCCGCATAGCGTGGCGTAGATGGCGTCACCGTCGCGCAGGGCGTCGGCGTAGCGCTTTAGGATAACGATGCCACAGCCCTCGCCAGGGATGAAACCCGATGCACGTTTATCGTAAACGCGCATTTCCGTGGGCGTGAGCGCCCCAACCTTCGAAAAGCCGATAAGCTCAAAGGTATCGATGCTGATGTCGACGCCGCCCGCTAGGGCGACATCAATATCGCCGCGAACCAAGGCATCGGCCGCCGAAATCGTCGCTAAGAGCGACGACGAACACGCACCATCCACAACGTAGCCGCCGCCGTGGAGGTCGAGGTAGTTACAGACGCGGCCCGGGATGGTGTTTGACAGGTTGCCCGCGAGGGTATCTTCGTCAAAGGCCGGGAACACCGATTTGTACTGCGCTTCCGTCTCTTCCAGCAAGCCGGCGAGCGTGCCAGCGTCGAGGCCCTGGGCGACTGCGGCAGCTGTGATCGCCCGCGCGACAAAGGGCCAGCGCAGGCGCATCGACAATGCGCGGCACTGTTCACCGGTCAGCGTGTTGCCCAGGACGGCTGCGGTGCGATCTTTTGGCAGCTCGCGGCCCCCCGGACCGTAGCCCGCATCTGCCACGGCCTGCAGCGCCACCTCCAGCGCCAGCCAGTGGGCGATGTCGGTGACCTCCACTGTACTTTTAGGTATGCGGCGCTTAGCCCAATCGAAAACGAAACCGTCGATGAGCCCCGCGCGGGTGCTGTAGGTTTTGTCGGGCGTTTTTCGGTCTGGATCGTGGTAGTCAGTGAGGCGCAGGCGACAGTCCGGCATACGGCGGAAACCCTGGCGTCGTGACAGGATATTCTCCCAAAGCGCGACAGGGTTATCCGCACCAGGGTAGCGGCAACCGATGCCGATAACCGCGATGCGTGCGTCCGCAGCCACAGCACGGATCGACGCGCCAGGCGTGGGCGACTGAGGGGGATGGTGGATGGTCATCTCGCCGGGTTCCCGAAGCAGCTAGACATGTAAATGCGACAGCCACCGCTGACCGTCGCAAAGCGTTTACCTCGAATATGCCCCGAACGCGAATGTGCTCTTCGGCTGCCATGACCCTAGACCTGGGCCATGCTCCATAAAGCCAAATGAAAACAAAGACGAACGTCTTTCACGTTCCCAAATCGTCACGTTTATTTCACCCAATCGCAACCTTTGGACTCTATTCGACCGCAGGCGAACCGGGCCGTTAAGGAACCGGGCGACGATCTAAGCCGCGCGCGGCTTAGCCTAATACCAGCGCCCCCGGGTGGATTCGAACCACCGACCTACGGTTTAGGAAACCGTTGCTCTATCCAACTGAGCTACGAGAGCATCATCTCGATGACGCTTACTTAAGCATCTGACCCCGGCGAGCGGCGTGCTGACAGCGAGGCCGCTCGGACCCATGTGATGCCTCCACACCTACTGGTGCGCATCCTGTCGCCCCTTTTCGTTCTTTCCGTGCCAAAGCGAAGTGCGCCGCAGGCTAGCACAAACGCGCCCCCGTCATCGAGCGGGGAGCTGTCAGACGCCCGATATCTAGAATCGGGACCCCACTTAGGCACCGCAGGTAGCACCCAGGGGGCATGTGCATCAACCACGCGGGAAAGTATTGGAATCCTTGCAGGAGTTTCGGGCATCGCGCCCGGCCGAGGCGCATGGCCTGGGACGCCAGGCATGTTCGATCGTTTCGGCCCCTGCGCGACACTTGGAGCCAGCTGGAACGCAACCGAGCTTGTAAAGCTCGGCCCTGGCACACGGATCAGTTACAGCACACGAAACACCTCGCGGAAAGCAACCCCCAGCGTACGCGTCGCGGACCGCCGTCATCCCCTCAACACTTCGAATGCCCCCTTGAGAGATTATCGACTAAAGCCGCGCTCCACTCGTGGGCTAGGCGAACTCTATGAGCGAGTGACAGGGCACGTCGCCCAAGCGTTGGCGGCCACGCAAGGAGGAGAGTTCGATGAGGAAGCCGCAGCCGAGAATATGTCCGCCTTGCTTGCGTACCAGCTCACAGGCCGCCCAGGAGGTGCCACCGGTGGCGAGTAGGTCGTCGATAACGAGGACCCGAGCGCCGGGCTGAATAGCGCCCTCGTGCATTTCAAGAGTATCGGTGCCGTATTCGAGCTGGTATTCGACGCTGAGTCGCTTCCACGGCAGCTTTTTTGGCTTGCGCGCCGGAACAAAGGCCGCATCAAGGCGTTCGGCGACTGAGGCACCGAAGATAAAGCCGCGAGACTCAATACCGACAACGACATCGACGTCTTGCGCCGCGAAGGGCGAGGACAAACCCACCGTCGCCGCGCGAAAGGCGCGGGGTTCCGCGAGGAGAGGCGTGATATCTTTGAAGTTAATACCCGGCCTGGGAAAGTCGGGCACTTCTCGAATGAGAGACGCCAAGTCAATGGGTGCGCGCAATGTCATGAAAACTCTCCGAGTCCCGCCGTTCCGTCTTCAGTTAGGTGCGCCGCAACGCTGCAGACACCTGCTCACCGACGGTTCAAGCACAAAGGCGCTACCGAGACAAACCCTAATACGGTTTAGCGACCGGCTTAAGCTTGGACGGCTGCACGCCGAGGACGCTGGCTCAAGCCGCGCGGGACGCTCCATACTTGCCTGAGACCATCGTATTTCTCGACATATCAAGAGCATGGCACAGACCAACCGATCGTTCGCGTGGCCGCGAGCCATTTCACCACTTCTTTTCTCTGATCCACAGGCGCACTCACTTTCCACGGCGTGACAAAGGGCGGACGTGTCCCTCTTACCTGAGCCTGTAGGCTGCAGCGCCAGCTATTCGTGTCGGCCATCACATGTAGGCCGAACTTACCCTGCTAGCCGTGTCATCTGTGTGTGACGGGGACGTCGGCTAGGTGGTCGGCAAGGTTACGGTGGCTTTCGGAGGTGGGATTCAGACAGAGTGCGGTCACAGAGACGAAGCCTTGGGCAACGGCAGCGGTATCTGTATCCGGAGCGTCATCGATACCTGCCCGCGTTGCTAGAGCTGGGCCGCCCAACCAGAGGTAGTCCTGGCCACGAGGGTCTTGGCGTGTCGTGACTTGGTCTCCGTAACGCCTCAGGCCCAGCACCGTGGCGCGCACGCCGCCGAACGCGGCGCCTTCCGGAAAGTTCACGTTAATCAACGGGGAGGAAACCCCCGCGGTGGCCACGGTCACCAGACGTTCGACGAGGCGCCCGGCCCAGGCCGCCGCGTGGGCGCCGATTGAGCCACCGCACTGCGAAAACGCAATGCTTGGCAGACCGCGCAGGGCACCCTCCCGCGCCGCCGCCACTGTCCCGGAATAGTAGACGTCTTGGCCGAGGTTAGCGCCGTGATTGATGCCGGACACCACCGCAGCCGGTCTTCGCCCCAACACTTCAGCGTGGTGCAGGGCCACATACACGCAATCAGCGGGCGTTCCGTCAAGGGCGTGCACACCGTGCGCCAAAACGCGGTGCCTCAGCGGCCGGTGGAGGGTAACTGAGTGCGAGTTTGCACTTTGATTGCGTTCCGGCGCGACAACCACGACATCGGCGAAGCGCGCGCAAGCTTCCTTAAGCGCTTCAAGTCCCGGAGCGAAGACCCCGTCGTCATTGGTCACCAGCAACAGAGGACGTGCATGCATCACTGGGGCCCCAGGGTTGCCCACCAAGGGCAAATCAGACGCAGCTTACGGGAGGCGCCGGCCCCGCGCGAGCGATTCGTCCTCACTACGCCTTAGGTTAACGCTGCACTCGTGAACTCGCCACCCAGTCATCCAGCCACTCAGTCATCCAGCCACTCAGTCATCCAGCCACTAAGTCACCCTGGCTCGAAGTCACCCTGGCTCGAACGGCATGGGTTCCCGCCAGCACACCAAAGGTGCCACGCGTACCACTTACAGCTTACCCACCGATATGTTCCGACTTTCGTCGACCCGAACACAGCCCGCCTGAAACTCAGCTACCTGAAGTCTCACCGCGAACGGTGACCGGGTCGACGCAGTCGGGGCGACTGGATTCGAACCAGCGACCCCTAGACCCCCAGTCTAGTGCGCTAACCAGACTGCGCCACGCCCCGAGCAGCAAGCATCCCCATGGGGACCGCCGCGGCGCCTATAAAGCACGTTTAGCGGGGCATCGCAAGGCACAAGGGAGAGCCGGCGTTACGTATTTTTGCGGTTCGGGTTGAGGGCGGCCTTCAGCACTTGGCTGGGTTTGAAGGTCAGGACTCGGCGCGCGGTGATGGGCAACGGTTCTCCGGTTTGCGGGTTGCGGCCCATCCGTTCGCGTTTCGAACGCACCACAAAGTTACCGAAGCCGGAGACCTTAAGCTTATCGCCTTGAGCGATAACCTGCTTCATCGTTTCAAAGACACGCTCGACGAGATCGGCGGCTTCTTTCTTCGAGAGACCGCTGACCCGCTGATAAACATATTCGACGATTTCCGCCTTCGTCGTGGAACCTTGCTCGGACTGCTCTACTCGGCTTGGCACGCTTAATCCCCCCCAACCATCAATGGCCTATCTCAGACCGAGACCACACATTTAGAGATTCCCCTAAATTTACCTCAATATGCAAGCCCGTACTGCTCCGTCCAAAAAGGATAGTGCGCCTAGGCAACACGTGTCCAATGCGCTCCGGACAATTAAACGCCCAACCCCGCCGTTCTGGGCGCCACCGAAGCGCGGCAATGTAGCGGGTTTTTCCGGGGTTTGGGAGAGATCGAGCTGCGGCTCGAGCCACCCGCGAGACCAAGGAGGGGTGCGAAACACCAGTGATCTAGAGACGGGTACGAGCGCCTAAACGCTCGCCAGCTACGCGCATAGCTTGAGAAGCGGACGTGACTTCTTCATCCGTCAAGGTTCGGCCAAGGTCTCGAAAAACACAGCGGAAGGCTAAGCTGCGACATCCCGCTGCGCGAAGGGCCGCATCTTCGTAAAGATCAAAGGGGACGACGCTGACAAGTGTTTCGCCACCTGCAGCGCGTAGTGCAGCCACTAGCGTTTCGGCCCGTAATGCATGAGGTACTTCAAAGGCAAGATCACGCTCAGCTGCGGGAAAACGCGGGGGATCTTGGAGCGCACTTGCCACGCTTCCCGGCAGCGCGGCGAGTTCAACCTCGCCCACCACAATCGCACCGCGCAAGCCGAGCGCTTCCCGGACCTCGGGGTGCAAAACGCCCACCCAACCGATAGGTGCGCCCTCGGCCGCTGCCACGATACCCTCGGTTGACCACAACGTCGCAGACTGCCTCGGATGCAACCAAGCGGGCAACTCGGCATCACTGAAGCGCAACGCGCCGGCAGGAGCAAGCATCTCCACGATCGCCTTCGCGTCGTAATAGTCAACTTCCTGACTACCATCGAGCCAACCCGGGGCCGTGCCGCTTAGTACCCAGGCTAGATGGGTGCGCTCGGTGGGCTTTGGGCTAGCACCGTCTCCTTGAAAAACGGTGCCTATCTCAAATAGCGCCGCGGAGAACTGCTGTCGCCGCTGCGCGTCGAGCAGAACGTCCAGGAGCGATGGATACAAGAGCGGGCGCAGGACGTCGCGGTCGTCTGTGAGCGGATTTTGTAGCGGCCAGTTTGACGCGGGCGCCCGAGCGATCTTTAGCCACGCACTGCTGATAAAGGCAAAGGTCACCGCTTCACCGAGCCCTCGGGCTCGAAGCGCAGCGGCAGCCCGTGCTTCCCGCCTCAGCAGCGGTGCGATACCACCAGCACCGACCAAGGCAGGCAATGCGGCTTGAAAGGTTTCGTAGCCTTCTAGGCGCGCAACCTCTTCAATGAGGTCAACCTCACGCGTCAGATCGCGCCGCACATCTGGCGGGATCACCTCGAGTGCACTTGGCGCCTCACCCGCACTCTGGCCCGCACGATCTGCTAGCAGCGTGACTTCGCACCCAAGATGACGTAGGTGCATAGCCATGCGCTCAGCCGCAACTGCGCGCCCCATAAACGCTGCAAAACGGGCGGGCCGCAGCTGAACGGTGCGCGGGGCCATCATAGACGTGTAGCTCGTAAGGCCAGTACAGCACCCACCTGCACCCAAGCGCTGTAACCAACGCGCGCACGTCGCCAAGATCGCGGCTAACCCTTGTGATCCAAGGCCGCGTTCAAAGCGGTGCGAGGCATCGGTATGCAGGCCAAGTCTTTTCGCCGTACGCCTCACGCTTTCCGGCGCAAAGTGGGCAGCTTCGATGAGCAGAGCAGAGGTGGACGCGTTGACCTCACTCGTCGCGCCACCCATGATCCCAGCAAGGGCTTGAGGACCTTGCGCATCCGCAATGACGACATCGCCGGCTTCAAGCACGTGTCGCGAACCGTCGAGCAGGGTGATGGACTCATTCGGTACCGCCATACGGACGGCGAGCGTGCCCGCGAGCCGCTCGCGGTCGAAGGCGTGCACAGGGTGCCCGGTTTCGAGCAGTGTAAGGTTAGTCGCATCGACAATGTTGCTTACCGGCCGTTGACCGAGTCGGTTGAGCAGCGCCTGCACTTCCCAGGGACTCGGGCGTAGGCATACGCTTTGCCATGCAACGGCGGCATAGCCTTCGCAGACAGACGGCGCCTGAATATCGAGCGCGATGGCGGGCGTTCCGGAGGCGCACGTTGTGCCCAGAGGCGCCTCAAAGCGGCGGCCACGGAGCGCGCATAGGTCGCGCGCGACGCCCCAGTGCCCCAACGCATCTGCTCGGTTGGGTGTCACCCCCAGCTCAAGAATGTAATCCTCAAGGCGCAATGCGTCCGCCACAAGGGTGCCCACCGCGTGATCAGGGAGCGTGATGACCTCGTGGGGATTGTCGGCAATTTCTAGGTCGGCGGCTGAACAGAGCATGCCTTCGGAAAGCTCACCGCGAACCGTGCGCGCCTCTATCCGATGACCCCGTTTGAGCTGACGACCAGGTCTCACGAATGCAACCTTATCGCCAACGCCGAGCCCGTTGATCGAGCGCGCAATCACGCTAAACGCCTGGGCCTTTTCAGCATCAGCGACCGGGTTACTCCCACGATGCGGTCCCTCATTGGGCACACGCGCACCACGGTCCGGGCACATCGGCATCGTTCGGACCTGCACGCGTCCAGGCACCTGCGGCGCGGATGGTTGCGCGGCGCTCACGCCCCCTTCACTCAACCGTGAACCTTCTCTCGCTGTGCCCTCTCCCATGGCGGCGACGTTGCACGGAGACTTAGCAACGAGAGCCCGGTCTTGCGACGCAAGCGGTACAACACTCACGATCTCGGCAACTTCCGCTTCACAGCCAGCACCAACGTGAGTGACAGCCTCGACCTCAAGACCGCCAGCCGTCAGCAGAGCAGCGACCTCGTCAGGCTGTAGGTGCTCGCCTACCAACTCCTGAAGCCACGTGAGCGACACGCGCACTAGGCACCTCCGGCAACGTAAGCGGGGAAATTCGACAGAAACGCAGGGTCGTTCGCGTATAGCCAGCGAATATCTCGGACGCCGTAGCGCAGCATTGCTAGCCGGTCGACGCCCAGCCCGAAGGCGAAGCCCGAATAGCGCTCGTAGTCGATGCCCGCCGGCTCAAAAACGTTGGGGTGAATCATGCCGCAGCCGAGCACTTCAACCCAGCCCGAATCCTTGCACACTCGGCAAGAACGGTTCGGCTCGCAGAACGGACAAGAAATATCGAGTTCGGCGCCGGGCTCTACAAAGGGAAAGTAAGAAGGACGCAGGCGTACGGCCCGATCTGCACCGAAGAGCGCCTGAACAAAGCGGGTTAATGTTCCCCGTAAATGCGCGAACGAAATACCTTTTGCGATATGAAAGCCCTCAAGCTGGTAGAACATTGGCGAATGGGTAATGTCGTCGTCACGGCGAAACACCGCACCGGCGGATACAACAGCCATGGGTGGCTCGCGTCGATGCATCTCTTGCACCTGGACATTGGACGTGTGGGTGCGCAGCAGCAGACGCGCGTCGCCCGCGCCGCCGCCCGCAACGAAAAACGAATCCTGCATGTCCGTAGCAGGATGATCTTTCGGAAAACCGAGGAAAGTGAAGTTATGCCCGTAGGTATCAACCTGCGGGCCGCTCACCGCTTCAAAACCCAGCGAGCGGAATAGTTCGATAAGCTCGCGCCCCGTCGCCAAAACGGGGTGAAACGTTCCCGGAGCGCCGCACCTACCTGGCAGGGTGATATCGAGCGGTGCGACCGCAAGCTCCCGCGCCAAAGAATCCCGACGCAGACGGCTTTCCGCCTCTGCAACAGCAGCCTCGATAGCTTTTTTAGCTCCGTTGATAGCCTGGCCGAACGCTTTCCGTTCAGCAGGCTCTATCTGCTTCATGCGCTCAAAGAGGCGCCGCAGCCGACCATCACCACCCAGCCAACGGGCCGCCTCGAAACGCAGAGCCTCCTGAGTTTTGGCCGCGACGAGTCGCTCGGCGGCCTCTTGCCCAAGTGCTCGAACATCGGCGATATTGACTATAGATCTTTCATCAGACCCTTTCGGGTCCATGCTCTCCGTACTAGAAACCCGCGAGTTGCCATTCCCACTCATGTAGGTTGCTCCCAGAGTTGACCCCCCAAGCAATGAGCGGCCCTGGAATGCTAGCGGCGCTAGGCGCGCGCCGCTTCCACGATGGCAGTGAAGGCGGCCGGCTCGTTGTAGGCGAGCTCTGCAAGCGCACGCCTGTCTAGATCAATGTTGCGGGCCTTCAGCATGCCCATAAACCTGCTGTAGGAAAGGCCATGAACGCGTACCGCTGCATTGATACGGGTGATCCATAGAGCACGGTATTCGCGCTTCCGCTCCTTGCGGTGACGGTAAGCGTCCGTCCAACCACTCCGCACCTGCAGCACCGCGCTGCGGAAGGTCCGACTGCGGGCACCATAGTAACCGCTGGCCGCCTGAAGAATGCGGTTACGACGCCTCCGCGCTTTAACTCCTCGCTTAACTCTCGCCATCGCTCACTCTGCTCTCTTCGAACCTAAACTTGGTGGAAATCCGTGACTGCCCCGCTCAGCGGTGCCGACCTTAAGCCGACACGCATCGCTTGAACGGTGACGCGCTCTAGCCGAGTACGCCGTCGGCCTTCCGACACCTACCCAGGCAATGCTCACCTAGACCCCAGAATACGGCAGTAATCGGATGATTCTTCCGTGATCTGACTTGTCGACAATATCGTTCTTACGCAGCCGGCGAAGACGGTTGCCCGCCTTACCGTACATACGGTGGCTCTTTCCAGCTTTACCGCAGCGCACCTTGCCGGTTCCCGTTATCCGGAAGCGCTTGGCGGCAGCACGGTTGGTCTTCATTTTGGGCATAAGCTTAATCCGGCAGAGGCGCGAGTCTTAGGGCGCAACGACGCGCGATACGTACTCGAAGCAAGCACGAGCGCACGGGCCTGGGCGCGCCGAGCACCTATAGGCCCCCCTTTTTACGGCCTCATGGTCTATCGCAGCCCGGGAGCGTGGTCAAGCAAGAGACCCTCGCTTGCTCCCTCAGATGGCCCCAATAAGCGGGATGGCGCGCACGAGTACCCTGCGGAGCCACCGCGGATCAGGCGATCGCTTTGGCTCAGAATACGTCATCACGTGCCGAGCCTCGAACACATACAAGCCTAAAGTTGAGCGAGCTGGCGCAGCATTATCACCTCACCTGCGCGCAGGCGACGCCATGTGCCTGGGGCAAGACCTTGCGTGCTCAGGCCTGCGAAGGCTACGCGGTGGAGGGAAATCAACTTCAAGCCACACGCCTGAGCCATTAATCGCACCTGGCGCTTATGGCCTTCTCTTAGACGCACCTCCAGGCTGCATTCGCCCGGATGACGCTCAGGCAAACGAAGCACCTCGCAGGGCTGGGTGAGATGGCCATCTTCCAGCTCAGTCCCAGCAGCCATGTGTTCGAGCGCCGTGTCAGGCACTGGCGGCCGCAGCCGCAATACGTAGCGCTTCTCGACCTTGTATCGGGGGTGCAGCAGTCGGGCTGCTAGCTCACCATCGTCGGTGAGCAGCAACGCGCCTGTGGTGTAGCGATCAAGGCGACCGACGGGAAAGAGGCGGACGCCCGGAAGTTCGATAAGGTCAATAACGGTGCGCCGTCCTTCCGGGTCGAAAGCCGTTGTCACGGCATCACGCGGCTTATTAAGCAGCACGTAGGTGAGGCGACGTGGGGCCGTCAGCAACTCTCCATCCACGCGCAACTCGTCGACATCGGGATCCACGAGCGTCCCCAGGCGGTCAACGATCACGCCGTTGACCGAGACGCGCCGGTCGAGAATGTAGGTTTCGGCGTGGCGCCGCGATGCTAGGCCAGCACTCGCCAACGCCTTCTGCAGGCGCACTCGATTGCCCTTCTCTGCATCTCTCCTACTGACTCGTTCTCTTTCCTTCATGCGTTGTCACCACGGTCGCCGAAGGCCGGGGGCCCGGATCCTGGAGCCTGATGCATGGTACGCCCATGAAATTTTGGCGCACGACATCACCGTCGTCGCGGGCGCCGTCAAACCAGAGCATGAGCACACATTGATGACGTGAGCTGGCGCCCGAGACGGGCGATGTCACGCCCGACAGCCAACACGTAGCATCGAACGCCGAACGCCTAGCAGACGCGCCAAGCGCAGGGCCGCACCTGGAGCCTCGACGGGCTAACTGTTCTGATACCGCTCGTCGAGCGCCTCCGAACGTTGCCAAGCATCAACGATGCCATCTCCATCTGTATCACGACCTATGCGCACGAGGTTCCCCTCGTCGTAATACTCCCAGGTATCGGGCTTCCACTCGCCTGCACGTGACCTACCGACCAAATCGCGCTCGGCACGAACCGCCACTCCCTTTTCATAGAAGACGCGCGTCTCAAGCGTGCCATCGCCCGTTACGTCGAGCTCTTGCCACACAACCTCCCCGTTCTGGTAGTAGGCTCGCTTGTCAATCTTGCCGTCAAAATTACGGTCTGCGATGGCCCGGCTTGGCCTACCGGTCGGGCTATAGAGCATGACGTAATCGTAAATGCCGTCACCATCAAGATCTGCTTCCCGACACAGGGGCAGCACAATACCTTCGTCCGACTTGCGTACGTAACGACGCACATCGGGCCGCTGGTCCCCGCTCGTATCGTAGGCAACAAAGTAGGGACTTCGGTGCGACTCGGGGCAGGCTATAGGCCCGCGAGGCGTGCTGCGTTCGGCGTCATTTAAGACGTTCTCTGCGTCGCCCTGACCGTCCGGCTTCGACGCGCCGCCGCAGCCGAGCGCAATAATAGTGGTTAGACAAGCGACCGCGCCAATGCCGCATGCGCTGCGTTTACCGCACATTGCGGCGCCGCCCTGCGCTACGCTGCCGCTGCGACTGACCATCCATACCCTGCTTGCGTTTTTCATGCGTCGCCCCCGGCTGCGTTGTTCTGACCAGCACTGTCCTCACCGTCTTCGCTCGGGTCTTCGTCGCTCTGCCCGCCCTGAACGGCCCCGGACTCAGCCTTGTCTGCCGCGTTTTTCGAAGCCGACCCCGCAGCCGCGGCGTCAGACGCCGACTGTGCCGGACGGTTGGGTGCCGCCGCGCCGTCAGCGAAGCCTACGGGTGAACTTTCGCAGGAAAAAGGCTTCATCACGCCCACTGCCGTACTCGCTTCAACTTCGTCTTCGCGATCAACGTTGCCGTCTCCATTGTCGTCAAAGCGTACCTTGATCAGGCGACCTTCTTCGTAAACTTCCCAGCGGTCCACCGCACCACTTCGGTTGGTATCGTAGCTGGCTGCGGCCAGTACACCGCGTTCGTAGACTTCAAACGTATCTCGGCCACCGGGCCCCCGGTGCCTTTGGCGCTCGATCCCACTGACCCAGCCATCTTCGTCGCAGGTGATCCAGGTGTCGATCACGCGGTCGAAGTCGGTGTCGAGGTGATGCTGACGCGCCTTGCCTGCGCTGTAATAGGTAATCTGGTCAGGGCGACCGTCGAAATCGAAGTCGTAGACACTCTGCAGCAGGGTAGTGCCGTTTTCGTCGTACACCTGCGTCATATCCAGACGACCGTTGTGGTTCAGATCGTAGGTCGCGCAACGCAGCACCCCGTCACGCGTATACTGGCGAATATCGACCCGACCATCCCCGTTACCGTCGACTTCGATCATGTCGTTACCTGAGCTGCTACAGTAGAGGTCCCGCAAATCGCGAAAGCCTTCCGTAGCCTGAACATCTTGTGGTTTTGCTCCACCACACCCGAGCGCGGCCATTGGCCCGAATAGACCTGCCACAAGTCCGCACGCCCAGCCTGAGCCACGCAACACCCTGCTCGCTGTAGCCAAGAAGATATCGCGCTTGCAGCCAAAGTCCCTACCGGCCCCGGCATCGCGAGGTCCACCATTACGGGTCCTGAGATCGCGGATCACTTGCATCATCACTCTCTATCCCATCTGCGGGCCGTGTAGTCCCGTAGCCCAGCGTTGCGGCGCATGGAACGCCCGGGAATCCGCCTACATGCACCGCCAAGGCTGCCCCTCACGTGCCGAACGCAGCGAACTCACGACATATCCCCGCGTCAGCCTAACCGGCTCTACGCCTGATTGCCAGAGCATGCGCGCCTCCGCAAGAGCCCCGAGCCATGACCCCACGTCAAACGCGACCGTGTGACCGAAGAAGGACACTCCTATTCCAAGTGCACGGGCGCCTTATCCCAATATGACACTATAGTGTCGGCTCTGCTCACGAGGTATAGACTTGGACCGCGCCCACATCCGCAACTTCTCGATCATCGCTCACATCGACCACGGCAAGAGCACGCTGGCAGACCGGCTCCTCGAGACCACAGGCACGCTCGCCGCGCGCGACCAGACCGCCCAGTTCTTAGACAACATGGATCTCGAGCGCGAGCGAGGCATTACTATCAAGGCTCAGGCTGTCACTCTCGCTTACACGGCCCAAGATGGCATCACCTACCAGCTCAACCTGATCGACACGCCCGGCCACGTTGACTTCAGCTACGAGGTATCGCGCTCTTTGTCCGCGTGCGAAGGCGCGCTGCTCGTCGTCGACGCGACCCAGGGCGTTGAAGCGCAAACCCTCGCCAACGTCTACTTGGCTCTAGAAAACGATCTGGAGATCATACCGGTACTTAACAAAGTAGATCTGCCGAGTGCAGACCCGGAACGTGTTGCCCGGGAGGTCGAAGAGCTTATCGGCCTCGACTGCAGCAGCCCCCTCATCGTCAGCGGCAAGACGGGTCAGGGCGTCGACGCCTTGCTCGAAACCCTTGTGAAGACTGTTCCGCCGCCCCAAGGCGACCCAAGCGCTCCCGCCCGAGCGCTCATTTTTGACAGCTGGTACGACGCCTACCGCGGCGTCGTCTGCTTGGTGCGCATCGTGGACGGCCGGCTTGCCAAGGGCGACAAGATCAAAATGATGTCATCGGGGGTCACGTTCGAACTGACCGAGCTTGGCGTCAACGCGCCCAAGCCGCTCGCGCGCAAAGCGCTTGAATGCGGCGAGGTCGGATTTATCTCCGCGGCGATCAAAAACATTGCTGACGCTAAGGTAGGCGACACCGTGACGGTCGCGCAGCACGGAGCGACAGAGCCGCTGCCTGGCTTCTCGGAAAGCAAACCGATGGTCTTTTGCGGCATCTTTCCCACTGAACACGAGCAGTTCGAGGAGATGCGGGATGCACTCCAGCGCCTTAATCTAAACGATAGCGCCTTCCACTTTGAACCTGAGACCTCCGACGCCTTGGGCTTTGGTTTTCGCTGTGGATTCTTGGGCCTCTTACACATGGAGATTGTCCAGGAGCGACTTGAGCGCGAACACGGACTGTCCATAGTCACCACTGCGCCAAGTGTCGTGTATCACGTGCACACTCATGCGGGCGAAGTTATCGAAGTTGAAAACCCGTCTCGACTTCCGAGCCCCACGGACATCAAGGAGATTGAGGAACCCTATTACAAAGTCTCGATCCACGTGCCCACGGAATACGTGGGCGCGGTAATTAAACTCTGCCAAGAACGACGCGGCGTGCAGCAGGCCCTTCAGTATTCTACACAGAATCGGGTTGTGGTTGTCTATGACCTTCCCTTGGCTGAAGTTCTCTACGACTTTTTCGATAAACTTAAATCGAGCACAAAGGGGTACGCTTCTATGGACTACGAACTCGCGTCGTACCGGCCCAATCCATTGGTGCGAATCGACCTACTCATCAATGGTGATAAGGTCGACGCATTGAGTGCCGTCGTGCACAAAGACAAGGCCGCTACCATGGGACGACAGCTCGCGCTCAAACTTAAAGATATCGTCCCGCAGCAGCAGTACGAGGTGGCCATTCAAGCGGCCATTGGCGCGAAAATAATCGCACGCGAGAGCGTTCGAGCGCTACGCAAAGACGTGACCGCCAAATGCTATGGTGGCGACATATCGCGCAAACGCAAACTACTCGAGAAACAGAAAGAGGGAAAGAAGCGCATGAAGTCCGTCGGTCGCGTCGATATCCCCCAGGAAGCCTTTCACGCAATCCTCCGCATAGATAACTAGAAAGGGAACCGAACTTTCAGACCGCACCTGGCCAGCGTGCCGGTGTTTTTTGGGCGAACGCTTATCTTTGCTCGACTTTAGCCGGTGTCCGGCTAGCCTCTCCCAGGGAATTTTACTTTTGGGTCTTGAACTTGCTCGCCGGTAGGCCAAAGTCTATCCTTCGCGATGCCTTTCTTTTGGTAGGCACGGGCTCACTTGTCGCTGCGGCGGTCAATTACGGCCTATCGCAGCGAGCCTCAACTCGAACAAGTCGCGCCCCTGGACGAGATGCAATATACTGCCGGCCAAGCCTTAACAGCGCCCCCGCACCTCTGGTCGACTTTCACGCCGCTAAGGCCATCGAGGCACTGTGGGTAGATACGCGTTCCCTAGACGAGTTTTCACGCTGGCATATGCCTCGAGCCTTGCACCTAAACACGTCCGACGACGGCGTGGCCGCCACTGAAGCCTTGCGGCTACTTGACGCAGCCGCACAGCAAAATGCGAGCGCCCTGCTCCTTTATGGCAAAGGTGCGCCGGACATCGATCGTATGCAGCGCGTCGCGGCCGGATTGATGCGTTGCGGCATTCGCCAGATCTTGGTGCTTCAAGAGCACGCCGAGACGGCCTCCAACCAAAACGAGGAGGCTCCGCAGTGAGGTTCCTACGGTGTATCGGCCGCTTGTTTCGGAATCGCAGCGAGACGCATCGTCGAGTTGCTGGCATCGCACTTGCGGCGCTGCTTGCGAGACACGCCGCTACGGTAGCGCTCAATCCTGAAAGCGCCGCGCTTTATCTAGCAGCCACTTCCGGGATTCCGATGAGTTCCGCGTCATTGCTCGCGCTCGCGCTGCCTTATATCGAGGGACTCTGTGCGCTCGCGCTTTTTTTGGGTTTCCGCACCGACGGCGCGGCCGCGCTGGCCCTCTTGCTATGTGTCGCTATCGCTGCTCTTGTCCTTTGGGAAGGCCTCGCGCAGACCCGAGGCTCCCTGTGGCAGGCCAGTATGGGCACGTTGCGCCACAACGGGGGATTCCGGCCTTTCTGGGCGGAGTCTGCGCTTGCGCTGATAGCCCTCGAGCCCTGGCGGACGCGCCCAGGAGCAGCAACGGCGCCGGGAAAGCCCCGTGCCTCTGAGCCAGCCGCTAACAGCTCCGCCGCGTAGCCACGCCGCCGCACTGCAATCAGACACCCACCAGCACACGCGCGCACTGCGCCACCTGTCGTGGCTTCCCGCAGCACATGCTCTCGGGGGGGGGGTGCCTAGGCCGCCCGTGCGGGCGCCCACCGGACGGCGCGCACGCCCTCCCAACTCCGCCTGGATCCGCTCTCTCCGCGATCCCTAAGCTCCGTTGGGGAGGCGCGCAGACCCCTTGCGCCCTGCACACCCAACGCATTAGAGCTAACAGCTCGACATGCTCTCCATCGCGTCCGCTTCACATCACATGTATTTGCCTCTCTCTGGGGCATCCAACGTCCTTATTACCGTCGAACATGGTGGAATATCGACGCCCTTTCCATGGACGCATACCCCGGATATCTCTCCCCTTACCGGCACCCACTGGGCATCCGATTTATACATTGCTCCACTAGCTCTCTCGCTTGCGGAGCACCTCAACGCTCCGTGCGTCATCGCGCACTTCTCGCGTCTACTTGTTGATCCCAACCGCGCCCCTTCAGCGCCACACTTTATCCCTAATCAAGTAGTTGATTCTAAGCATAACATTCGATTTGACCGACCTACACGCGGAGAACGACGAGAGCGTATTCGACGGCTTTATCTACCCTACCACCTCGCCGTGGATCGCGTCGCACGTCACTATAATTCTGTTACTATTCTATCACTACATTCCTTTACCGATAACTATGGTGGCGTATCACGCATTCACGAAGCCGGTGTTCTCTTCAACGAGGATGCTGCCGGCGCCGATACATTCCTAGACTCCCTCAGAGACCAGGGCGTTGATGCTCGGCCTAACTGGCCGTACTCAGGCCACGATGGCTTCATTTTTAGTGCTGAAACCCACGCTCGAAGACATAACATACGGCACACGGTAGAGATCGAACTTCGGCAAGACCGCCTGCTCGATCCCGACTTTTCCTCAAGATCACTGAGCGCTCTTTCTAACGCACTCACAGCACTGAGCTGTCGCCTTTAGGAGCACGTTACCTTCCTGAACCGATTGCATCATACGCGTTGGAAAAAGACGGGATGGGCTCAGTGACCGCCAAACATCCTTATGAAACTGACTTTCGCTCATTTTTTTGACTGCGAACACTCGCGCGCCGTCCGTCAATCCAACACGTTGCTCGCTTGGCCGCACACCCATGACCCGCTCAATCCCCCTTCAAGCTCAGGATCACTCCCGCCCTGAGTCCCACTGAGATGCTCCGGAGGCTTCACCAAGCGCCGCGGTGAAACGCCGAAGCCATCATTGCATCCGCGGGCGAGGCGTTCGGAGCGCCCGGCTGTTGGGTCTCTCCCGCTGCCGGCCGAAGGGCGCTGACCGAAATGACGCTGGCGTTCATCGACGCACCTCGCGCAGCGTATCGCCCCTGGGCCTCGAGCGCGCTTGTAGCCGTTAAGGGGGCCTTTTCGAGATGCCCCCGGGTTTACGGGAGTGAATCCCGCTAACCCTCCCCCAAAAACCTAAAGCCGGCAAGCGGGGCCCCAACGCCCACTTGCTTCTTTCCGCAGCGTTTTTGCTTTCTGGACCCCCTGAACGGTTACCCTAACTCACCTGGAGCACCTCGGAGCGTAGAGCTTTCCAAACAGATGTTATCTTCTTGGAGACCATACCAAGCTCCTCTCGCGAATCACCGCCATCATCTATTTGACGTGCTTTGATATAGTGTGTCTTTTGTCCGACTTTTTCCTTTACTTCGTGATATTGAATGCGCAACACACTTGTTTAAATAAGGAAAGGCCACTTGTCCGTTAACGGATTCTATTGATGTCGCGATGAATCGTTGAGTATCCAATATAACGCGCGGCAATATCGCTTATCGCCTCGCGTTCCGCAGCCGTCAATGCGCGCTTTACTTTTCCCGGATTTCCTGCCACCAAAACGCCTTCAGGTACCACCGTACGTGGCCGAATCACTGTGCCAGCCGCAACCAATGATCCGCGACCAATACGCGCTTCATCTAAGACCACCGCGCCAATACCTATGAGCGCATCATCCTCAATGATGCAGCTGTGCAGCGTAGCCTGATGCCCCACCGACACCCCGCGACCCACCTGCACCGGCGCGCTCCGGAACGTTGTGTGGATAACAACATTGTCCTGGATTGAGCTTTCTGCGCCTACCTCTATCGCTTCCAGGTCTCCGCGAAGCACGGCGCCGTACCAAACCGAGGCACGTGCCCCCAGCGCAACGCGTCCAATAAGCACGGCGGTCTCGGCCACGAATGCCTCTGGATGAACGTCCGGCGCGATGCCCTCCAGGGCATAGAGGCGGCCACCGTCGCTCACGGCAGCCCTCCCGCGATCGCGGTCGTCAGCGGAAGCCGTCGCTTGCCCTCAGGCGCGTTTGCATGTGCGGCAGCGGGCTGCGTAGCCGCCTGGCCCTCCCCAGCTTCGCTTAAGCGAACGGGAGCTGGAGGTGACGCGAGCAGAACCAGCGGCTTGGCCTTCACACTCCGCGCACCCGCGGACTCAACACGGGCGCGGACAAGCGCGCCCTCGGCCAGCACCGCGGCGTTGAGTGCTGAAGCAGATGGCTCGCTCGATGAGGGCGCACTCAAGTGAACAATTTCATTCCGCTGCGAGCGCCCCTGCCAGAGTCCTTCATTGCTTTTTCCACGGCTCTCAATCAGCACATCTACTTCGGATCCAACAAGACCTGCGAGGTGACGTGCCTGCACTCTATCCGCAACTTCAAATAGTTTCGCTAAACGCGCTTCCTTGACATCTTCCGCAACAGCTAGATCCTCGAAATTAAGGGCAGGCGTGTGCGGCCTCGGCGAGTATTTAAACGCATATACGCTCGTGAATTCCACCTCTTCAACAAGTGATAACGTCTCCGCAAAGTCCGCATCTGTTTCACCTGGAAAACCGACGATTAGGTCCGTCGAGAATGTCATATTGGGACGCGCAAGTCTCAGTGAAGCGATGCTTTCCAGATATTGGGCGCGTGTATACCGCCGCAGCATGCGCCGCAACATGCGATTTGAACCCGACTGAACTGGGAGATGCACATGGTCAGGAAGAAGATCCAAGTCGTGGTAGGCATCTAGCAACGCTTCAGTGATATGCCTCGGGTGCGGCGATGTGTAGCGAAGACGTAGCAAATCGGGCACCTCTTCTGCGATAAGTCGCAGCAACTGTGCAAAGTGAGATGGCGCTTTGCTTGAGCCTTGCATTCGAGGAACAGAACGCATCTGCGAGGCTATATCAAGGGAAGTACAATCGTTATCCTGTGACGTTAGGGTGACCGGTTCGTGCCAGGAGTTGACGGTTTGTCCGAGCAGCGTGATTTCGCGAGCGCCCCGGCGAACCCAGTGCTTGCACTCCGACACGATGTCCGCCGCAGGACGGTAGCGTTCGCTGCCTCGGGTGTAGGGTACGATGCAGAAGGTGCACCGCTCGTCGCAACCCTTCATCACCGTCACAAAGGCGGTGGGGCCGCTTGCCTTTGTCGGTGCTGCGTCCACCACCGGCGACAGGAACGTGGGCGCGTCGTAGTCGAACGCCACGGCAATGCGGGGTGGCGCGCCTTGTTCGATCTCGGCGAGGAGCACGGGAAGCTCGTGAATACGGTCCGGACCAAAGACGACATCGACCCAAGGCGCACGGCGAATAATGGCGCTGCCTTGATGCGAGGCGACACAGCCCGCGACGGCGATTTGGCGCCCGGGCCGCGCCTCTTTCCAGTCTCGCAGCCGACCCAGCATCGAGAAAAGCTTGTGCTCGGCCTTCTCGCGCACGCTGCAGGTGTTGACCACCATAACATCCGCAAGCGCGGCTTCAGGCTCAGCCCCGTAGCCATGCGGCTCTAGCACATCGAAGATGCGCTCAGAATCATGGGTATTCATTTGGCAGCCGAAGGTTTGAACGTGCAGCCGAGGCATGGGTGCACGTTAGCACGACCGACGGCCTGTGAATCTCCCCGAGGTGCTCCAGGTGAGTTAGGGCCGGAAGTCTATGCCGCTAGTTGTTGGGTTTCGCGTAAGCGCGCGTAAGCGTTTAGGGGTCTTATCTAGCTAACATGCGTCGGGAAAGAGCAAGTAGCTGCTTGGGCCCCACGCGCAGCTCTAACGCGGTGAAGGAAGAGATTGAGCACGGCGGCGGCCGGGAGAGGGCGGCCGCGTTCCATCGCGTTGGGTCGCGGCGAGTGCATGGGATTGCCTCTTGCGGCACCTCACTTTACCCTCGAGCATCAGTGCGGGCAGCTCAAGAAACCGCCTGCGCAGGCTGAGGACGAAACCGGACGGATGGGCTAGGAACGAAAAGGTGGAGGTAGTAATGGGCGTGCGGCAGGAAAGCGATTCGATGGGAACCCTCGAGGTGCCGGCGGAGGCATACTACGGCGCGCAAACCGCGCGCAGCATGATCAACTTCGACATCGGTGAGGAGCGCATGCCGCTGCCGCTCGTCCGTGCCTTCGCTCACCTCAAGCGCGCGGCGGCGCAAGCAAACCTCGAGCTTGGCAAGCTGCAACCGGCGGTTGCCACGGCCATCTGTAGGGCGGCAGACGAGGTGATTTCCGGCAAGCTCGACGGCCACTTTCCGCTGCGCGTTTGGCAGACAGGGTCGGGAACACAGAGCAACATGAACGTCAACGAGGTCATCGCTAATCGCGCCATCGAACTCGAAGGCGGTGTTCTCGGCTCGAAGCAGCCAGTCCATCCCAACGATCACGTCAATGCTTCCCAGTCCTCGAACGACACCTTTCCAACGGCGATGCACATCGCCGCACTTGTCGAGGTGGAGCGCACGCTCGTGCCCGCGCTGGACCCACTCATCGCCACGCTTGATGCGAAGGCAAAAGCCTTCGCAAGCATCGTCAAGATTGGGCGCACGCATTTGCAAGACGCGACGCCCATCACCCTTGGCCAAGAAATCTCCGGGTGGGTTGCTCAGCTCAGACACGCGCGCCACGCCATCCTCAGCACCCTCGAGCCGCTGCGTGACCTGGCCATCGGCGGAACCGCCGTAGGCACCGGTCTCAATGCGCACCCCGACTTCGGTACGAGGGTCGCAAATCACCTCACCACAGCCGTAGGCACTCGCTTCCACAGTGCGGAGAACAAGTTCGCGCTGCTCGCCGCGCATGATGCCTTCGTGCTGGCAAGCGGGGCCCTCAAGCAGCTTGCAGCGGCGCTGATGAAGCTTGCCAACGACGTGCGCTGGCTGGCGTCCGGGCCGCGCTGCGGCATCGGCGAGATTCGCATTCCCGAAAACGAGCCCGGCTCGTCGATCATGCCCGGCAAGGTAAACCCGACGCAGTGCGAAGCCATCACGATGGTCGCCTGCCAGGTGATGGGCAACGACGCGACCATCGGCTTTGCAGCCAGCCAGGGCAACTTCGAGCTGAACGTCTTCAAGCCGGTTATCGCCAATGCCTACTTGCAGTCCGTGCGCCTGCTTGCGGACAGCATGCGCTCCTTCAACGCGCACTGCGCCGTGGGCATTGAGGCGGTGCCGGATACCATCAAGCGCAACCTCGACGGCTCGCTGATGCTCGTCACCGCGCTCAATCCACACATCGGTTATGACAATGCCGCCAAGATAGCGAAGCACGCCTTCGCCCATGGCCAGACGCTGAAGGCCGCTGCCGTCGAGCTTGGACTTGTGAGCGCCGAAGACTTCGACCGCTGGGTCAAGCCGGAAAACATGACCTCGCCCAGCGCGTAGTTGTCAGCGCGCTAGTCGCTGACGAAGCCGAAGCGCAAAAGCGGGGGGAACGCCACGTCGCAAGATGAGGCATTGCGCTCGTTTTCGCCCGAACCGGGCGGGGAGACGCCCTCCAAAACCGGGACACGCCGCTCTGCCAGGATGTTGTCCTCGCTGAAGCTCGGAAAGTGGATGGAATCAAGGTCATCACCGAAGAGCGTGGCGCATTCGATGACGCCTGCTGCGATTTCCTCCTTCAGGGATTTCACTTCGGCTATCACCTCGCCTTCAGTGGGACACTCCAGGAAGGAGAGGCGCGCGTCGAGCAGCACACCGAACGCCGACTTGCCGCAAAGCTGAGCAAGCACGCTGGACCTGCCGGACCAAAGGGCCCCTTTGACGCGCGGCTCGTAACGCAGCTTAACAAGGCAGCCGTCGGCACAAAGCTCGTTGCGGACGGAAGCGTCAATCAACACCTGCGCGTCCAGACTGGCCACTTCTTGGCAGGCGCTCACGCAAAGCGAGCAGACGCCCAGCACCATGGTAATGACGGCGGTTCGCGTGGGCGCGCTCATAGGATCACCGCCTCAAGGTCAGTCTTGGTGTCGTCGGACCGAGAGCCGGAGCGGCAGTCACTGGGGCGCTCCCAAACTGCCACGCTTGACGTAGCGACGAGACGGCTGGTGCGCGCGTCGACCGCTTCGGGCAAGTCCGCCGTGCCGCATACCGGGACCGCCTCATCGGTCTCGTAGATGAAGGCCTGAAACGCAGCGTTTTTGGGGCAGTTTCTGCGCTCTGCTTGGTAGACGTAGCCGGCCGTGCCCGCGTCTGAAGGACAGAGACGCATCAGCACCTTGCGCGCATGCTTGCGGCCACCCACTTCGCCGTCTTCAATGACCAGCAGGTGACCCTTGCCCGGGGCAAGCGTGCTCTGCCGGCTTTCAGCGATGGATACGGTCACCGAGATGGCGTGCTCCGTATCGGGGCGGCCGCCGAAACACGCGGCCAGCGCCAAAGGTGCAACCACTAGCGTATGCCAGCCACCTAGGCCTGAACGGGCGGCATTTTTAGCTCGACGCTTGAGCGGATTTAAGCGCGATACCGGCACGTGTTCCATCGGTTGTGTTCTCCCTTACTGTAGTTGTCTCATGCCCCAAAGACGGCTTTGGCCGCTTCCTCGCGCGGTGGCACGGCGATACTTGCATTCACCACACGAGCGACTCGAACGCAGTAGCAAAGGATGCGCCATGCCTTAATGGCTGTGATTTCATGCATGTAGGGTGACTTATGCGACATCGCGCGTCGCCCTAGAGGCGCTGCGGGACTGCGCTCAGACCTGCGAGCGCCGCAAAAACGTCAGCATTTTCCCGACTTTGCCGGGCAGGTATGGCGCTGTGTGCACCGTGACATCGGCGTCATGGCGGGTCAGCCAGCGCAGGCGTCGCTACGCCCGAGAAGCCTGCCGCGCACGACCAGTGCGGCAAACCTTGCCGCCTAGCTTAGCAAGCGCAGCAACGGGCCCGAGAAGGCGGCAACGACGAGCAAAAGGACAAAGTATGCGATTAAAAGCAGGTAAGTGCGCAGCCATGGCTTCTCCTCGGCAAGCGCTTCTGTCGGGTTAAACTGCGTGCCGACTAGGCGTTCTTTCGGGGCAGATGGCAGCCATAGACTCACCAGCATCGCCACCGCAACGGCGACAACCACACCTGTGACATTCCACCACATCCAGAAGAGACTGCGCAGGCCAAGCCAAAGGATCAGGTTGACCGCTACGCCAACGAAGAGTCCCCAAAGCACCGCCGGTCCCGTTGCGCGTTTCGACAGCAGGCCCACGAGAAAGACCGCGAGCATCGGTCCGTAGAAGAGCGAACCCACCATGTTGATGCTCTCGACCACCGTCGAACCTGGCTCGGAGATGCCGTGTATGAAGAAGCCGAAGGCGGTGATGATGCTGCCCCAGACAAATGTGGTGAGGCGCGAGAGACGCAAGGCCGTGCGCGTCGTTAGCGTGCGCCCGGAATGACGGCAGTAGGGAACGACTAAGTCATTCATCGTCGAGGCGGAGAGCGAGTTGAGGTAGGAGTCGAGGGTGGACATGGCCGCCGCCATCACCGCCGCAAAGATGAGGCCGCGCAAGCCCATCGGTAGACGCTCCAGCACGAAGACGGGAATCATCGCGTCGACGCGGCCGCCGGGGAGCGCCTCCATCAGTGAGGCATCGGTGCGGAAAATGCTGCCGACGCACAAGCCCATGATGAGGTAAGCCAGCGTCAGGGGGAAACGCGCAAAGCCGTTGAGCACGAGCGAGCGCTTGCTGTCGGCGATGGTCGGCGCCGAGAGACAACGCTGCATCTGGCTCTGGTCCACGCCGTAGTAGGACATGTAGAGGAAGAAGCCGCCCACGAGGAAGCCCCAAAGGGGCGCGCGTGAGCCGTCGCCGATGCCGTGTTCCAGACGTAGACCGTCGAGGCGTTCCGGGGGGAAAGCAGCAATGACCTGGGCAACCGAGCCCTGCTCAACAAGCGAGAAGGCGATGCAGGCAAAGATGCCCAGCAGGAGGATGCCCATCTGCACGACGTCCGTCCAGACCACCGCGGTCATGCCGCCCATGCTGTCGTAGATGATGGTGACAACGCCGACGAGAATCATGCAGGTTTCAATGGACAGCCCAAGGCACGTGGAGAGCACGACGGCGCTGGCGTAAATGCCGACGCCCGCCGCAAGACCGCGGGAGAGCAGGAAGATAACCGCCATCACCCGGCGAGAACGGCCATCGAAACGCTGTTCGAGGTAACCGTAAACGCTGACGAGGTTGAGTTCGCGGAAGCGGCGGATCATCAGGATCATCACCGCGCCCATCGCCAGAGGCATCGCGAGTTCGTACTGCAACCAGGTCATGCCGCCCCCGGCCACAAGGGCGACGAAGGCAGGAATGCCGACGAAGGAGTTGGCGGAACTCTGCGTCGCCATCGTGGAGATGCCGACCGCCCACCAGGGTAGCCGTCGACCGCCTACGTAGTAGTCATCCGGCGAAAGTTGCTGCTTAGACAGCTTAAGGCTGAAGCCGATAACACCGGCCAAATAGAGAGTGATCACGCCCCAGTCGACCGGTGTCATAGGCGGACGTTCCTAGCACATCGCAAGGCGGCCCGTACACAACTCGCAGTGCGCCCGCTCTCCCCCTAAATCCTGCCGCCGGCCAAGTGTCGCCTTTAACTTCAACGTAATAATACGCTTCAGCCTAGGGTTGCTTCTTTTCAGCCGTACGTTCGCCTCTCACCGGCAGCCCTCATTCATTCAACGCAGGGTTCCGGCGGGCGCGAGGCTGCGGGGTCCGCCGAGGGCATCGGGGACCCGAAGTTGGGTACGGAGCAGCGCGCAGTAGGCATTTCTGGGGGGATCCACCTGCGGACACCGCGCGCCGGGACGCTGCCGCCCACGCCCTCTACCCGTCGCCCCCGGCCGCCGGTCACGGCCGCCGAACAAGGACGGCGACGCCTTGGCCGCCGCCGACGCACAAGGCGGCGACGCCGAGGTCGCCGCCTTGTGCCCGGGCGAGCCTGCGCTCTAAGGTCAGCATGAGGCGCAGGCCCGAGGCGCCGAGGGGATGGCCGAGGGCCAGCGCGCCGCCCCAGGCGTTCACACGTTCGGCGGGGAGCTTGAGGTCGCTGCAATTGGCGAGCACCTGGGAGGCGAAGGCCTCGTTGAGCTCCCAGGCTGCGATGGCATCTACCGGCAAGTTCGAGCGGCTTAGCAGGGCGGTGATGGCGGCTATCGGGCCGAGGCCCATGACGTCCGGCGGAACCGAAGCCCGTGCGGCATCGAGTATTTCCAGGGTGCCGGTTGTCTTGCCGAGGGCGGCTGCGGTCTCCGCATCGACGACCATGCCTAACGCCGCGCCGTCGCTGAGCGGTGAGCTGGTTGCGGCGGTCACCGAGCCGTCGGGCCGAAAGGCGGGCGGCAGCGCTGCGAGCTTCGCCGTGTCGAGGGTGACCCGGAGGCTCTCGTCTCGGGCGCCGCTGCCAGCTAGCGACCAGACGTGATCCGCGTAGTGACCGGCGTCGTAGGCGGCGGCTGCCTTGCGATGACTGTCGCAGGCCAGCGCTTCCTGGGCGGCGCGGCTGAGGCGGTAGCGCTCGGCGATGCGCTCGGCGGTTTCGCCCATGGCGATGTAGGCGTGCGGCGCCACCGCTTCGATGCGCGCCGAGGCGGAAAATCCCGCACCGCGCCGGGGGACGCGGCTCATCGATTCGACCCCGCCCACCCAGATGCGCTTGTTGAAGCCGGCACGGACGCAGGCTGCCGCCAGTACCACGGCCTCAAGCGAGGAAGCGCAGAGGCGACTGACCACGGCGGCGGGCGCGTCGAGGGCGGCGCCGAGGGCGACGGAGCGCGCGACGTTGAAGCCTTGCTCGCCCTCGGGATAGGCGCAGCCGACGAGCAGATCCTCCGGCGGCACGCCGAAGCGCTCGGGCAAACGTGCTTGGCACAACGCGATGAGCTCCACCAGCATGTCGTCGGGCCGCACGGTGGCAAACGCGCCTTTGAAGGCCCGCGTGAAGGGCGTACGTGCGCCGGATACAAAAAAGGCGGCTGAACTCATAGGTCGCTCGCTCCAGACGCGGCGCCGGATGCCGACGGCAGCGCCTGCCCACCGCGAAAGAGCGCGGGGTCGCCTAGATCGCACAACGTGACGCCGGGTGCCAGAGACAGGGCCTCGAAGTGGGTGCCGTTCGGGCTAAACCAACCGAGTTCGGTGATGATGCGCTGCACGACCCGAACGCCCGTTAGAGGCAGTGTGCAGCGCGCTAGGAGCTTGGGGGCACCGCTGCGATCCGCGTGACGCATCATGACCCAGACGGCCTGGGCACCGGTGACAAGATCCATCGCACCACCCATGCCCGTGAGCTTGCGCCCCGGGACGGACCAGTTCGCCAAGCTTCCTTCTACGTCGACTTGCATGCCACCGAGAATCGCCAAGTTCACGTGACCACCACGAATCATGGCGAAGCTCAGGGCGCTATCGAAGTAGGCCGCACCCAGACGCACATCGACGCTTTCCTTGCCGGCGTTGATGCGCGTCGGTGACAGGGTGGCCTGGGTAGGCCGGCCTTCCACACCGAGCAGGCCGTTCTCGGAATGGATCATGATGCAGGCGGCGGGGTCGAGGTATTCGGCCACCTGCGTCGGCAGACCGATGCCGAGGTTGACGACCGAACGCGGCGGAATCGCGCGGGCCACCTCTGCCGCAAGCGCTGCGTCGCTCCAGCCACGCCTCATCGCCTGCGTGTCGCTGCTTGGGGGGTGGGTCATGGCGCGTGCCTCGCCCACGTGCCCGGAAAGAGAGGCGCTTGCCTTTTCGGCAGCTGCGGTTGACATTCGCGCACGTTCAACGACCTTACGTGACGCGTTGCGCGGCCCGTGGTGTCCGGTGCGTGTCTACGATTCATGGCGACCTCAGGATGGGGTACTCGATGGCGTTCTCGTAGTGGCTTCCCTGGTAGATGCGCTGAACGAAGATGCCTGGGCAGTGAATGTCCTCGGCGGGCAGTGTGCCGAGGGGCACCAGTTCCTCGACTTCCGCCACGGTTACCGTCGCGGCCGTCGCCATCAGCGGCGAGAAGTTGCGCGCGCTTTCCTTGAACCAAAGGTTGCCGTAGGCGTCGCCGCGCTGCGCCTTGATCAGGGCAAAGTCGGCACGAAGCCCGGTTTCAAGCAAACACGGCCGGTCAAAGTCGCGCACCTCTTTGCCTTCGGCCACCACCGTGCCCACGCCCGTCGGCGTGAAAAAGGCGCGAATGCCCGCACCGCCCGCTCGAATGCGCTCGGCGAAGGTGCCTTGAGGCACGAGTTCTAAGGTGAGCTCGCCGGCAAAGAACTGCGCCTCCAAATCCGGATTGCCGCCGACGTAGGAGCAGATGGCGTGGCGGACTTGGCCGGACTTGAGCAACTGCGCGAGGCCCTTGCCGCGGTTGCCGATGTTGTTGGAGATGAGGGTCAGGTCGCGCACGCCGCGGCGCAACAGCTCGGCGATGGAGCATTCGGGAATGCCGCACAGGCCGAAGCCGCCGCTCATCACGACGGCGCCTGAGTGCAGGTCGGTTAGGGCAGCGGCTGCGTCGGCGAACACCTTGAGAAACGGCCCGCTGCCGGAGGGTCCACCGCACTCCGGGTCAACGGCTTCGGGTGCGTGAGCTGGTGCGCGCTCGGCGGTCATGGGGTGCCTGCCTCTGCGGTAACTGCCTCTAGGGTGCCTGGCCAAGGCGCCTCCGCAGAAGCCATCTGCGCATCAAGCAAGATGCTTAAGAGGCTCACGCCTCGCGCAAGCTCCGCCTGTGTGGTGGTGAAGGCGGGCGCCAAAATGAGCATGTCGGGCTTGACCACAAGGTGGATGCCCGCCTCGATGAAGTGCTCCCAGGGAGGTGCGGGCACGCGCAGGTCAAGGGCGGCGAGTAAGCCCGCGTGCCGCACCCCCGCAACGGCCGGATGCGTCGCAAGCCCCCCCACCAAGGTGGAGAAGCAGGCCTCTAGGGCGCGTTTTTCCGACTGAAACGCGGGCTGGGCCAGCACGTCCAGCACCACCTCCGCCGCCGCGAGCCCCAGGGGGTGCGCGTAGTGGGTCAAGCCGGCGGACAGCACCTCGGCATCATAGTGGCGGGCGTGCCGTTCGCTCACCCAGAGCGCACCGAGCGGGGCGTAGCCGCCGGTAAGCGCCTTCGCCATGCACACGAAGTCTGGCTCGACGATGGCCGCCGCGAGCGCCGCGTCCTGAAACGCGAAACATGGCCCAGTGCGCCCGAAGCCGCAGAGCACTTCGTCGAGGATAAGCAAGGCGCCTGTGGCGTCACACAGCGAGCGCGCCCGGCGCCACCAACCAACCGGTGCACCGTGGACGCCGTTGGCCCCGCTCACCGTTTCGATGCACAAGGCGGCGATTCGGTCCGGGCCGTGTGCCGCCACGCAGGCGGCGAGGCCATCGCCTTCCGGGTCGCTGGCGGGGTCGGGAAAGAAGCCGCCGAAGCCTTCGGGCAGCACCTGGCCGTTGCGACGCCAGTCGCCGGTGACGCCGAGCGCCCCAAGCGTGGCGCCGTGATAAGACTTGCACCGCGACAGGACGCGCGCCCGCCCCGTCAGACTACGCGCCAGCTTAAGCGCATTCTCGACGGATTCGGCGCCCCCTAGGGTGAAAAGGATACGCCCCGGGTGGCCAACCGCGTCCACGAGACCCCGAGCCGCTGCGCTGCGCTGCGGCGTGCTCGCCTTGGCGATACTGGTGCACACCCCACCAAGCTGCTGGCGCAGCGCCTCCAAGATAGGCGCAAAGCTGTGACCGAAGTTGGTGTGGAAGCTCGTCGACACCAGGTCGAGCACGGCGTGTCCGCCCTGCAAAAACAGCGTCTGCCCCTCGGCACGCTCAAGCGCCAGCTCGACTGCGCCCTCCTGCGCGGACCAAGTCACGAAGTAAGGCCGAGCCGCCATCCCTTTAGGCTAACCCGAGCGAACGCCTTCTGTCTTGCGCGTGATGGTGCGCAGACCCGAGCGCGTGCCCTGCACCTTCGGGATGGGTGCGTGCCCGCTGTAAGCCTATTCGGCCAAGAGACTGCGCCGGCCGTGCGGCCTCGCCCGTACGCCTCACGAACCTTAAGTTCGCTGCGGCGTTTGGCTGGGGCGCGCTCGCCTCCGACCCTCAACTGCGCGACCGCTTCAGCACACGCTTGCCTTGCGAAACGCCACCGGCACCGCCATCTTCGGTGGGTGAGCGATGCAAGGATCTTACGCTGCCCGGGCTGCGGCAAACACGTCACGGTGACCGGCGCGCCCGTGGGCACGCCGTTTTGCTCCGAGCGCTGCCGCCTTGTCGACCTTGGCCAGTGGCTCTCCGGCGCTTACCGCGTGCCGAGCGAAGCGCCGCTAGACGATCTCGACGCCTTGGCTGAACTCGCCGCCCAGACCGACGACGCGGACTAGTTCAGCGAGCGAGCATGCCGCGCAGGCGCGTCATGTCGTCGCGGCTGAGATCAAGACGTAAGCGGAGCTGAGCGCCCTGGGCTTCAAGCGCGAGGCTGTTCAGGACACCGCCAAAGCCGAAGGCGCGCAACGCAACCTGGAGCGCGATACCGCGGGTCTGCGCTTGTAGCCGGGCTGCCAAATCCCTGGCGGCTGCCTCGTCGGCGCATTCGAGCACCACGGCAAACCGGAGGGGGGCTGCGGGGGCGGCACCGTTTGAGCCGGAAACCGAGAGGGCTATGGCCTGAGCACCTTCGAGGCTCTTGCCCAGATTGAGCTTGATGCCGCGGAGCACCTGAGCCGTGCGGGCAACGTCACTTGGCTCAAGCCGTAACGCCACTTTCAGCGGCGCGGCCTCGGCGAGCTGCGTCCAAACGCGACCGCGCGCATCGGCAGGAAGCGCGTAGGCCGGCTCGTCGCGCAGCTCCGCCAAGCGCTGGAGTTCATCAAGTGCCGCGCGCACGCGCTCGGGACGGGAAAGGACGCGGAGCTCCCGCTTGACGTCTGCGCCAGCGAACGCCTCGTTGTGCCACACCGCCACCCCGTGACGTGCCTCTTCTTGGGCGGGGCCTTGGCCGGCCGCAGCGATAAGCGCTTCAAGCTCACCGTGCTGCCACTTGCCAAGCAAGAGAGCGAGCGGGGGGCTCGCGGCCGGGTCGCGCAGTCCCACGACCCACGCCTGTGAGGCCTGCGTAGCAAGGGCTTCGACCACGCCCGGCGGCAGCGCCGCCTGCCCCTGCGCCTCGACGAGACTGAGCACTTCGGGAAGCATCCAGCGCAGGTCTGCGCTCCCCCCTTCACCGCGCAGCTCAGCGGCGCGAATCTCCGCCAAGTAGTCCCACTCCCGGTCCAGCAGCACCCGCGTGTCCTGCGGCGGCCGAAGCGCTGGCGGCGCCGCCGGCGACACGCTAGCAACCCCCACCTTCGGGCTTTTCCCCTGCGCACCACCACACCCAACACCTAAGAGCCCACTCGCCGCCACCACGAGCCCCAAGCCCCGCAACCATTTCGAAGACACCACCATCCCACGGGTGTAGTCCAGACTCCCCCCACGCGCCGCTCGCCTCACGCCAATCAAGCAGGCGCGGCTGGCGGTAGCGAGGAGGCGACCGCTGCGCACTAATCGCTTCGAGTGCTGGCGCCTTCCGGCTTGGCTGCCGACGAACATTTCCAAATGAGCGTTAGGCAAACTTTTTCTCGAGTGCGTCAGCGAAAACGCTATCGACCAGCGGAATGCCCATGCAAGACGGCGCGCATCAACGCCGTCGTGCCAGCCAGTCTTTCTCGACCCGCCGCCCGCTAACACCCCTGAGCTGACACATGTCGAGGAGGCTTTCATAACATCTTTACTCTGCTAACGGACAAAAGTGTCACCTATGTCCCTAGGCTAAAACGTCACCTATGTCCCGGGCCATTCAGGGCACTCGCCCGCGGGTTTGCGGCGCTCGTGGCGGCGTGTAGCATGGCGTGTTGATGCGGCTTTACAGGCGTTCAGGGCGGGTGGCGGTTTCTGAGAGGCGGTGGCCTAGGCCTGTTGTGGCGCGGGCGGCTCTAGGGCTTGGGGCGGTCGTGTTCGGTGTGGCGTGCGGGGGCGGCCAGTCGCGGGTGGCGGTGGACGGCGCCAGAGCGTGCGACTCGCGGCCGGGGTCTGCTGCGCACTTGGGTCGCGATGGGGGGGGAGTACGTGTGTCAGAAGGTTCATCGACACGCTGGATACGTAATGTCGCAGAGGCTTACACGCTGCGCGGCGCGGGACTCGGCTTGGCGCGGACTGTCGATATCGTCATCGAAGACGGGTTGATTGCGGCAATCTTGCCCGCGGATGCCAACCGTGTTGCGCCCGCGGGCGTTGAGGTTGTCGATGCTTCGGGGCTGTTGGCGCTTCCGGGCTTGGTGGACGGCCACAATCATCTCTGGCAGGTTCTCATTCGAGGCTGTGGCGCCGACCTGCACTTGCCCGAATGGCTAGCGCACTGCGTCTTCCCTTGGCGCGCGGTGCCGCCCACGTTTCAGGAAAGCTACGCGTTGACGCGCTTTGCTGCCGCCGAGCTGATAGCGAGCGGCGTGACCACGGTCGTCGACTGGAACCACAGCTTTGGCGCGCCCATGGTTGAGGGCGCGCTGGCGGCTTTGCGCGACAGCGGCCTGCGCTTCCGTCTAGCGGTCTTTCCCGCACTCGCGGCGCAACCTTCGGCCACGCGGCCGGGGGGCCTTGCTGCCAGCGAGCGGTCACCCGCACGAAGGGCGCCAGCACTCGACCCTGCTTGGGTCACCTTGGTCGAGAAGCTCGCGGCGAGTTTCTCGCAACTGGGCGCGCCCGAGCGGCGACGCGGCGGGTTGCACCTGGCGACGCATCCGCCCCTGCCGGAGGGCTGGGATGCAGGTCACCTGCGCGCCACCGCCGCGCTGGCACAACGCTTGGCGCTGCCGCTGAATCTGCACTTTCATGAGCATCCGAGCGAAGTGCGTGCGGACAATCTCGCCGAGCTTGAGGCCTCCGGTGCGCCGGCCCGCCCGCTGCTGCTCAACCACGCGGTGCACCTTTCGCCCGCCGACCTGCAGACGCTGGCCCGCTGGCGCTCCGGTGGGGGCCATACGGGACAAAGCGACGCGACGACCGGCGTCATCTACAACCCGCAGAGCAACGCACGACTCGGCTCCGGGGTGATGCCGCTCGCCGCGCTGCAAGCGGCAGGGGTGCCCGTGGGGCTTGGCCTCGACGGTGCCGCCGGAGACCGCTTCGATGCCTTCGCAAACCTACGCATGGCCCTGGGGCTACAGCGCGCCGGCGCGGCGCATATGCTCGAAGTGGAAGCGGGGCTACGCCTTGCGACGCTCGGAGGCGCCCGGGCCCTGGGGCTCTCGGCGCACATTGGCACGCTTGAGGCCGGCAAGGCCGCGGACCTTTTGCTCGTCGACCCGCAGAGTACCCATTTCGCGTTCACGCGTGGCACCGCCGAACTGGTGCTGACCGCGGGGCCGGAAAGCGTGACCTGGGTCTTCGTCGAGGGCCGTCCCCTCAAAGCACCGCCGGAGGCGGGCCTAGCGCTTGAATCCCTCGTGCACCTACGCAAGCGAGCCGCCACCGCGGCGCGCGCCCTCCACGCACGCAAGAGCACCTTACAGGCCAAGGACGATGCCGACCCGTAGGATCCCTTCCAACTCGCGTACGCGTGTCGCGCTAACTTAGCTCGGATACTAAGGCGGAGGCGGCGGCGCGGCCGCTGCGAATCGCCTCAGGAATGCCGACACCGCGGTAGCTGTTACCTGCGAGGGCGAAGTGGGGCTGGTGGCGAGCCGCATCTTCAATGCGGGCGACGAGTGCTTGATGCCCTAGATGGTAACGCGGCATTGCACGCACGTAACGGTCGACGCGATGCAGTCGTGGCTCGCCGCGAATGCCGAGGATGAGGCGCAGCTCGGCAAGCAGGGATGACACCAGCTCGGCTTCGGGGCGGGCTGCCTGGCCTTCGCTGCCGCTGCCACCGACGAATGCCCGCAGGAGCACCATCCCGATGGGTGCACGGCCCGGCCACTTCACGCTTGAGAAGGTGGCGGCGCGCAAGCTAAGGCCTTCGCGCTTCGGAACCACGAAGCCGTAGGCATCCAGCGGATGGGCGATTTGTTCGCGCTCGAAGGCGAAGGTCACCACCGCCGATGAGCCAAAAGGAATGGCGCCGAGTTCGCAAGCGAGCTCGGGGGTGGCCTCGCGAAGCACACGGGCGGCTCGCGCGGCCGGCAGTGCGCAGACCACTGCGTCTGCCCGCAAGGACCGCGCGCACTCAACGCCCTGCGCTCCCCGGGAGGTCACGTTGACCTGCCAACCGCGGCCATACCGGCCGATAGACTCCACCTTCTGGCCGAGCTGAATGCGCTCGGGACCTATGGCGTCCGCCAGTGCCGCAACGAGCTCGCCGCAGCCGCCTTGAAACGAGATAAAGAGGCCGTAACGCGCGCCAGCGGCCCGAGCACCGGCACCACGCTGCAAACGCCGTACGCCGCCGATAAGCGACTGGCCCCTCTCGGCGAGGGCCGCGTACTTCGGCAAGGCGGCGTGCATGCTTAACAGCCGCGGATCCGCGCCGTAAATGCCCCCAGCCAAGGGCTCGGCGAGGTAGTCCAATACCTCCTGGCCAAGGCGTCCCTGCACCAAGGTCTGAAGAGAAAGCTCGCCCGACGGTTGTAGTGGCGCCAGGAGCGGTTCGAGTAGCGCGCGAGCTTTGCCACGGGCACTTACGAGCGGCGTCCTGAGGAAGGCCTTAAGATTGCCGGGAGCGACGAGCGCAAAGCCATCAGGAACAGGGTGCAGGCGTTTCGAGCGCAAAATAAAAGCGCCGCTTACCGAGGCAGACGTGCGCATAATGTGTGGCTCAAGGCCGAGTTCCTGCGCGAGCTTTAGGGCATGGTCCGGCTGGGTAAGCATGGCATCCGGACCACGTTCAATGAGAAAGCCGTCCTCAGTATGCTCGGTGGCGATGGCGCCACCGACCCGGTTTCCCGCTTCGAGGACGACCACAGAGGCATCGGGTACCCGCCGCAAGACCTCGTAGCCGGCACAAAGGCCGCTGATGCCTCCTCCAAGGACGATGACCCGCATGCGCTAGCTCACCTTGTCAATGATGGCGGCGCTAGCCTCGTGAACGTAACGCACGAGCGCCTGGACTTGAGGCACCTGAGCCTCGGGCATGATGCCGTGGCCGAGATTGAAAATATGACCTGGCTTGCCGTTGACATCGCGGAGAATGCGGCCGGCCTCAGCAAGCATGGCGCTTTCCGGCGCTAGCAGAAAACCTGGGTCGAGATTACCCATCACCGGCACTGGCCGCGGCAAGCTGTCCCAGGTAGCGCGCAGGTCCACGCGCCAGTCCACCCCCAGCACATCACCACCCGCACGACACATCGCGGGGTAGATGGCCGGGTTGCCCGTCCCGAAATGAATAACCGGGACGCGGCCGTCGAGACTGGCAAAGAGCGTTTCCATATGCGGCTGGACGTGGGTCCGGTAGGCATCGGCAGAAAGGCACCCCACCCAGGAGTCGAAAATCTGCAGAGCCTCCGCACCCGCATCCACCTGGGCGTTGAGGTAGGCCGCCGTGCCTCGTACGAGGCGCTGCATAAGCGAATCCCACAGGCCCTTGTCGCCAAACATGAGCTTCTTGGTTTCGTAGTAGCTCTTAGAGCCGCCGCCTTCGATGGCGTAGGACGCCAAGGTAAAGGGCGCGCCCGCAAAGCCAATTAGCGGCACCTCGGTAAGCTCGGCACGGGTCCGGCGAATGGCCTCCATGACGTAGTGCAGTTCCACGGCGGCATCGATATGCTCGGCGACCGCATCCACATCGACGGCGCTACGAATAGGTTTGAGAATCTTCGGCCCATCGCCCTTCTCGAACGTAAAGGGCACGCCGAGCGGTCCCAGGATGAGCAAAATATCAGCGAAGATAATGGCAGCGTCGACCCCTAGCTGGCGGGCGGCCATCACTGTGACCTCGCTCGCTAGGTCAGGCCGCATGCACAGCTCGACGAACGACACCTTCGAGCGAATGGCGCGATACTCCGCCTGATAACGTCCCGCTCGTCGCATCAACCAAATGGGGGTGGCATCGACAGCTTCACCGCGGCATGCCCGCAAAAATCGACTCATGCCTCAAGCCTAAAAGCTTTCTGGCCACCGTGAAAGCTTCTTGTGCTTGGCGCCGCGTAACTGCACAGCACGAGCGCTCAACGCGTCGCCCGGGAACCGCTAACGCATGATCCGAGAGCACTGTAAGGGCCATCTGGCCGCTCATTCATGCGAGGCCTAACGCTCAACCGAGGGATGCTCCGCACTCCGTTCCGAGGCGCTTACGCCAGACCTGCTCCCTGCTCTAGCCCTCGGGCTCCGGGTCCGAGAACACCTGCCCCTCCTTGAGCGCCCGCGTCTGACGGCGGTCTCGGGTGCTCGGCGCGCCGGCCATACGCTTGGGCGCCGAGAGCGCGTCGAGACGTCTTTGCTCGGCGAAACGCGCCCGCGCCGCCACGCTCTCCGGCGTCTCTTCGTAGAGCGCCTGCGCCGCGGCAAAACTAACCCGCGCACCCGCAAAACCGCGAACACACAACACCTGCTCCGCCTGCCCCGACTTGCGCACGCGCACCAGCTCGCCGACCTTCAACTGCCGCCCAGGCTTCACGCGCTGGCCGTCGACTTCCACCTGGCCAAGACCCACCGCCCGCGCCGCAAGCGACCGAGTCTTGAAGACCCGCACCACCCACAACCAGCGGTCGACCCGCGTGCCCTCGCCGCCATCCTCCCGCACCGCCATCCCCCACATGCTGACACATCTGAACCGCAAATCCGGCAACGCGTGGCACGGCAGTCATGCGAACCCTACGCACACAGGCACGCGGCCTTCGCTCAAGAGCCCGATGTCATGTCTCGCTGCGAGAGCTTGTGGGCGCCCCGGCACCACCGGTCAGCAAGCGGACGCGCCCACAACCGCGTGCTTTATTGCTACTCTGTATCCCAGTTGTTTCGCATTCTCTGAGGCGCCATACTTCGTGCGCAGCATGTCGAAAACGTCACATCAACCGATTGACGTTTTATGTTTGTTCGACATAATGTCTTACGTTTGTTCGACATAATACCGTCTTCAGCGGTCATGGTCTCGCAAGCTATCCGGATCATCCTGGAACGATATAGACCTCATGATCCAGAACAAATCCTACCTATTGAGACCGCATGAACACATGACTTTACGTATCAGACATCATCTATTTAGGGAAGAGTTTAATAGGTCTATGCGGTACTACTTCGCAAATCGATGCAGTTGGGATGCGAGATTGCCGGGCTGCAGTGGCGCGTCTTCCGCAAGCGGCGCTTCAAGCAGCAGGCCACCCGCGATTTCCACGGCGACCTGCCCGTATCCATCGCAGTGGCCCGATGCAGACGGCAATGGCTGGACGGGTTCCGCCGATTACCTTGACGTCTTGACCGTTGAAAACCTCAACAGACCAGGCCAAGCGGGAACGCATCATTGTCAGTGTCTGTATCCAGAAAACTACGATCCGCAGGCGTGGCACGACGCGTGGCAGTGCTACTCGCCGACGCTCGACTCTTGCGTCCCTCGCGGGGCATGCGCAAGCGGCCTCGGACAACAATGCACGAGCCCTCAGTTTCTCGTAAACACCAACCTCATGTGGTCAACAGATAGGGACTACCGCTAATGCGCTCTCCATGTTCTTTAGGGCGGGACACGGCAAGTTGCCGCGTGGCGCTGGCAGTTGTCTGTGCGTGGCTGGGAGGCTGCGTGGCCGGGGCGCCGGGGGAGGCGAGCCTGGGCGAAAAGGGAGCGCGGGTTTGTGAAGCGCGGACGGAGACGTGCAGCGGCACTTGTACGATTCGTGAAGGACGCCTCTTTGATGGCGATGATTCGGTGGGCGTACCTTGGAGTGACTTTGATGGCAGCGACCCTCTCCTGCTCTTGAATCCGTGGCGCTTTTCGCCGGCGCGCTTTGTGCCGGGCGACTTGGTTTCTGTAGCGCAGCGGGACATTCATGTGGGTGCGGGCTGTCAGGACTTGCGTGTTCGGAGCGAACTGTATGCGGCGTTCGTTGCGCTGAACGAGGTGCATATTGAGCAGGGTGGTCAGCCGCTGTGTATCGTGTCGGGGTATCGGTCTTTCTGTACGCAGTGCGACCTAAACCGTGGAAATGGCAATCCGGGTCAAGATGTACCGGCGCACCGAACGCAATATTCGGTCGCTGCGGCAGGGGCTAGCGAACATCAGACCGGCCTTGCCATCGACATTGCAGGTTGCACCGACGGCAACCCGATTTCGCAGGATTTCGCATACACGAAAGGGTATGCCTTTTTGCGGGACCATGGTCACGAGTTCGGCTTTGTGCAGAGCTACCACGCCGCGGACAGGGCGATCACGGGCTACATCGGCGAGCCCTGGCACTGGCGCTACGTCGGGTCGATCGCACGCCAATGGGTGAACGATCTTGTCGCCGCGCGCGGCGTCACCGGTGCCGTGCATCGAACACAAACTGCCCACGGCGGCTACTGGACGCTCACAGAGAAACTGCTCGAGTGCGCGCAGGCAGGCGACTGCAACACCGACCTGGATTTGTTTAGCAGCGTCGCTGGCGCAAGCCCTTCCTCGGCATCTTCCAGTGATTGCGCTTTGATTTTTGGTGGCACCTGCCAGAGCACAGCGTCGAGTTGCGCCGGACACTATCAGCCCGGATTCTGTCCCGGTGGCGCAGACAACCAATGCTGCGTCCCGGACCTTTCGGAGCCCTGTGTAAGTCAGGAAGGCGGCCAGTGCGTCCACACCTCTCAAGGTTGCCCAGGAGGCAGCTTGGAAAGCGGCGCGTGCCCGAACTTTCCCGCAAGTGTGCTGTGTTGCCGCCCAGGGCTCACCCCAGACGCGCTAGGAGGCGACGGGGGGGTCGGGGGTTAGGTGGAGTAGGTGTGCGCGTATGGCGGCCATGATGAAGAGCGAGCCTGCGACGACAACGAGGCGCTTGGTTTCTTGGGTTGTCTCGGAGGGGGGCGCTTCAATCGGGTTTGTGGTGGCGCCCGGCGCTTTGTCGGCGCGTGGGGGCACGAAGGCGTGGGTCAGGGCTTCTTCGGGGTGGGCCGCTAGGGATACGGGGAGCTTGGTGGAAGCCGCGGCGCCCGAGAGTTCGGTGGCGCTGGCGCTTCGGGAAAGCGGCAGGGGCAAGAGGACGATGCGGTCGAAGCGGGGGGCGAGGATAGCGAGCAGGCTTGCGGGATCCTTGTCGCGCATGGCGCCGAAGATGAGGGTACGCTCGCGGTAGTTCGGGTACGCCTCGAGGTAAGCGACGAGGGCGGCGGCGCCTTGGGGGTTGTGGGCGCCGTCGAGCAGGACCGCGCCATCCGGGGTACGGTGCCATTCAAAGCGGCCGGGCCAGGTTGCCTGCGCGACCGCGCGCGTTGCCTTTTCGAGACGCTCGGGAGACCGGCCTGCGCCTAGGTGCAGCAACGCCCGCCAGGCCAGTGCCCGGGAAAGATCAAGGGGCGATGCCTCGGTGACCTCCGCCACAACGTGGCTGCGTAATGCGAACGGGTCACCAGCCGCCCGGTCAAGGAGCGAGAGGCTGAGTTCATTTCCGTGACGCTGCACCCGGAAGTCTCGGCCGAGCAACTCGCAGTGGGCGCCGACGCGCTGCGCGCAGGCGCGCGCCACGGTTTGGACGCGCGGCGCCGAGGCGCCTACAAAAAACGGCTTGCCCGGACGGCACACGGCCGCCTTTTCTTTAGCGATATGGCGCAAGGTAGGGCCGAGGTAGGCCTGGTGATCAAGGCCTACCTCCGTGAGTATCGCCAGCTCCGCATCGACGGCGTTGGTCGCGTCGAGGCGGCCTCCGAGACCCACCTCCAGCACCGCCCAGTCTACCCGCGCTTGGCGAAAGGTCTCGAGCGCCATCAGTGTTGTCGCTTCGAAGAACGAGAGCGCGGGCAGCTGCCCGGTTGCCATCTCCTGGCGAAGCCGGCGGGCGAAGGCCACGGTGGCCGCCTCGCTCAAGGCCTCGCCCTGCACGCGGATGCGCTCGCCGAAGCGGTGGAGGTGCGGCGAGGTGAACGTCCCTACCCGCCAACCCAGCGCCGCCAGCCCTTCGGCCAAAAAGTGCGCCGTGCTGCCCTTGCCATTCGTGCCCGCGACGATGACCGACGGAAAGGCGCGCTCCGGGTGGCCCCACGCCTCAAGTGCCGCCCGCACGCGCTCAAGCTTCAAGTCGAAGCGCGCCGGCGTCAAGCTGTACAGCCAACCCAGTGCCCCGGGATAGTCGTCCATGCCGTGCTATCGCACACGCGGCTTCACCGAGGAAGCGCGAAGTCCTGGCCGCCCAAGCGCCACTGCAACGCGGGATGAGACAGCTAGGTCGGGGGCCTTGCACAGGCACCGCGCTGAGGGGCTGAAGGCGCGCACCGTGCAGCCGCACACCCCAGCAACGCGCCGCATGTTCGCCAAGGACGCACGGCCGGCGGAGGCCCCTGACTCCGCGCGCTCAGAGCACGAAGGGCATGCGTGCGCAGTTAAGTGCGTTACGTGTTCGGTTGACGGTCTGAGCACGAGCGCCGTGCAGCCTAAAACCGCAGCGTGCCCGATGGAACGCGCAGGATGCTTGGCAGAGACGCACCGCCGCCTATGGCCTAAGCCGGGCACGGATGACAAGAAAGGCTAGCCGTGCCACGGATAGGCACTCCATCTCGCGACGAAGCGACCTACATGCACCTTACTGATAGAACGTATGCCATTTAATGAAGCGCTCGATAAGCTGTGGCTGAAGGTCCTGGGGTGGGCAGACGCGTTGGTCGTGTCTCTGCCCAACTTGGTACTCGCTTTCGCCGTGTTGGTGATTGCGTGGGCCTTGGGCAACGCCGCCTTTCGTGGTTCCCAGCGGCTGCTCGGGCGCTGGCAGCTTGGCGTGGGTGTCCGGCATTTGCTCTCGCGGCTGCTTCAGTTCGTGATTCTGGGCGGTGCCATACTCGTCGCGCTTTCGGTGATGGGCTTGGACCGCGCGGCGCTGTCGTTCCTTGCGGGTGCTGGTATCGTCGGCTTGGCGCTCGGCTTTGCTTTCCAAGACTTGGCCGCCAACTTTATCTCAGGCGTCGTGCTGGCTATCCGCAAACCTTTTGTGATGGGCGATATCATCGAGACAGACACTCTCATGGGCATGGTTCAGACCATCGACCTGCGTAACACCACAGTGCGTACCTTCGATGGGCGCCATGCCATCGTACCCAATCGCGCGCTCTTCGAGAATACGATCTTCAACTGTTCCGTGTGCGGCAGCCGGCGCCTCGAACTCGCCTGCGGGGTGTCTTACGGCGAGGATCTTGGCGTAGTACAAAGCGTGGCCACGAAAGCCCTTGAGTCGCTTGAGGAACGCGACGTAACGACGCCGGTCGCGGTGCACTTTACCGGCTTCGGCGACTCGTCTATCGACTTTGTTGCCCACCTCTGGTTCACCTTTCGGTCCCAGGCGGACCTTCTGCGCATTCGCAGCGAGGCCGTCAAGGCGCTGAAACGTGCGTTCGATGAGGCCGGTATCACGATACCTTTTCCCATTCGCACGCTGGATTTTGGCATCAAGGGCGGGACCACCCTCGCCGAAATGCCCGTCTCGCTCCGCCGCAACTCCACAGACCACTAGTGCGCATGAGCGTTTCACTGCGTTAGCACTGGCGGTTCAGTCGTCTGCCTGCCCCGAATCGACAGTTTGGGGTCCAGTGACTGGCTGCCTTAGGTCTGCGCATGTGTTAATCCAAACAGATGACGTTATACAGCGCAGGCTTGGGCAACTTGGCAGGCGGGCTGCGGGCGCTCGGGAACCCAGACTTGTGGTTGCAGGGAGCAATGAGCGCGTGCATTGAGGCCGCCAAAGCGCGACAAATGCTGCACCCCGCGCGACCGTGGGAACCTGGTGAACCGCTGAAGCTGCTTTTTGCGGGGTATAGCGGGACGCGCAACACGGGGGCGGATGTTCGGGTCGAGGAAATGCTACGACAGTTCTTCTACCTACTCGGCGAGGAGCAGCTTGATGCGAGCGTGCTGACCATCGACGAGACGCGCTCACAGAACTACTTCAGGCGGGCGCGGCAAGTTCACTTGCCCAAGGTGTTTCCGGCGTTTCTTGCCCAGGAGGTGCACAAGTACCACGGAGTGGTCACCTGCGAAGGCTCGATGTTTAAGTCCAAGTTTGCCGACGCGCTCAGCACGATGATGGTGGGTTCGCTCGGTGTGGCGTTGGCGGAGGAAAAGCTCGCCATCGGCTACGGCGGCGAGGCGGGGCACATGTCGCCAGGCCTTACGGCGATGCTACGGCGTTACGCGAAGGACGCGTTTGTGCTCACCCGCAACGAGGCCTCCACCGAGCTCTTGAGCCGCTTTGGTGTCATCGCCGAAACAGGCACGGATACCGCTTGGACCTTCGCGCCAAGCACGCCGGAACGTGCCGCGACCCTGGCGGAAGCCGCCGGCCTTGACCCTGAGCGGCCCATCCTAACGCTGTGCCCCATCAATCCGTTCTGGTGGCCCGTGGCACCCAGCGTACGCAAAGCCGTTGCCCATCGCGCTCTCGGGCTCTACCAGGCATCGCATTACGCGTCGCTCTACTTTCACAAGCACGGACCTCAGGTGCATGAAGCGCAGAAGCGTTATATTCAAGCACTTGCACGTTCTGCCGAGGCCTTTGCGCGGCGCCACGACTACCAGGTGATGATAGTAGGCATGGAGGCCCTCGATCGGAGCGCCTGCGAAAGCCTAGCCGCCGCTCTCACGCTGCCTTCGACCGTGTTCGTTTCCGACGAAGTTGATATGTACGATTTGGTGGCGTTGTTGCGGCAAAGCGCCTTGCTCGTTTCGTCGCGCTACCACGCTATCGTGACATCGATGCCCGGCCTTGTGCCCTCTATCGGCGTCACCATGGACGAGCGCATCCGGCATCTACTCACCGAACGCGGCCACGGACATTACTGTTTCAACGTGGACGACGTGTGTTTAGAGCAGCAGCTCACCGGGGCACTCGAGGCCGCGCGCGCAGCCGATCCGGACTTCAAGCGCGCACTCAAGGCTTCGGTTGCGAGTCACCTCGAACGCATGGGGCAAATGGGGCAGAGCTTGGTCAGCCATCTTAGCGAGCGCCTCGTTGGCTTTCAGCCCCGCGCCGAGCTAGCGCGCACAGCCAGCCCTTGGGCCTACTTGCCACCTCTCGAAACGCGGCTACGCAACCTTGTGGCCGAGGTGCGCGGCCAAGAGCTCGCAGACACACTGGCCGTGGCAGATCCTGCGGCGTGCGGCGCGGCCGCGTGAGGCGCGGTGAGGTGCAGCGCGGTGCTCCAGAGAAGGCTACGCAAAAGCACCCAGCGCAGCGAGCAATCTCGCTAGGCGCTTGGCCCAACGGAAAGACGATCATATGGCGTTTGTTCAACGAATTTTAGACCAAGTTGCCCAGCAGCCCGGTCGGCCCTGGCTCATCGAAATTCATGGCACAACGCCGCTGCCGGTGCGCGGTCGCACCTTGTTGCAGTGGATCGGTCAATACCGTGCGGGCCTTACGGAGGCAGGCGTAGCACCAGGCGACCGTGTGGCGCTGGTTGCTCCCAATAGTGCCTACTGGGTGGCGGCGGACTTAGCTATTTTGGCTCACGGCGCCGTCACGGTACCGCTTTATGCGCGACAGGCGCGTGGTTATCTGATCAATCAACTCGTCCACGCGGACCCGGCCTTCGTGTTTCTCTGCGGGAGCGGGGCCCTAACGCCGGACGACCTGACCCGCGAGCTTGGGGCCTTGATGGACAAAACGCCCCCCATCGTCGAGCTGAAAGCCTGGGTATCTGGCTCGCCAAGCGCAAGCCAGGGGGTCATGCCGGCGACGCGTCCGGAGGCGGTCGCCTCGGTCAATGAGGGCGACCTCGCCACGATTATCTACACCTCGGGGACGAGCGGCGAAGCCAAGGGGGTCATGCTCTCTCACGGCAACCTCGACACCATGCTGAACCAAGTCGAGGGCGCACTTAATGACCTAATGGGTGGGTCGGGGCACGAAGAGACCATCTTCCACTACTTGCCGCTCTGCTTTGCCGGCTCGCGCGTGGCTCTGCTTTGCCAACTGCTGCGCAACAATTCCATTTCCTTGTCGACGGATCTGAGCGAACTTCAACAGGAACTCAAGGCCGCTGCACCTCATTACTTTTTGAATGTGCCGATGCTGCTTGAGCGAATGAAACGCTCTGTCGAAGAGGAGCTTCAGCGTCGTTCCAAGATGCTTTTTCACGGCTACATGCGCGCGCTCGCGGCTTACCGCGCGGAGCAAGCGGGTCATGCGAGCCTGACAGATACGTTGGCGCTGCGTACCGCGCGCCGCACGCTCTTTCCTGCGCTCAAGGCAAGTCTTGGAGTCAATCTGCGCTTTTTGATCTGCGGCTCCGCACCCTTGAGTGCAGAAACGCAAGCCTGGTTTGAAATGCTATCGGTACCTGTGTACCAGGTCTACGGACTCACAGAGACAACTGCTATCGTAAGCCTCGACGATGCCACCTCAGCTCTGGGTGGCACCGTCGGCAAACCGCTGCCAGTGGGCGAGTGCCGTATCACGAGTTCCGGCGAGTTGCAGGTGAGAGGGCCTCACGTCTTTCGCGGCTACTTTCGCAATCCTACCGCAACGGCGGAGGTGTTTGAAGACGGCTGGTTCAAAACTGGCGATCTGGCCGCTTTCGACGAAGCGGGGCGGCTGCGCATCGTCGGCCGCGCCAGAAACCTTATTGTGCCGGCATCTGGTCACAATATCGCGCCCGAGCCCATCGAAGAGGCCCTTATGGCACAGCTTCGGGGCCTTGAGAACGCCGTCGTGGTGGGGGATGGGCGTCCGCACCTTGCCGTGCTGCTTGCCGGGAGCTTCGAAGCGGAAGCGGCCGAGGCCGCACTGGCACGGGTCAATGCCGAAGTGCCCCACTACCAACAGATACGTGCCTACACGCATGTGGGGAAGTCTCTCGGTGAGGTCGAAGGGCTGCACACCAGCAATCAAAAGTTGCGCAGAGGCGCTGTCCTGGCGCACTATAAGACCGAGATCGACGCGCTTTACCGTCGCCACCGGACTAACTCAGGCGTGGTACGCGTCAGTACTGGGCAAGCGAGCCGTCTCGAAAGTATCTGGGCGTGGCTAAGCCGCGCAGGACGTTCTGGAAAAAACTAGCCTTGAGCTTCGTGCATAAAGATAGAACTTCGATAGGCGCGCATACCTTCGAAGGACAAGCCCTGCGCTGGAGTCTCGAAGGTGAGGTGCTTGAGATCGACCTGCACCGCGCACCTTGCAACGAACTCGGTACAGTAGCGCTCGAAGAGCTTGAGGCCCTGCTGCGCACCCTTGAGTGGATTGCCCATCGCGTTCGGGCTGTCTTGTTCTACTCCAGCGTGGAGAAAGGGTTTTGCGCCGGTGCGGATCTGGTGGAACTACAGCGCGGACTGAGCCACCTCGAGCCCGACGCCGAGGTTGACGAGAGTACTTACGCGACGTTGCGTGATTTCGTCGACCGTATCCACCGCGTCTTCCGTCGCATCGACCACCTGCCAGTGCCGACGTTGACGGCTGTCCACGGCTTCTGCTTCGGAGGCGGTTTCGAACTCGCTCTCTGCGCTGACCTCGTCATCGCTGATAGGAGCGCGCGCTTTTGCTTTCCGGAGCTGCGGCTCGGACTCATCCCAGGCTTCGGCGGCATTCCGCGTCTGCGGCGTAAAGCGGGGGAGGCCCTGGCACTGGACCTCTTGCTGAGCGGCCGCAGCATTCAGGCGCAGCGGGCGCACGCCCTGGGCTTTGTGAGTCAGGTCGTGGGCCGAGGCGAGGCACTGGATGTTGCTCGTCGCTTGGCCGCCCAAACCTTGTTCTACGACCGCGGCGCCATCTTTGAACTCAAGCGCCTCACCAAGCGCAACATTGACAATGAACTTCGCACCGAACGCGAGGTATTTCTCAAACTGCTCACCGCGCCCGCGGCGCGCGCGAGCTTGAGCGATTTTGTCGCACGCAAAAATGACCCGCACGCCTACCTACCGCGCACGCCGTCTGCCATTGACATCGACGACCTGCGACGCGCCCAAGCTCCGGCCTAAAGGCGTCGGCGAATGACGGCAGCGAGGTTGGCGAAGGTGCGCACGTCTTGCATTTCGTAGTCGGGAATTTCGATGCCGAAAGCCGCCTCCGCCTCCGTCAGCAGCTCAAGCGCTTGGTAGCTATCAATTTTCAGCGCCTCGAAGAGGTCGCTTTCCAGCGACAGCGTCCCTGGAGTCTTGCCAAAGCGGCTCTCTGCCACGGCAATAAGCCGCGCACCTACGTCATCATTCCCTGGCTGGTTCATGGTGCATCCTTCGACGTCGAAGCCCGGCACCACCTGCGGCCGAAGCTCGTATTGAGACAGCGGGGGTAGCAGCGCGCCCCAAACGCAGCAAGCGGTGCGGCGCATGAGACGGCTTCCGTGCTAGACCGGGCCCGGTGAATGAAGCGCGACAGGCCGCGTGGGCGAGGTGGCTGAGCGACCAGCGTCTCGGCAGCGCAAGCGCGGACGTGAGCCGGACGCGTTATGAGGGGCGCTCGGAGTTCGAACGCGACTACGATCGCATCATCTACAGCAGCGCGTTCCGACGCATGCAGGACAAGACGCAGGTCTTTCCGCTTTCGCCGACGGACTACACAAGGACGCGTTTGACGCACAGCCTTGAGGTCTCCACCGTCGGCCGTTCTCTCGGGCAAATGGCGGGGCGCTTTCTTAGGGCCGAGGGTCTGCTGCCCGCCGAGGTGTCGCGGGCGGATTTAGGCACCCTCGTTGCGGCGGCATGCATTGCTCACGACCTGGGCAACCCGCCCTTTGGTCATGCTGGCGAGGCGGCGATCCAGTCCTGGGCGCGACACTGGCTCACTAAACGGCGGCCTGCACTGAGCGAAGCCGAGTGCCTAGACCTGCTTGAGTTTGAAGGGAACGCCCAGGGCTTTCGCATCGTCAGCCGGCTGCAGGCACGGGAACGGCCCGGCGGCTTGCAAAACACGCTCGCCTTTATCGGCACGATGGCGAAATACCCCGCCGCGTCTTTGCCACAAGGTCGGCCCCGCGACGTGAACGTCACCGCGGAAAAGAAGTTTGGCTACTTCCAGGAAGACAAGGATTTGGCTGAATCCGCCTTCTCGACACTTGGACTGCGGCAAGTGTCGGCGGGCATCTACCGACGCCACCCCCTCGCCTACCTGATGGAGGCCGCCGATGACGTATGTTACGGCGTCATCGATATTGAGGACGCCTTCAAGCTGCGCCTCATCGACTTCGAGACGTGCCGCGGCCTGTTGACACCCCTTGCGGCAGCGACGCCGGGCTTTCGCGACCACACCTCCGACTCGCACTCGAGCCGCGTCTCCCGCCTACGCGCCGCGGCGATTCACGCACTGACGGTAGCGTGTTTCGAAGCGTTTAAGGCGCACCTGCACGCGCTAGAAGCGGGCACCTTCGAGGGCAGCCTTATCGACCGGGCCCCGATGGTGGGCGCGTACCGCGAGCTTATCGACGGGGCACGCCGCCACGCCTACAACAGCGAACACGTAGTGCAGATTGCCTGCGCGGGTTTCCGCGTCCTAGGGGGCCTGCTTGAGCTTTTCGCGGACGCACTGACCGCGCCCACCCTTTCGATGCATGACCGCATGCTGCTCCACCTGCTGCCACTCGAAGCCTTCAGCCGCCCTGGCCGGGATTTTGGCAGCTTGGAGGCCGCACGCGAAGCGCTCACGCCTGCCGAAAAGCTCCTCACCCTCACCGACTACATCTCCGGCATGACCGACCGCTACGCCCTCCAACAATACCAATACCTCTTCGGCATTCGCACCCCCTAGCGGCCTCAGCCGATTCACTGATTCGCCCACCCGCCACACCGCTGCTGGGAGCGTGAGGTATCGCGGCTGGCAGGTTAAGTCAGCACCCCCCCTCCCCCGGGGGAACCGCGATACCAGGACTGAATCCCCCCGGGTTTCCTGGAGGCTCCGAAAAGAGGGAGTCTAGGAGACATGAGAATGAAGGGGAGCAGGTTTTCATCGGAGGTACGTGAGCGAGCGGTTCGGTTGGTAAAAGAAAGCC
>SLQV01000111.1 GCA_007131285.1 Myxococcales bacterium
CGTCGACCGGGCGCTCCAAGTACGTGCCAAGGATGCCGCCTACATGCTCGTCAATGAGACGCCGGCCGCTGGTCGCGCCGTGCTTGTTGCAGCGATGACCGGTTGGTACGCTGCCGACTTCGACCGTCGCGCACTAGCGGGCAACCACAGTGTCGAACAAGTCATGCGCCGCCTAGGACCCGAGTCCGCCATGGATTTTGTCGAGGCGATGCGGGCGGACATGCCGGCAACCGCGCTTGTCAAAGCCGCGCAGCTTATCGCCGAGGTCGGTCATGAAGACGCGCGCAAGAAAGCGGCAACTAAGCTGGTCGCGCTCTTCAAAGAGATGTCGTCTGCCACCTACATGCAGCGCCTCGAAAGCCGAGTTAAGGAACAGGTCGAACGGACAGGCGGCGACACGAGCGAGGCCCGCATCAAGTCGATTGCCAAGCTCAACCAGGTTGCCTTTGTCATAGACGGGGCTCTGGGTGCCATGAAGCACGTTGCGTCCCACGAACCCGTCCGGTCCTTTTTGAAGCAGCTTGCCTTCGCCGATGCAACCGATGACGAAGCGCAGGAGATGCGCAAACAAGCGTTGGCATCGCTCGCGAACCAACTGACAGAAAGCAGCGTTGAGCCCTTGCTTGCCCTCGCCACGAACGAAGCACAGCCGAGTGCCATTCGCGATTTGGCTTTCGACCGCCTGGCCGACCTGCGCTCGCCGCAAGCGGTCGAGGCCTTATGGCCCCTTGTCGAGACTGCAAGCGACAACCGCGTCCGCTGGCGCGCCGCCGAGATCGCCCTCGCGAGCGGCGGCACCCGCGGCGTCCCGACGTTTTTTGATAAGCTGCCTGATGGCCCGAACGTGAGCTACTCCGAGGATGAGTTGGAAATGTACGTGACCCGTCTGGTCCAGCTCTCGCCTTCGCCGAAGAGCGAGATCATTAGGCGGTTGCGCTCACCCAAATGGTTTAACCGCGTCATCGCCTTGCGCTATCTCGCTCGAGAAGGCTCCAAAGAGCAGCTCGCCGCGGTTGAACGGTTGACAAACGATCCCGTTAAACCTCGCGGCGAATACTGGGACGCCGAGCTCACCGTTGGAAAAATTGCCAAAGGCGCTGTGGCCGAACTGAAGTCGCGCACAGATAAGCCTTAGTTTATGCGTGTTACGCGGCTTCTTCGGGCGCGCAGGGTGGCTCTGCCAGCAGGCCTGCCGTCCGAAAGCCAAAGCACTGTCAGGCGTGCGCGCCGCGACCTGCCGCCGGTGCCCGCTACTGGGGGCATTGTCAAAATGTCCCCAATAGCGGGACTCGATCACGTCCTACCTTTCAGCCGAAACCTGAAGTTCAGCATCGCGGCTTCTGAATACCTCGCCCGCTCTTTCTCTCTTATCGGTTCTTGCGCGCTTACACGCTCGCCAAGTGCTCGCCTTTTTTGTTAGGCTAGAGCAAAGACGGGGTGCGTGGCCTATGAAGAGACCGTTGACAGGTCTCGGAGAGGAATGCGCACGAAGTTTTTGGTTCTGGCACAGCATGGCGAGTCCTAAGGATAAATCTACCCGCACCTTTCGTTGCCGAGACGTGTTCTGGGAAGTGTTTGAGCACATGAGCCAAGAGCTTGAGTGCTCAGTTGACTACTTGGTCAACGACGCAATGCGTCAGTATGCCCGCAACCGCGGCTACCTCGATCGCACCGGCGCTAGTATTCAAGCCTCGGCACTGCCGGATGCCGCCCTTTCAGGCGGCTCACTGCCCGCGGGACGTCGAGTAGACGGCCGCTACGGGACTCAACCGCGTGCTGTGGCGGCAGCGATGAGTCCTGGCCACAGCGCCGCACACACTTTCTCCGACCAGCCGGCCCGACAACGGGCGACCTCCGGGGGGCGCCCCACAGGCAATCCGCTGAGTGAGCCAATGGCGGGTCCGAGCGCCGGGTCGGGCTACAGCCCGCAGGACCTCAACACCGCTCCGCTGCGCCGACCGCAGCTTGTACTTAGCTTCCAGGGACAACAGTACCCTGTGAACGGCGACGAGTTCGTCATTGGCCGTGCAGCGAAAACCAGCGACCTAGCCATACGCGACGGCAATATCTCCCGGCGCCACGCCGCGATCGTATTCGAGAACGGCGCGTACTACATCAAGGACCTCGGTTCGACCAACGGCATCGAGATCAGCGGCCACCGCGTAGAGACCCATCGGATCTCCGATGGCGACATTATCTATTGCTGCGATTACGAGCTACGCTTTGACCTCCGTGCTTGACCCATCTCGCGGACCTCGCTACCACTGACCGCTAAGCGGCGGGCATAACTCAGTGGTAGAGTGACAGCTTCCCAAGCTGTAGGTCGTGGGTTCGAGTCCCATTGCCCGCTCAAGATCGTCGCGTAAGGTCGTCGCGTAAGGTCGTCGCGTAAGATCGTCGCGTAAGATCGTCGCGTACCAGACACTGCTTCCAGCAGTGGCCTAGCGCTGCCTCTGGCTTCGGCTGCTAGAGGCGCGCCCGCACTAATGTGTGGGTATGGTGCGTCGTTTGGGGGACTAGTTCGGTCAGGATGCGAGGGCTGAGCCAGCGCTGGAGCCGTTCTAGGCGTTTGCGCTCAAGTATAAAATAGGCGACTTCTCCCGCGTGGGCCTTGACCCACGTGCTCAGCGGCTCGGGCTCAAGCGTTTTTGGCGCGTGCAGATGGTTGCCCGTGTAAAAGTTCTCGCCCATCCAATAGTGTTGGTAGGCGAAGAGGGGAACGGTTTCGTTTTCGCGCTCCACCATGTAGCGCGCAATCAGGGCCGCCTGCGAGCGATGGGCCAGGGCGGGCGGCAGGTATCCACGGGAGAGCCAGATACAAAAGACCAAGGAGGCCGCAAACGCCCACGATGCACGGGTCGGGACTGCCTGCGCAAAAAGCACGCCTGCAAGGGCCACCGCAGCGGTGAGCCCAAGACCGAGACGCAGGTCCAGAGCCGGAGGCCATACCGCTTGATAGGTGTAGGTAAAGAGCGACAAGAACGCGCCTTGGCCAGATACGCCCGCGGCGTTCCGCGTCAGCACTCCAAGCAGTACCAAACCGCCCACCAACGCAGCGGCACTTAGCGCCCAGCGTTCGCCATATCCCTCGCCCCGCCGCAAACAAGATCGGGAAATATCTACCCCTTTCCTTGAGGCAAACTTGGCTGCGCCGACAGCAGCCGCGAAGCGCCAGCCTACAAGCCACGCCAGCGGCGGTATCACGGGTAGAATATAATGATGGAACTTCGTCGCCGTGAGCGTGAAGAGTGCAAACGCCGTGAGCGCCCAAGTCACAAGAAATTCGCGGGCGAGCCGCTCCTCCGGCGTAAGCTGCGGGCCCGAGCGTAGCAGGCAAATGCAGGTCCAGGGCACGATCGCGGACCAGGGGAAGAATCCAAGAGCGAGTTGTTCGATGTAGTAGGTAAGGTCACCGGTTTCCCCGTGAACGCCACCAGCCAGACGCTTGAGGTGGTCGTGGACGAAGAAGCGGTTAATGAAGGGCAGCCCGTGCCGCGTGATCATCGTGAGATACCAGGGAAGCGCCAATACACACACGGTGGCAGTACCACGCAGGACGGCAAAATCTCCCCGAAGCAAGGCGTGCCAGCGGCGTCCAACGCCGATAAATATCGCCATCACGAGCCCCGGAAGCGCCACGCCCGGCAGTCCTTTGGCGAGCAGTCCGAGACCGCAGCACGTGTAAAACGCGAAGAGCAGGGCATCGCGCTGGGAGGCGCTTGAGCTGCCATCCTGACGCAAAGAGCGAGTCCCGTTCTGAATGCGACGCGGCCCGAGCCACGCACCCAGCAGCCACAGCGCCGAAGCTAGGGTGGCGACGCCTAGCAGTGCGGGCTCCGCGACTGGCGTTGCCCACGCGCCCACGGTGCGGTCAAGCCATCCGCCGAAGGCGGACGGCACAACCTCCCAGGGCGCATTGCCCAACATATCCGCATTGCCTGGAGATCCGGTGTAGAAGGTATCTCGAACGAGATAAGCCCACTGCCCACTAGCGCGCAGGACTCCTTCCTGCGAAGCGCCACCTGTGCTTTGAGCGGGTGCACCAAGACGCAGATTGCGCCCGATGAGGTACGCCCCCTGCGCCGCTGTCACAGCGAAAAACAGCCCGCCGACGCCAAGGCCTAGCGTGCCCGCGCGCCGCCCAGCGCTGCTCGGATGCAGCGCCGCCAACATCGCAGCCAACGCTAACGTGACCCCCGCAACGAAGTAGGTGTCGGTAACGGCATGCTGGCTGATAAGCCAAAACAGCGGCGCGGTCAGCATAACCAGACCTGCCGCCAAGCCTGCACGCGTACCAGCGTAGAGCCGCATCGTCGCAAACGCCGCGAGTGCCAGACCCAAGGCGAGCAGCGCCGGGCCAAGACGCAGGACCGCTTCGATCCCCGCTGGCCACACGTTGGGCGCGAAGGGTACGCCGAATGCCCCGCGCAACCATGCCTGCACCCAAAAAATAAGAACGGGCTTCGACCAGAACCAGCCGTCTTGAGCCCACCACAGCGACATCCAATCAGAACGCGCCAAAATCTCGCGCGCCACCTCACCGTAATGGGTCTCCCAGGGATCAAAAAGGCCCGTAGAACCGAGCCAAGGCAATACACCTCCCCAAAAGATACCGGGAAAGACAAACGCGGGGCGAAAGCACGCAACTAGCGCGCAATAGGCCGCGCACAGGCCACCAAGCAACGCAAGCGTCTCCCAGCCTCCCAAATGGTAGAGCAGCAAGCCGCCTACCAGCTGCGCCAAGAGCACCGGCCCAGCCCTTAGCGCCCGAGGCCACGAACGCGGGGATTCCCTGATGGACATCCCATGCGCCACGCGATCCTGGCGCAATGCACACCGCGCTACGCTCAGCCCGAGAAGCACGAAGCTCGCCGTGCCAAACCAGATTGGCCACGGCCCACGGGCCCAAGAGGCGCCATTCCGTGGGGAAAGCCCATCGACCCCCGGTCTCCCGCCCAATACGTCGAGCCACATCCAACCGAAGGCCAGAAGCGCGAAGAACATTGGCGGCCCGCATCTGGGCCCAAATCTATTGCCGGCGCTCGGGTGGGATTTTATGCGCCTGCCAGCCCTTGGTCCGCGATGAAACCCTAGCTTAGCTCCTCGCTCACACGCCGGGGCAAGAGCGTGCACCGCCTCAGGGAAAGCGCGTGACGCTGGCTGCTGCCCATTCGGCGCCGAGGAATGCCGCATCCCGTTCCTAGCTGACTAGGCGCTTGCGGCGCGCGGCGTTTGACTGCCCGCCGCATGCTGAACCTCCGGCGCAGCACCGTCAACAGCGGCGGAAGCCTCCATCGGAATCGAGGTGAAGACACGCTGCCGGTAATACTTTAACTCTTCGATCGATTCGCGAATATCATCAAGGGCTCGATGCGCGCATGCCTTGTGTGGCTTTTGCTTGTAGACGCTCGGATACCAGCGACGAACCAACTCTTTGACCGTGGAGACATCGACATTTCGGTAGTGCAGGTAGCCTTCAAGTTCCGGCATGTAGCGCTTGAGAAAGCGGCGGTCTTGGTGCACCGAGTTGCCCGCCAGGGGTGCCAACCGAGGACCACAAAACTGCTGCAAAAAGTTCACGATTTCAGTCTCCGCAGCCTTCTCGGTCACCGAGGAAGCGCGCACCTTGTCCACGAGTCCCGACCCGCGATGCTGACGGGTGTTCCAGGCATCCATCGCCGCGAGCAATGTGTCAGGCTGGTGTAAGATCAGCTCGGGACCTTCGGCGAGTTCTTCTAGTTGACCGTCAGTGATGATGACGGCGATCTCAAGAATCCGCTCACATTCGGGGTCAAGCCCGCTCATTTCCAGGTCCATCCATACCAATACGTCGTCGGATTCTGCCATGCTGGCATGCGACATATCACAGCCTTGCCGCCCTCGCCCGCTCTTGAACCTTCTTGCTCGAACTGAGCTGAGTGCCAGGTGTTTCAGCGCGGTGCACGCGACGGCGCGAAGGCGGTCCGTCCTAAAGCACCCCTTGTGTGCCCTTCGCGGCACTGATGTCTGACTCTAACCGACAACAGACCCTATGTACCCGTAACCAAAAAGCATTAAAAGCGTGATCGCCGGGCGGATGGCTTGCGTTTTGCAGACCATGGTGACCATGGACCTCTTTTCCGCAACATGCCGCGCTGAGCCGTATCACCACGCCTCGCTCGCGCTAACTTCACTCGTTGCGCTAACGCTGGTTTCACTCGGCAGCGTAGCTGGATGCTCCGTCGCGAGCTGCGACGACCCTGAACTCTGCGACTATGCGCCGGTCATCAGAGAGAGCACACCTATTCGGCAATCGCCCCCACCCTTCGAAGTAGAGCCGGGAGGGGACGTCCCAGCAGAGGGAGGCACTGTAGCCCCAGAGGGCAGCGGCAATCGGGGTATCGTCAATGCACCCCCAACGCATGATGGCAACGGCGGGGCAGATCTCAGCACGATGGACTGTAATGCAAGTACACCCGCCGCCTACCGCGACCAAGACGGCGACAGTTTTTGCCCGCGCGGCCAGGACATCGATGGTGATGGTTGCTGTCTACCTAAGACGCCCAACGAGGTGACGCTTGTCGCCGCGGAGCAGGACTGCGACGACACCCGGGCTTCGGTGAATCCCAACGCGCAGGAACGCTGCACCAACCGCGATGACAACTGCAACGGTCAAATCGACGAAGACGGCGTGTGCCCAGAAACCTGCGAGAAGCGTGAGGTCCAAGGCCACCTATTCCTGTTTTGCAGCAACGCGCTGAACTGGGACAGTGCCCAGCAATTCTGCGCCGAAACGGGCATGCATTTGGCACACATCGACAATGTCGAGCAAGACAATGCTTTCGACGCGGACTTGGAAGACGGTCCCCGCGGCGCATTCTGGCTTGGCGGCCGGCGCGACCCCAATAATCTCTCGCATTTTCGTTGGGTGCACGGCAATCGCCACTTCTCCACCGGCAGCTCGCCGCATGAGGGAGCTTACGTCAACTGGAATGGCGGTGAACCTAACGACTTCAGAGAGCACTGCGTGCAGCGCCGTGAGAACTTCAGCGACAGGGGCTGGAACGATGTCAGCTGCGGTGTGCGCCTTAGATTTCTGTGCCGGCTCTCGGAGTAGCAGCACGGGCGCGCAGCGCCGCCAAGCGCAGCCGCAGACCCTCCAGCAAATGTGCGTCTAAAACGGGCGCCAGCGGGTCATCTGCAAGCCGCAGGCGCAAGCTTTTGAGATCGAGATTCATGAGGCGCGACGCGAGCGCGGGCCGGGGGGCGCCGACGAAATCTAACTGCCGCTCGTTACGGACGACAAAATGAGCCCGCCAGAAGGCCTCGCCATGGTCGAAGAGCAACAGAGGCCCGGTGTCGCTAAGCGCGAGCAAGTTGGTTTTCGCGGCACTCCAGCGGTCAACGTTCGCGATAAGGTAGTCGAAGACGACCAGATCATGCAGCGCATCGAGAAGGTGATCTGGAGGCGGCTCACATGGCGTGCTCTCGCGCACGTCGAAACCCTTGAATGGGCTGCGGGCGGGGGCCGCAGGGGCACGCAAACACGCAAGCCACTCGGGCACCACGCCAAGAGGACGCAGGTCGCCCTCGATCCAAGCGATGAGCGCGCCTCTCACAAGACCATCCGCATCGATCTTCAGTAGCTTGAGTTGCTCATGGTTGGGGGCGGCGCTGCGCAGCAGCGCGACGGGCAAGCGCCGACCGGTCACCGGACTTGCCCGGCACAGCCCCAACAGACGGTCGAGATGAAAAGCGCTGATCTCGCCGTGGGCATGGCCCCGGGCGGGTGATTGATCAGGCTTGAAGTAGGCACGCTGGCCACCGGTCAGCGTGACCTTGAAGCCTAAAGTGCCCCCGCCGGAACCGCGGCTGATACGCACAACCTCCGCCGTGCGCATCACTTCTAGCACCGCCGCATCTTCGCTTGGGTCAAAGGCGGCCCCTGCAAGGCACGCAGGCGTGGACGCGCGTCGGGCGGCGGCGTGCGTACCCGCTTCCGTCGCCCGGTCTGGCGCGCTTGGGCCCGTTAGCGAACGCGCCGCCTCTGCCCCGGTATCCGACACCGTCGCGGGCCCCGAAGCTTGCGGCGTACAACGTGAACAGCCCGGCATGGCGGCGAGCAGCCCGCCGCAGGCGGCCCACAACATGGCGCGCCCCGTCGATGCAAAAGCAAGAAGGCGCGCCGTCATTCCCGTGCTTGAAGCTGGAACGCAAAGACGCCAGACGCATCTGCGGGCGCGGCACGGTTCTCGGGTGGCACGGGAAGCGCGCCCTGGAGCAGCATCAAACACCAGGCGCGCATCAAGAAGAGGGACAGCAGCGGAACCAGCAGCAAAGCGACCATCTGTACCAGTGATACCCCACAGACCGTGCGCGCGACAATGCGCATGAACGTCAGCAGGAGCAGCAGGGGCAGCACGTCCAGTACCAGCAACATCCACGGGAAAAAGGGATGCGTGGGCTGGGGCCAGGCCCAAAAGAGACCAAAGTGCAGCAGTCCTTCGAGGGACAGCGGCACGAGCCAAGCGCTGTAGAACAGCGTGCGCCAGGCTATCGCGCCCGCGTGCCGTTTGCGGGAGAAAGCACGCAACAGGTGCACAAAAGGCAACGCCATCGCGAGCCACAGTGCGACTGTCATCACGATGCCAAAGGAGCCCGCGCGCCCGATATCCAACGCTAGAAGCTGCCATGGCAGCTCCTCTTCGACCTTGAGGCCAAAGCCCGGCGCGAACCAAATATGATGGGTCCAGGGGATGATGCCCCGGAGAAACGCCAGCGGCAGCAGGGTTAGTAAGGCAAAGGTAAGCGCTGGCGAAAGGCGGCCGTCTACCATCCGCGCGGCCCCCGCTAAGGGCTTGAGCGGCAGCGCCAGCGTCCGGGTCACGCGCATAAGGGGCGAAAGCTCCCCGTCCTCCCAGGGAATCCGTGACTCGGTCATGCTCCCGGCTTAGCAGCAACCTGCCATCCATGAAAAGCGTAGAGCGACACCGACCGTGCCCTTACACCCCAATCGGGTGGTTAGCGTAGTGCTAGGAGGAGTTGCTCGGGGGCTTCGAGGTGTTTGATGAGGTCGTAGACGAAACGGGCGGCGGTCATGCCGTCGACCACGCAGTGGTCGAAGGATAGCGACAGGCTCATCACCGTGCCGATGGCCAAAGCATCGCCCTCCACCACCGCCGTGCGGCGCATGCGATGGATGCCAAGAATGCCGACCTCGGGCGGGTTCAGCAACGGGGTCGCGAGTAAACCGCCAAGCTTGCCCAGTGAGGTGATGGTGAAGGTCGAGCCGCTTAACTCTTGAGGGGCAAGCCTGCCTGCGCGGGCGCGGTCCGTCAGGCTGCGCAGTGCTTCGTGCAGGTCGAGCAACGACTGGGCCTGCACGTCGCGCAGCACGGGCACCATCAGACCCTGCGGGGTCGCCATGGCGATGCCGAGGTGGACCGAGCCGTGGAGGGTGAGGGCTGCACCAGCGTCGTCGAGGGCGGCATTCAGCAAGCGATGCTTGGCGAGACACACCGCGACGCACTTGGCGAAGAAGGGTAAAAAGGTGAGCTGGTCGTCGGGCGCGCGTTCGGCGTTGAGCTTGTCGCGCCAGGCGACGAGGGCATCCGCTCGGCATTCCTCGACGAAGGTAGCGTGCGCGGCGCGGGCTTTTGAGGCGCGCATCCGCGTTGCCATGGTGCGACGCAAGCCGACAAACGGCAGCACTTCGTCCGCACTTGCAGGGGCGCGCGGCGCTGGACTTGCTGCCGGCTCTGGCGTAGCGCAGTCGGCGGGTGCCCCGCGCTCAGTTTCGGCCGCCAGGGCCGCCGCCAGCACATCCGCGCGGGTGATGCGGCCACCGCGCAGCGCCAGCAGTCGCGCCTCATCCACCTTGAGCTCGCGCACCAGCTTGCGCACCGCAGGCGCCGCGAGCAGCCTGCCGGATTCCGCAGCAGCCTGTGCCGCTTCGCGTCTCGCTTCGAGCAGCCCCACCCCCGGCAGATGCTGCTTGAGGTCGCCTACCGCAGACGCACCGGACTCGGCAGCCGCCGCAGCCTCTGCTTCGAACCGCGGGCCGTCCTCGCGGGTGCCGGGCGGTTGTGGTGCTTGTTGCGCGCGCTCCCTTAGCGACGCACTGGGAATCGCGAAGCCTGCGTCGGTCACGTCGGACAGTTCAGGCGCTGCCGCATCCGGCGACTGCCTGAGGTGGCCATTGCTGCCGGCCGCGCGCCCGTGGCGGTCTGGGAGCGTAGCGGGCGCTTCTGGCGCACCAGAGTCTGTTCGTAGAGGCGAGGTGTCCGGCGCCATGGTCGTTCGGGAGCCGATGCCTTGAATGCGCGCCGCATTCATCGGACCGGTCGTCTCATCGGCGCTTGCGTCAGCCATCGTCTCGCCTGCAGGCACCAAAACGAAGAGCACGTCGCCCACTTTGGCGTGGGCGCCGACCTCGCAGCAGAGCGTATGCACCGTGCCCGCCGCCGGCGCGCCAATGGTCACCGTCGCTTTGTCCGTCATGACCTCGACGACGGGCTCGTCTTCCTCGACGCACTGGCCGCTCTCGACGAGCCAGGCGACTACCTCGGCCTCGGCTACCCCTTCACCGATATCCGGAAGTCTGAATCGCAGCACAGCCATGAGACACGATGCTAACGCGTCGACGAAATGCGGGCCAGTCTACGTGTATTCTGAGCCGCTTCTGGGCCCGTATTCCTGCGACCGTCATCAAGACCATGTCGCGCGCCGGCTGCAAGGCCCAACTTCCCTGGGCGAAGCGTCTCTAGGCGAAGCGGGCGGTGCCGCGGAGTGCGGCTGCAATGCGGTCTGCGAGCGGCAGGTAGTCGTGCTCAAGGGTGTAGGGAAAGGGGGTGTCGTAGCCCGTGACCCGCTGGGGGGGCGCTTCTAGGTGGAGAAAGGCGTGCTCGCAGACGAGAGATATAAGCTCTGCAGCAAACCCGCAGGCCCGCGGCGCTTCCTGAACCACCACGAGCCGCCCGGTTTTCTCCACGCTTTGGCGCAGCGTCGTGATGTCGACGGGCCAGAGCGTGCGCAGGTCGATGACTTCGACGTCGATGCCGTCGTCGGCAACCGCCGCAGCGGCCGCGAGCGCTTCGTAAAGCATGGCGCCCCAGGCCACACAGGTGACCGCACGACCCCTACGGGCCACCCGCGCCTCGCTCAAAGGAACGCGTTCAGCGCCCGCAGGCACCGGGCCCTTCACCGCGCGGTAGATCCGCTTCGGTTCAAAGAAGAGCACCGGATCGGGATCGTCGATGGCCGAGAGCAGGAGCCCGTGGGCATCCGCAGGCGTCGCGGGCACAACCACCTTGAGCCCAGGCGTATGGATGAAAAGCGCTTCTGGCGACTGGGAATGGTAGTGGCCGCCCTTGATGCCGCCGCCATAGGGGGTGCGGATCACGAGCGGCACATGGAAGTCGCCGCCACTGCGGTAGCGGTATTTGGCGGCTTCATTCACGATCTGGTCAAAGGCGGGGTAGATGAAATCGGCGAACTGAATCTCGGCGACGGGCTTCATGCCGGCAATAGCCATGCCTATCGCCGCACCGATGATGCCGGTTTCGGTCAGCGGCGTATCGATAACCCGGTCTTGGCCGAAGCGTGCCTTGAGGCCCTCGGTCACCCGGAAGACGCCACCGATTTGCGCAACGTCTTCGCCCAAGACAACCACGTTGGGGTCGGCCTCAAGGGCCAGCGCAAGCGCGGCATTGATAGCTTGCACCAGCGTGCGCTCGCCAGTCGGTTCTGCGCCGCGGCGCTGTGCGGTTGCGGCGCCGCCACTTCCACCCGGCTGCCGGAGGGCGACTGCTTCAGACATCCTGGTCACCCTCTTCTGCTGCGGCGGATGCATCCTTTGCGGTGCAGGCGGCCTCGGCTTCGCGCCACTGCGCCCGCAGATGCCAAGGCATCTCCGCGTACACGTCGTGAAAGACACTGCTAAGCGGCGGCTTCGCTTTCGCTTCCGCACGGCTAACTGCTTGGCTGAGTTCCGCCTTAATCTGCGCAAGCGCGTCCGCCTCAAGGGCCTCGCTCCATGCGCCCGCCTGCACCAACGTTTGACGTAAACGGATAACCGGATCTTTGGCCTTGAAGGCCTCGAACTCATCCTGGCTTCGGTAGCGCGTCGGATCGTCGGAGGTGGAGTGCCCCCCAAGGCGGTAGGTGTCGAGCTCCAGCAAGGTCGGCCCTTCGCCCGCAAGTGCCCGCGCCCGCGCCTCCCGCACCGCAGCGACTACCGCGGCCACATCGTTCCCATCGACCTTAAGACCCAACACGCCGTAGCCCGCGCCCTTAGCTGCAAAAGTCGTCGCAGCGCACTGCTGGCTTGTCGGAACAGAAATCGCGAAGTGATTGTTGCGGCAAAGGAATAGTGTCGGCAGTTTATGCACACCGGCAATGGTTAGCGCCGCATGAAAGTCATTGGAACTGGTCGCCCCGTCGCCAAAAAATACCGCCGCCACCCGACGCTCACCCTTGAGCTTAGCTGCCCATGCCAAACCCGTTGCATGCGTGATCTGCGTGCCCACCGGCGAGGACACCGAGAGGTAATTCAAGGCTCGCGAGGTAACGTGGTCGGGCATTTGCCTTCCCTGCACCACGTCATCGCAGTTGCCGTAGACGTTATCGAGGTAACGCTCAAGCGGGTAGCCTCGGTAAAGCAACGCGGCAAACTCGCGATAGCAGGGAACCAACCAGTCATCCGCCTTCAGCGCTGCCGTCGCGCCTAGAATGGCGCCCTCCTCGCCAAGCGCTCCCACGTGGAAACCGATGCGCCCTTGACGCTGCAGCTTCTCCAGCCGCTCATCGATAAAGCGCGAGCGCAGCATCCAGCGCAACACGTTCGCAAGCAGCTCAAGCGACTCGGTGCCTGCTTTGGCTGGCGTGGGGGGCGGCAGCGTAAGCGGCGCCAGCCGTAGACTCTCCAGGCTATCCACCATACCTACGCTCTAGCATAACCCAACCCCGCACCACACCGAGGTCCCTTCTCGGCGGATTCGCGCC
>SLQV01000041.1 GCA_007131285.1 Myxococcales bacterium
AGCTGCGCCATGAATGGCGGGCTGATGGCGCTGATGGTGCTGGCCATCTACTTCCTGATGATTCGGCCGCAGCAGCGCCAAGCGAAGGCTACGGAGAAGATGCTGCGTTCGATCCGACCGGGGTTAAATGTGCGTACGCGCGGAGGCATCCGAGGTGAGGTCCTGGAGGATAAAGGCGACGAGCTTGTCATTCGCATCGCAGATAAGGTAAAAGTCAACGTCCTGCGGAGTCACATCGCATCGGTGGATAGTTCGCCGGGCGCAGCGGCCAAGTTAGAAAGCACGCCCGCGAAGGCCGCATCGTAGAGGCGCACGCAGCACGACGTCGGTATCTCCACTTCTCATCACGGGCGCCCAACGCGTCACAGCGACTCATCGAACCATGTCAAACAATTGGTATTTTCGCTTATCTGCCCTCGTTGTCGTACTTATGGCGGCGCTTGTATCGCTCGCGCCCAACTTTAGTGCTTGGCTGCCGGTGCCCACGTGGCTGTCTGGGTTGAGCGACCGGCGCATCTCACCGGGCCTCGATATTCAAGGTGGTTTGCGGCTCGTTTATGAGGTTGAGGTCGAGGAGGCTCTGAAAGACCGGCGAGATCGAATCGCGGAGGATGTGCGACTGGCGGTCTTCCGTGCGACGGCTGCCGGCAAAGATTCAGAGCCTGATGCGGCGGGACTCCGCACATTCGCCGAGATTCGACCCACATCTCCCGTTGCGTTCGCCATCGCGTTCAACGAGAAAGCCAATGCTGACATCGTCAACCGCGATTTCCTGAAAGAGGATTTTCCGGATATCAAGGTGATGGCTCGTGATGACGGTCGCATCTCGTTCGAGCTGCGCGAGGAGCGTATTAAAGCGCTTGAGGACTTCGCGGTTGACCAAACTGCCCGCACCATCTCGAATCGAATCGATGAGCTGGCAATTCGTGAAACCACGGTCATTCCGCGGGACAGGGACATTATTGTCGAGGTTCCCGGCGCGGATGACGCCTCTTTCGACCGGATTCGCTCGATTATCTCGAAGACGGCAAAACTGGCCTTTCAAATAGCTGCGGATAAAGAGGCTGCGGCGCTCAGTGAAAGCGTGTTCGCCTCGTTGCCGGCCGAGCTTGAACGGCAGGTCGAGCAGGCACCCGATGGAAGTCAGGTGCCTTACCTTGTGGCGAAAGGCGATGCGGGTCGCTTGAAGCTCAAGACATTTGTCGAGGAAGCCGTTGTGCCGCCAGGCTTCGTATTGCTGCTCGGGCGTGCCGGAACAGATGATGCCGACGGCGAATCGACGTGGCGCACTTGGTTGCTCGAGTCGAGGGTTGGCGTGAGTGGCGAGGATATCGACGACGCCTTCGTGAGCTACGACCCCCAGGAAGGCAATCGCCCTTTTGTCGCCGTCAACTTTACGCCGACGGGAGGGCGTCAGTTTAAGTCCCTCACCGGAGCGCACGTCAACGAACGCATGGCGGTCGTGCTCGACGGACGCGTCGAATCGGCGCCGGTGATTCAGCAGGAGATCGGTGGGGGTAGGGCGCGCATCACCCTTGGTGCTTACGGCGATTACAACAAGTTGACGGAAGAAGCGCGGGACTTAGCGCTTGTATTCCGAGCCGGCGCGCTCCCGGCGCCAATTCGCCCGTCCAACGAGCAGATGATCGGGCCTTCACTCGGCCTCGACTCAGTGCGCGCGGGCGTCAAAGGTGCGCTCATTGGCATCAGCCTCGTTTTTCTGTTTATGGTGGTATACTACCAGCTTGCCGGGCTAATCGCCGTGGCCATGGTAAGTCTAAACGTAACCTTTCTCCTGGCGCTCTTAAGCGCTTTCGAAGCCACGCTTACGCTGCCGGGCATCGCGGGCATTGCACTTACGGTCGGTATGGCAGTCGACGCAAACGTGCTGATCACCGAGCGTATTCGCGAAGAAATGCGGCTGGCGCGCTCACCGCGGTCGGCAGTTGAACAGGGCTTTTCGCGTGCTTTCTGGTCCGTCGTCGACGCGCAAGCCACGACATTTATCGCCGGGATCGTGCTGTATCAGTTTGGCACTGGGCCGATCAAAGGCTTCGCCGTCACGCTTATGCTTGGGATTCTCACCTCGCTCTTCACGGGTATTTTTTGCTCTCGGGTCGTCTTCGATGGCGTGGTACAAGGGCTACGGCTCAAGCGGCTTCCGGTAGGCTAAGCCCCCTGCCCTTGGCCCGGTTTTCAGCCGTCTGGTTTCACCGTGAGATCGAGGTGTTACCGAGGCGGTGCGAAGCCGGGACGGTGGGCATCCCGCTGAGCATCAAGGCAGATGCGTCGGCGGACAGCAGACTCAGACTCCCAGACTCGGACTCAAGATAGGCTAGAAGGTAAAGCGCATGGAACTGGTAAAGCCGGATACTTACATCGATTTTATGCGGATCAGAAAACCAGTACTGGGGGGGTCCCTGCTATTGGTCGTCTTGTCGGCGGTTTCTCTTTTCTACCCAGGGCCCAACTTCGGAATTGACTTCACCGGGGGGACGGAAATACAGCTCCCCTTCAGAGGTGACGTGTCCTCCGGCGAGGTGCGGTCAGCGTTGGAAGACGCGGGTTTCAGTCGACCGCAAGTCGTCACAGTGGGCGAGGGCGGTGCCGAATATATGATTCAGGTGCGTGAGTCCGAGGTGGCGTCCGCGGAGCAACTGAGTGCAGTCGAGGCAGGTATTAAGGCGGCCGTAGCCAGTGAGCTGCTGACCTTCTCGGTCTCGCCGAGCCGAGACAAGGTGTCTCTGACCTTTAGAGAAGATATCGATCCCACGACGTTGGGCGCATCATTTGTCAGCCAGGGTTTGGCGGTGCGCGACGCGGTGCGCCTGGGCGGCGGCAGCCGGGAAGATTTTCGCTATGAGGTCTTCCTTGCGGGCATGGCCGACAAGGTGATGGCGAGCCTCACCGAGGCGCTGGGCGAGCGCGGGCCGGAGACGCCGCGGCGCGTGGAGTGGGTCGGGCCGAAGGCGGGTGCGCAGCTGCGGTCTGCAGGCTTGCAGTCGCTGCTCTACGCGATTGCCTTCATCATGCTTTATGTGGCCTTTCGCTTCGATCTGCGCTTTGCTCCTGGTGGTGTCATCGCGATGCTGCATGACGCTTTTATTACGCTCGGCATATTCGTGCTCGTCCGCAAAGAAGTAAACCTTACGACGGTCGCTGCGTTGCTCGCCATTATTGGCTACTCGATCAACGATACGATCGTAGTGTACGACCGGATCCGCGAAAACATTTCTCGACATCGCAAGCGCTCATTCACCGATCTTATCAACCTGAGCACCTCGCAGATGCTGTCGCGGACCCTGGTGACCTCGATGACCACGATTCTTTCGGTAGCTGCCTTCCTCTTTATGGGTGCCGGTGTGCTCCAGGATATCG
>SLQV01000100.1 GCA_007131285.1 Myxococcales bacterium
CAGGCGTATATCCAAAGTAATCTTGTCGGATTTGGTCACATCCTTGAGGCATGTCGTCAACGTGAGATAAAACACCTCGTCTACGCCTCATCAAGCTCGGTCTACGGTTCGAATACGGACATGCCCTTCAACGAGGCGCATCCCGTAGACCATCCGCTGAGCCTTTACGCAGCAACCAAACGCTCGAATGAGCTGATGGCACACAGCTACAGCCACCTCTACGGACTGCCGACAACCGGATTGCGTTTCTTTACCGTCTACGGTCCTTGGGGTCGCCCCGATATGGCGATGTTTCTGTTCGCAAAAGCCATCCATGATCGAGTGCCGCTTAAACTCTTCAATCACGGTGAGATGCGACGTGACTTCACCTACGTCGATGACCTAGCTAGCGCTGTGGTCGCGCTGGTCTCTAGACCTGCGACGGTCGACGCGCATTTTAGTACGCAAGCGCCGCGAAGCGATACAAGCCATGCGCCATTCCGTGTGTTTAACATCGGAAACCGGCAGCCTGTTGAGTTGCGCTATGTGGTGGAGCTTATCGAGAAGGCCATCGGCCACAGGGCGCTCATTGAAAATCTGCCGATGCAACCCGGTGACGTGCCAGCCACCTTCGCCGACACATCATCGCTCCAGGAATGGGTAGGTTTCGCAAACACCACCGCTATTGAAACGGGCATCGCTCGCTTCATCGACTGGTTTAAAGAATACTCCGCGAGCGTTTCCGATTGAGTGCGCGCAAGCACCACGAGAGCGAGGATACGCGCGGGACCGCACTCGCTGAGCTTGGAATCCAAGCTGCCACATTTGCACTCGTCGGCATGACACCCTGGCTCATCGGGGGCATTATCCCCGGGAGCTGGCCTGCTTTTAGTACCGTGGTCGCCTTTGGCTTGCTGTGCATCAGCATGCGTCGAATCTCGGCCCAACAGGGAATGCGTGACGTACGAGATTCGAACGATGAATCGAGTGGCGCCGCAAGATCAACAGGCGCTCACCGTCACGCGGCTTTCCCGCGGAGTCGTCGCAAGTGGCGGTTGCTCGCCCGTGGCGCACTCGCACTCATTGCTCTTGCGGCGCTCGCAGGCCCCTTGCTTCAACTCATCCCACTCCCGGGCGCCATAGTGGCCAACTGGGCGCCCCTCACGTTTCGCAGAAGTCAGGCGCTTGCGGAGGCGCTTCTCATTCCCGTTCCGCAGCAACTTCCTTTGTCGCTCGCGCCGGGGAAAACATGGGGCGGTGTACTGTGGGGACTCGTAGGCCTGGGAGCCTACATGCTCGGTTCCGCGCAAGCATCCACGCAAACGCGGGCAACAAGAGCCATGCAGCCGAGGCTTCATGACCGGGCTGACGCAAGCCGCTATCATCGCGCGGGCGACCGAGCTTCATCCAGAGCACAGTCCCACATGTTCGGAGTCGCCTACGCCCTGTTTCCGAACTGGCCCCCACTTGCCATGATGGTCGTTTTAAACAGCCTCCTGGTGGCTTTCTCGGCGGCCGTGCATCTACTAGCCGATGCGCCGGCCCTGTATTGGATTCCAGCGCTCACGCCTCATCTCCGCAGGCCGGTTCCCGGGCCCTTCGTCAGCCCCAACACACTCGCAGGCTTCCTGCTGGTGGCGCTGCCACTGCTGACACATGGAATACTGTGTGCTCGGCGGGGGTGGGTGCACCTAGTGCTTTGGCTCGCGCTTGCCTTACACCTATTCGTCATTGGCTTGACGGCTTCAAATGCCGCATTCCCGCTAGCCGCAGCCGCCATCGGCATGACGCTTTGGTTGTGGCGCAAGCGCCGGCGCGCGTGGGGCGTCCTTGGGGCGCTTGTGCTCAGCTTAAGCGCATTGACGCTACCGCTTGCTTCGCTCGCGTTAGGCCCGGGCGTTTTAGGCGCAACAGGTGCCGCTAAGTTGCTAACCATGCGAATCGGTGTGGAAGCAGCGTGGACCCAGCCATGGGTGGGTCTTGGTCGGCAAGCACTTGCCGACTTTTTCCCCAAAGTCGCATTGAGAACCGCGCATGTCACCCACTCAGAGAATATTGCGGTTGAGTGGATCGCGGGCCAGGGCATACCGCTTGGGGCGGGTGCTGCGCTCGGCTTCCTCCTATTGCTCCTGTGTTTGCTGAGACCCGTATGGTCGAAATGTATCCGCACGCGTACTGAGGCCCCTCAGGCCACGCATTGGCTTCTAGGCTTTGGGATCGCTTTACTTCTCCTGCATAATCTCGCGGATTTTTCGCTCGAAAGCCTGGGCATCGCAGCGCTATTTTTCTGCATTTGTGGCGCGGCCTTTCAAGGGTCGCAAGCGCGCGCTCGGCGCTGGTTTCTCGACGATACAAGCGCGCTGGGTCGTATCTTACGCATCACTGCTCCCGCTAGTCTCGCGCTTGTGATCATTGGGGTGACCACACTGCCGCCGGTACGCGGACTGGCCAGTGTCCGAAGGGCGCGCACTGAGTTGCCCGAAGAAGCACGCTTGCCTGAGTCCGGCTCGGGCCCGCAGACTGTCACAGCCCTTGTGGACACCCTTCGACGCCATCCAAGCGATGCACCGCTTGTGCTGCGCACCAGCGAAGCGTTCATTCGTCGTAGCCGAACTAGAGCCTCCGCCCCAGATGAGGACCAGGACCGGCAACGCGGTCTACAACTCGCCGCGTACGCCGGAATGCTGGCCCCCGAGTGGCCCGGCACGGCGCGATGGCTACTCAGGCTTGCGCTTGCGGAGGGGGATGATGCAACGCTTGCCCATGCCGTGAAGGTGGGAAGCGGACGACTGAACCGCGAGGACGCGAGCGCACTATGCGCTGAGATGCTTCAAGGCCCCAAAGCGTTAGCGCGATTTCTACAGGCGCTCGATACCCTTGAGGATTCGGAGACCGCGGCATCCTGGGCGGACAACGTGGCCCGGTGTTCGACACCGTTGAGCGCACTAACGCTACGCGCAGACAGCTATATATTGCGTCGTCTACCTAATCACGGGCCCGCAACGTTGCGTCGTGCAACGCGTTGGATCCGTCAGGGGAACGGTGCTCAGGCTGCCTATGTGGCCGAACAAGTGCTGCCGCTTACGCTTGCGGATCCGCTTCGTTTCACGGCATATCTCAATGCGCTTGAGGCCGCTTTCGGTCGAGAGGCTGCTCTACAAAGAGCACAAGAGAAAATCGGGGATCAGGCGCTGGCATCAAGGCAACAAGACGCCCTCATTGATTTGGCCATTCGCGCGGACGCACACGCAACCGCGGAAGAGCTTCTTGATCGAGTCTCAACGGTTGGTATCACGCGAATCCAGGCGGCTCGTATCGAGACACAGCGCGCTCGACTCGCACAAGCGCGAGGCTTTCCCGAGCGCGCGCTGACGCATCTTCGACGCGCAGCAGTGCTGGACAAGTCCCCCGGATCGCTGATCAAGGTCATCCGTCGAGCGGACTCCCTAGGTGCGGCAGCACATCTGCGCGAAGCCTGCCGGCAGCTGGCCAGTCTAAGTCGAGACGCGTTGCCCGAAGCATGCAAGTCACTCGACGGGTAGGTTCACTGCGGCTTATCTTCAGGTTAAAAAGGTCGCGACTGCCTTGGCCGACGGTGGGCCGCGGGGGAGCGACAACTCGGTCCGCTGATCGACGCCAGTGCCAGCTTGGAAGGGCACGCGTCGGCAGCCCCTGGGCCGCAGCTACGCGGCCCGTCGAGACGTGCCTGTCCAGCGCCTGTGCCCTCCCGCACACGCTGTGCCCCGGTAACCACGCGGCCGCCGGTTGACCACTTTCTGTACGAGATCGGGAGAAGCGAACGTAGGAGTGCTGTGAATGACCTAAGACTGAAGCGTTTTCGGCACACGGAGCGAACGCTTGACTCAGCCGCGACACCGGCATCGCTAAGTTTATAGCTTGGCTGCCCGGCATGTAGGTCGTCTTCGCGCTATGCTGCGCGCGGTGCAGACGCGTTTCTCGAGCTCAGCCCCGGGCGTTGCGGCCTTTTCCGAAGCGGACAAAGACCGTGGCGCCGACGCCTCAACCTCGATGTTGGTGTCTTGGCTAGTACGCGTCGCCAAGCAGTACTGGTGGATACCGGTGCTCGCAAGCGCTTTAGCTACGACCACTGGCTACTTCTACACCCAACGCCAACCACGCGTTTACCAGGCATCTGCCCGCATCGAATACAATCCAGCACCGGCCTCGCCGCTGGGACGAAGCGTGGAAGACGTCGCCAATCCTGTCAGCAACTATTGGCTAGCGATTCGATACTTTGAGACCCAAAACCTCATTCTAACGAGCCGAGGGCTGCTGGAGCGTGTAGCCCGTCGCCTTGGACTCGAAGAGGAAAGCCGATTTTCTGCCGGGAATGCGAGCCCTGAACTTTCCCCTGTGGAACGTGCGGCGTTAAGCCTCCAACGAAAGATCTCCGTCCATCCTATTGAAAACACTCAGCTCGTTGAAATAAGAGCGACTGATACTGACCCGGCATTCGCCGCAGACATCGCCAACGCGGTCTGCGACGAATACCTTGCGAAAACGGTCGAAGACCATATGTCGGCGACGGTTGACGCCATTGACTGGCTGTCAGATCAACTCAACGATGTACGATCCCGGCTAATCGAATCGGAGCAAGCTCTTCACAACTTCAAAAAAGATAATGCAATCGTGTCCGTATCGATGGAGGACCGACAGAATCTAGTCGCGTCGGACATGACACGTTTTGGCGATGAACTCGCAACGGTACGGGCACGCCGGGTGACGCTAGAGGCGCGCGTCGAACAGCTCCGCGGACTGACTAATCCGAAAGCACTCGCTGCTTTTCTCGGAGGCGAAGACGGCAATCTTGGGCGTATCGCCACGGAACTTAGTGATCTTGAAGCCAAACGTGGGCGTCTCGAGACGCGCTTTGGGCCCAATCATCCCACACTGGTTGAACTCAACCAGGATATTGAATCAACATCAGCAGAGCTTCGCCGCGCGCACGAGAGTCTAGTCACTGCCCACGAAGCGCAGCTCGCCCAGGTGTATGCGATGGAAAAAGGCTTCCGCGCTGCGCTCGCCGAAGCCAACCAACGCGGCCTGGACCTCAACCGAAAATCCATGGAGTTTGAGCGGCTCCAGCGCACGCAGGTCAATAACGAAAATCTGTATCAGATGCTTTTGAAGCGAAGCACTGAGACGGACCTGACGCGCATGGTAAACTTTTCGCACGTGCGTGTCGTCGACCGCGCACTGCAACCACAACGGCATATATTTCCAAGACTTTCGGTAAATCTAGCCGCCTTTTTCGCAATCGGCTTACTCTTGGGAGTTGGCCTGGCCCTCCTGCTCGGACGCCTAGACCACACGTTGCGAACGGTGGAAGAACTGAAGGACCTCGGGGTCTCTGTTATCGGGGTTACTCCCCGCGCCTTGGCAGAGCAATCAGGGCTTATCGCGTTACCTCAGACACGCCGTAGCCGGCGCCGTGCGGAGCGCAGCCCGAACGAACCGGCTTCGGTCGCTTCGCGGACTCGGCGTGATCTGTTAGTGCATCATCACGCGGGTGCCGCCGCAGCCGAAGCTATTCGTAGTCTACGCACCGCCTTGCTATTCGCTTCAATAGACAGGCCTCTGCGTACGCTGGTGGTAACCAGCCCAAAACCAGGAGAAGGCAAAACGACCCTGGCCGTTAATCTTGCGGTAGCTTTCGCGCAATCTACCAAAAAGGTGCTCCTGGTGGATGCAGACCTACGGCGCCCGCGCATTCATCAGACCTTTGGCGTCGATAACTCGATCGGTCTGACCAACCTGATTGCAGGCGTAGGGCAGCTCGAGGATGCCTTATTGGCAACCGACATTCCCGGACTCGCACTACTGACCAGTGGCCCCTTGCCGCCAACGCCGTCGGAAATGCTACACGCACCGGGCTTCAGCCAAACACTTGCCGAGCTAAAAGCGCGATTCGACCTCATTATTTTCGATACGCCCCCGGTCGTTCCTGTGACCGATGCATCCGTCTTGGCAGCTGAGATGGACGGAACCCTGCTCGTCGTGCGTTCGAAAGTAAGTACCCGCGATGCGCTTTTGTCGGCCCTCGACAGCCTCGGGCGGGTCCGCGCGCGACTGCTGGGCGTTGCGCTAAACGAGGCCGAAAGCCCGGCCGGGCGCTACGGCAAGGGTTATGGCTACGGCTATGGCTACGGTTACACCACGTCAGAAGAGCCTTCGAGGCCCGACGCCGGTGATTCGTCGCTCGCGCCCAAGGAGGGCCAGGATCTAAGGCGATTTGGCTAGAAACATGGTCTCAGAGGTTGCATGAATACCGCACTCGTTGCTCTCGCCACCGCTGCGTTCGTGGCAGCTCTACTTACTCCTGTCGTTCGTTTCTGGGCGTTACGCAGCGGCGTGGTCGTCGTCCCCGGTGGCCGTCACGTTCATCAAGCCCCCATACCGCGGCTCGGTGGCGTTGCCGTGCTCGTCGCGTTCTTTGTTGCACTAGGCATTGCAACGCTTTTCGATCCTGACTTACAGACGCGGCTTCTTGCCCGACCCCTCGCGTTGGTGGGATTGCTGGTAGGCGGGCTTGCAATGGGCGCGCTCGGTGCGCTTGATGACATTCGTGGTGTCGGCGCGTGGCGCAAGCTTCTGGTCCAGGTGGCGACTGCGATATTTGCGTTTGCCTGTGGATTTCGCATCGACTCCGTGGCCCTTCCGTGGGTTGGGCAACTAGAGATGGGCGTTTTTGCTCTTCCGATCACCATTGTGTGGATCGTGGGCATTATCAACGCCTTAAACCTGATCGACGGCCTCGATGGCCTCGCAGCCGGGTTAGCATTTTTCACGTGCGCAACGAACTTCGTGGTGGGCGCTATCAATCAAGACCTACTGGTTATTGCTCTCTCAGCGGCTCTAGGCGGCGCTATCTTAGGTTTTTTGCTCTACAACTTTAATCCAGCCTCCATTTTCATGGGCGACAGCGGTAGCATGTTTCTTGGCTTTTCGTTGGCGACAAGCTCGATGCTCGGCGCGTCGGTGAAGAGCGCGACTACGGTCGCGTTACTGGTTCCCATCCTTGCGATGGGCGTGCCCATTATCGACACACTTTTTGCCATGCTGCGCCGCGTGATTGAGCGTCGACCTGTTTTCTCGCCGGATAAAGGCCACATTCATCATCGTCTGCTTGAGCTCGGGGTGACGCACCGGCGCGCGGTGCTGATGCTCTACGGCTTTTCATTGCTTCTGGCGGCGTCAGCCATCGTGGTAGCAACGGGCAGAGACTGGCAGGTGGGGGCATCGTTGATACTCATGTCTGTGCTCGTGATCGCTGTCGTGCGCTTCGTCGGCTACAGTGACTATCTGAAGTTTCGGCGACACCTGCGTCGCCGACTCGAAAGTGAAAGCCTCCAGCAATTACGCCAAGCGACACACGGACTTCTAAAGACGATTTACGCTGACCCACAGGGAACCTGCACGATGCGAACCTTCGTGAGCCGCCTTGGAAGCTTCGGCGAAACCGCGGGACTTCTTTCCATTTCGCTTAGCGTGCGCAGCCAGCGGGGCGGCACCGGCGTATGCTTTGATTGGAAAGCGCCTGAAGACCCACAAGCAGAAGCGGTTGCGCGACGCCAGGAAACGCCACTGACCGAACATACGGTCAGCATGACCCGCAGCGATACCCTGCGAGAGCTGAACATCGCCTGGAAGCCAGACAATCCACGCATAACGGTTGCCGTAGAATCCCTACTTGAGCTTGTGTTGACAGCTTATGCAGAGGTTCAGGAGAACCAACAGGTCGCTGGCCTCCGTCGGGTATCGCAAACAGCCGTTCACTTCTCGTAGCCGGCGTACCGCAGACAAAAGCGATAGAGGCAAGGAAACGACAAGTCGGCGTCGTGCGTGCTGAGCGGCCATGCGCGGTACAGCAACCAACCCGCAAAGCCTTACCATGAGTGCAGGTTCCGAGGAAAACGCAAGGGTAGGCACGGGTGTATCGGGAAAGCGACACACGCTATTTATCGGCGATGTTCATGGCTGCCTTAGAGAGCTTGATGCGCTGCTTGCGCTGTGTCGCTTCTGTCCGGACCGTGATGCCTTGGTGCTACTTGGCGACCTAGTTGGGAAAGGGCCCCACAGCACCGGTGTTGTTGACCGCGCCCAAGCCCTCTGCGCGCAAGCGGTCCTTGGAAACCACGATGCTCGCTGGCTAAGTAGCCGCCGTGGGCGGCCGGCAACTGCTGAATCAGGTGAGCCTTCGTCTGCGGCACTCGCATGGCTCGAGCGCCTGCCACACATATTGTTTTTTTCTGACCTTAATCTGCTCGCGGTGCATGGTGCACTCAATCCCGCACACCCGATTCACGCCCAACGCGCCCGAGACACGCTCTACGGCCGAAGTTTCCACGCGACGAGCAAGCAAGTCAGCGCGAATCTTGATGCCCCCCCCTGGGCTTTGAGCTGGCCGGGGCCGCAGACCGTACTCTTCGGGCATGATGCCCGACGGGGACTGCAGCACTGGCCGCACGCCCTAGGGTTGGATACCGGGTGCGTCTACGGGGGCTGGCTCTCGGCCTTCATCGCCGAGACCGGACGGTTTTTTGCCGTAAAGGCCCGTGGCTGTTACGCGAGGCCCCACCCACCTTGAGCAAACTAGCGCAAACTGTGAAGCACCGATGTCAAGGGTGGCTCAACCCACATCTCCGTACCGCGCCGTTCGAGTCGGAGAGGCACCAACGCTTCACCTGGGCAAGGCCCTGCGGTGCATACGCCGTCCTTCATGCGGTAGCGCGCGCCATGGGCCGCGCAGACAAGCTCTTGTTTCGCACCATCGATCCATGTCTCACCTGGGCGGCTGTCCAGAGGCACGGGGTGGTGGCAGCAACGATTGACGTACGCGACCCATTCCCCGGAATCCAAGGGGCCTACGACGAGACCCTCGACAGGACGACCGTAGCGATTCGTGCCGATCACCACCTTCACAGCGTCAAGTTCCGCGTCCATTCGCGCCTCACCAACGCGTATCCAGCTCACCTCGACACTCACAACGCCACCCGTCCTAGGTCCTTCGCTTTCGCCGCGCGTGCTATATTCATGCAAAGACGATAGTGCATCCCGTAGCCACCTCGCGAGCTAAGTGCGCAGTGCTGGCATTTACGCCGCAGTACTCAAGCGCGAAATAACCCCGCTCTAGGCGGATACCATTTTTATGCCGCGCGCACCCACGGACGGTCCTCTGAGTGCTTCAGCACTCCCTCGCGGGCTGTTAGCACTTCGCACCCTGACGAGGTCACGCGCAGCGTGTGCTCAAACTGTGCAGAGAGGGATCGATCACGCGTCAACACAGTCCACCCGTCACTTTGGAGCTCGGTTTCAAATCCACCCAAATTTATCATAGGCTCGATGGTAAAGGTCATCCCTTCTTTGAGCCGTCTTCCCGTCCCTGCGGTACCGTAGTGGGCAACCTGAGGTGGCATATGAAATTTACGGCCCACGCCATGACCTACGTAGTCGCGAACAACAGAACACCCCTGCGCTTCAGCATAGCTTTGGATGACGTGGCCGATGTCCCCAAGACGTGCACCGGGACCCACCACAGCAATGGCGCGTCGCAAAGACTCCCGCGCCACTTCAACGACTTTTTGAGCGTCTTCAGATGGATCCCCGATGTAAAACATAGCACTGGTATCGCCGAAATAGCCTGCCACCTTGGGCAGCATCGTTGTGACATCGACGTTAATAATATCGCCTGAAGTCAACACCTGTGGTCCCGGAATGCCATGACACACGACCTCATTGACGCTCGTACATACGCTCTTTGGAAACCCGTTGTAGTTCAGGGGCGCAGGATAAGCATCGCGCGAGGTGATATATTCATGGACAAAACGGTTGATGTCCTCGGTGGTTATCCCGACGTGTAATATTTCGCCCACAGCGCTTAAGCAACTCGCTGCCATCCGACACGAGCGGCGCATTGTCTCAAGCTCTCGAGCACTCAGAATTTCTACACGATCCATCACCCAAGTATGCACTTCTTAGCGTCTCCGGTCGACTCGCTCGCAAGCGTTCAGTCCACACGGGAGCGCCTCGATAACCGGCTGCCACATGTGCGACCGCCTGCCCAACCCCACTCCGCCTCGCGCCTCGCCCAAGCCAGATGCCTTAGCCGCCAAAACCAGCGTTGGCAGATGGCGAATTAGGTCGCGCGCCGCTTGGCCTTACACACTGTGGTCAGCCGCTCTCCGGCGCATCCTCAGCTTCCGCCTCCCGGCCAACGCCTACACTTCGGGCAAAGCCCCCGAAGCGCCCTCGGTCTCGGACACGGTGGACCGTTGCCAACGGGGAGCCTCGGCGCTAGCTTTGGTCTCCATGTCGTACTACGCGTCGAGAAAGCCCGAAGATTACCAGCTCAACGTTCAGTTGAGCGAAACCGCGCAGGCGCGTATTTATCGGCAGGACGCGTTCTGGACAGGCCCCAAGCTTGCTCTTCTTTGTGCTGTCGTATTAGCGCTTTCTCTGGCGCTACTCTGGTATCTCGCGGACCGATCGCTTCCCGCCTGAGCGCTAACTGAACCTGACACCCCCCCACGAGTTTGGACAGTCCTTATTGTCCTCCGCTGCTAATCACGGAGCCAACAAGCAGCGGTGCTAGCGGGTCAACCCTACCGAAATCGGTTGGCCTTGAGTCCTCGCACAGCGAGGTTTGGGTTTACTCCGAGAACTTTCGAAACCGTGCACGTCATCGCCATTGCGAATCAGAAAGGCGGCGTGGGGAAGACCACGACCTCGGTAAATCTAGCGGCTTCGATCGCCCTAGCCGAGATACCCTGCGTGCTGGTTGACCTCGATCCTCAGGCGAATGCCACCAGCGGCGTTGGTCTAGACCCTCGCATTCAGGGGCGTGAAGGTATCTACGAAGTATTACGCGGGGAACTTGCGTGTGGTGCTGCGCTAGCGCAGACCGCCGTAGAAGGGCTTTCGATCATTCCAGCAAGCCCAGACCTGTCGGGGCTTGAATCAGAACTTCTCAACGAAAGCGATCGGTTCGTACGTCTACGGTCAGCATTTGCGGGCGCAGTGGAACTCAAGGACTCGGTTGTTGTGATCGATTGTCCGCCTTCACTGGGCCTGCTTACCTTGAACGCGCTTTGCGCCGCATCCGAGGTCATCGTCCCACTCCAGTGTGAATACTTCGCCCTCGAAGGGCTTTCGCAAATGACAAACACGATTCAACGCGTGCGGGGTGCCCTGAACCGCAAGCTGAGCCTCCGAGGCGTTCTGCTCACCATGTTCGATATACGCAACCGGCTTGCCGTCGAGGTAGCGGACGAAGTAAAGGCCCACTACCCGACATTCGAAGCGATTGTGCCGAGAAACATACGCTTGGCAGAAGCGCCTTCGCATGGATTGCCGATTGCCCTTTACGATCCGACGTCCAAAGGGGCCCTCGCGTATTTGCAACTTACGCGCGAGGTGCTTAACTCTCTACCGGCGGACTGAGATAGGTGAACATGGCTGCCCGCTGCACTGCCGCTTGCGTCAGCCGGGATGGAAACGATGACAGTAACTCGACCTTCCCGGGCACGGCCGCGACTGGGCCGCGGCCTTGATGCCCTGCTTCCGGCCGCCTCTGAAGCCCTCGGCTCCGGGCCACCCCGGGAAGTGCCTATTGAAGCTCTCCACCCGCGTCCCGATCAACCGAGGCGCTGCTTTGATAGCACCTCGCTTGAAGAGTTAGCTGACTCGATCAGACAGTACGGTATCCTCGAGCCGCTGCTGGTCCGACCCTTAATCGGACGGGAGGACTATGAAGTGGTTGCGGGGGAGCGCCGCTGGCGTGCCGCGCAGCTTGCCGGTTTGCAACGCGTTCCGGTAGTCGTTCATGAACTCACCGACCGCGACGCTTTCGAAATCGCGCTGGTTGAAAACATTCAAAGAGAGGACCTCAGCCCAGTTGAGACCGCTCGGGCATTGAAGCGCCTCACCGAGGAGTTTGCGTATGATATCGAAACGCTAGCTAAACGACTCGGCAAAGACCGCTCAACGCTCACTAACCACCTGCGCCTCCTCAAGCTTCCAGACTCTGTGCTCGAACATATCGAAAGTAGCCGACTAAGCGAAGGTCACGGCCGAGCGCTGCTAGGGGCACCGACACCGGCAATTCTGCAAAAACTAACGCAGAAAGCCATCGACGAAGGGTGGAGCGTTCGGCGGACAGAGCACGCAGTCAAGGCTGCACGCAACGTCACTTCAACTCACGGCCAGAGCGATACAAGCACAGCGCCAAGCAAGAGCACCATTGCAACGCCGAATACGCGCGCACTCGAACGGCGCGTCGCCAATGCAACCGGCTGCGCAACCGTCGTCAAGGCGCGCTCGGACGGCAGCGGAACCGTCAGCCTGAGTTATCACTCGCTCGACCACCTCGATTCATTGCTCAAACGCCTGGAAACACCGCTTTAACGCCTACCCCGCGGACGCGCATCTCTGCACGCAGGACCGAACCTGCCATCGTGATAGATGCCGTCTCACTCGCAACGCTTCAGGGGGTGTACTTCGTGAAAATTGACAAAGCCTCGGGCCGTCAATCCGTAACCTGCTCCCCCGCTGTACCTCTGGAGGTCGCCCTAAAGTTGCGCAGGGGCCCGAAGCACTCCTTCGCGCGCCACCTCGAACCTCTTTGTTGTTGCTCGATCTTCTGAACGATTAGCCTCAACGTTGATGCTTTTGACCAGCGTATCTCCCCTACCGAAAGGCTGCCGAACCTAGCCGCGTGCTTGAAGTACCGATGCCCCTCGGCCTTCCGGCCCTGGGATCCAATCCCCCCTGCTCTAGAGGTCTTCGACCGACTTAAGCATCTCCGGCACAAAGTTCTCC
>SLQV01000016.1 GCA_007131285.1 Myxococcales bacterium
CGGCCGCCGCCGGGCTCAATCTCTTCCTTCAGCGTATTAAACGCGCTCACCGGTATTGGCACGCAAGATGCGCAGAGTAATCAGCAAAGCGGGCGTGGTGAGCAGCGTGATCGCGGTCGAAAGCAGCATGCCGCCAAGAACGATCGAGCCAATGCCGCGGTAGAGTTCGGATCCGGTGCCTTGGTACACGACGAGCGGTGCAAGGCCGACGACCGAGGTGGTTGTCGTCATGAGGATGGGGCGTAGTCGGCGCTTCACCGCCTCGCGTACCGCGGCCCGGGGCAACGCGCCCTCGCGGCGCGCGTTCAGCGCCGCATCCACGAGCAAGATAGCGTTGTTGACCACCAGACCTATCAACATCAGCAGTCCCGCCGAGGAGAAGATATCGAGGGTTTGGCCGGCGACCAGCTCGCTCGCCAGGCGAAAGCCAACAATACCGCCGCATGCGGCAAGAGGCACCGCGACGATGATGGCGATGGGCGCGATGAAGTTCTCTAGCAGGGCTGCCAGGAGTAAATAAGTAATCATCAGGGCGAAGAGCAAGGTCATCGAGAGGCTAGATTTCGCCTCGGCCAAGTCATCCGCGTCACCACCCAACTTGGCTTCCATTCCTCCCGGAAGGTAGCCTTCTGTGCGCATTTCATCAATAATATCAGTGGTTGTGACAATCGCTCGCTCAAGAGAAATTGACTCAGGTGGGGCCACTTGAATGCTGATGGCGCGCTGTTCGTCGATGCGGCGCACGGACGTTGGACTGGTGATCGAAGCGATCTCCGCCACCTCGCCCAAAGGGAAGACGTTGCCAGCGCGGCCTACAACCGGTAGCTGTGCCAGGTCTGCGAGACTTGCGCTGTCCGGCCACGCATGGCTGCCGGGAGGACGCAGGCGCAGTTGAACATCGCGCCTGTCGCCGGAGATAAGCGTTACCTCGCCGAGAAAAGTCCCATCGATACTGGCGCCGACAGTCGACTTGAACTCAGCAAGTGAGATGCCTGCCTTCGCCAGACGTTCGAGTCTGGGGCTGACGCGGATCTCTAGGCTCTTGGCGCCGAGGTCGGGAATAGGACGCACTTGGGTTCCCGGGAGGCGCTCGCGGAGCGCGGCCATCGCGTACGCCGCGGCGTGTTCGAGATCCCCAAGATCGCTTCCCTGCAGATCGAGTTCAACCGAGCGGCCTGAGCCGAGGCGGCGACCAAAGAGAGATGCCTGCCTGACGACGCTGAACGTACCGGGGATGTTGCGGTGAATGGCCTGCATGTCCCGGACCGCCTGGGGCACCGCAGCGCTGGTCCAACCGACAACGCCCGCGAAAATATTGCCGGGGCTACCGACGAAAAAGGAACGCTTGATGCGTGTCGGTTCAGGCGTGTCGGTGCGAAGCGGTTCCACCGCGGCTTGATGCTGGGCCGCGATCCGGCGCAGCTCCGGTACGCCGTAGCCCGGCGGCGGCACGAGAATGGCGTAAACAATTTCTCGGTTGCCCTCCGGCAGGTACTCGAGCGGCGGCATTAGCCAGGCCGCCGCGCCGATGCAGAGTGCAGGCACCCCCAAGCCGAAGATCATGCGCCCACTGCGCCTGTCGATCCAAAACACTCGGCGCTCGGCGGCCTCTGCTCGGTCCGCGGATGCGGATGGTGCCGTCTTGCGCGGTGTGCGCCAGATGCTCGCGGCCAGCGAGGGGACGACCAGCCGCGAGTAAAGCAGCGATGCGAAGAGCGCGAAGGAAATCGCGATGGCAAGGTCGGCGATGAGCTCGGCGGCTTGGCCGACCCAGCCGAGCAGCGGTAAGAATACCGCCAGCGAGGTTAAGGTACTGGCGACGAGTGCGCCGCCCACCTCGCCACCGGCTTTGAGGGCAGCGGCGCGATTTCCGAGGCCCCGGTCGCGCCAGAAAGCAACGGCTTCGGTCACCACGATGGCGTTGTCGAGCACCATGCCCACCGCAAATGTGACCCCGGCAATGGAGATGACGTTGAGCGTGCGCCCGGTCACGTAGAGCCCGATGGCGGTTGCGGCGAGGCACGCTGGAATTGCGCCAGCGACAAGCAAGGAAGCGCGTAGGCTGCGGAGTAGCAGCATTAAAATCAGCGTCGCTAGCAGGGCGCCGAGGCCCAGATTCAGCGTCACGTGGTGCAGCGCACCTTCGATGTATTCGCGCTGGTCCGAGATGAGCATCGGCTCCAGGCCCGCGCGCTGCAAGCGCGGCGTTAGCTCATCAAGACGGTTGATCACTGCGCGCGTCGCCGTCAGAACGTTGTAGCCGGGTTGACGCCGCAGCAGCAGAATCAGCCCGGGCTCCTGATTGAGGTAGGTCACCGACGCGGCTCGACGATACCCGATGCGCGCCACCCCCAAATCCGAGAGCACGACGGGCCCGCCTTGCGCATCTTCGGCGACCGCGAGTGCGCCAAAGGACTCGGCCCGCTCGTTGGGCAAGTCGGCTCGCACGAGGAGGCGTCGCTTGCCCTGCTCAATGGCGCCACCGGATTGGTCCGTGATGTTGTCGCGTAGTTGATTGCCAAGTCCGCTCACAGTCAGGCCTGCCCGGGCGACCTTGTAGGGGTCGAGGTCCAGATGCACTTCTGACCTGCGGCCGCCGACAACCTGCGCCTGTGCGATGCCGGGGATGCGCCCAAACTCGGGCGCGATGCGCTCCTCTACCCAGGATAGAAAGTTGTCGGCATCGCCACCCTCCAGCGCCGTTAGGCTGATCACCGCGAGCGGGGGGCCGCTTGAGTTCGCCGGCAGAATTTGTGGTGGGGTGGCTGCCACCGGCAGCGCTGCCACCGACGCGAGGCGGTTGGCGACCTGGACCGTTGCGGCATCTGGATCGACATTCGCGTTGAACTCAAGTTCAAGCGTTCCTTCGCCGTAGTTGGCGGTTCCCTCAAGGCGCTTAAGGCCAGGAATATCATTAACCGCCTCTTCGAGCGGCCGTAGCACTTCCGATTCCACCTCCGTCGGTGCGGCGCCGGGCCAAAGCACACGCAGGGTGACCGCCGGTTCGCTCAGGTCCGGGGTGAGTTGGATAGGGATTTTGGTGACGCTGACCAGTCCCAGGAAGCAGACCAAAAATAGCCCCACAGCAACGGCCACGGGGTGGTCGACTAGCCAGCGGTCGAGGGGCGAGCCGTCTTGCGGTCCCGGTGGCAACGACTCGGGCACCCCAGGACGTGCGCCCCGCGGCAGCACAGCGCCAGCATGGTTGGCGTTCAGCCGCTGGTCGTCGCCCTCAGCGGTCACCCCTTGGGTTCCCTTGCGCCACTACCGGCGAGTTCCGGTGCGTCCCGCCCTGCCGGGGATTCTAGGATTTCTACCCGGGATCCCGGCGCCAGCCGTTCATTGCCACGGACCACAACGGCCGAATGCACGTTCAGCGACGGAGAGTCGACCAAAGCTAGCTCGCGTTCATCCGCCAGCACTTGCACACCGAGGCGTCGCGCGACGCCCCTTGTCCGAGGCTCAGCGGCGGCAGTGTCCGGCGGGCTCGAGTCCGAGACGTCGTCGTCAATCACGAAGAGCATCCAGTCGCCCGTAGGTCCTTGAGACAATGCGTCTTTGGGGACGATAAAACCGCTGCCGCCGATACGCCGTTTGACGCGCACCCGCAGACTCTCGCCCACCGTCGCCGGAGGTCCATCCGTGGGCCAGGCGAGGCGCAGTACCTGCGTGCTTCCGCCTTGGGACAGAGCGCTCACGCGCTCAATCAGGCGCAAGCGCAGCGTTTCGCCCCGGTAGCTGCCTTCAAGCGTGCTCTTTGGCGTTATTGATGCGGCGACCTCCGGTTGTGCGTACGCCCATATTTCTGGTGGCCCATCGGAAATAAGCTCAAGCACAGGGTCGCCCGCTGCCACGCGGGCACCCTCTTCGACGAGGCGGGCTGACACCCGGCCGGCAAAAGGCGCGCGCACTAAATGCTGCGCGACGGTGAGTTCAGCGGCTTCGATCTCCGCCTCTAAGCCCTGAACGGCGGCTTGGCTGCCATCTGCCCGAGCTCGTGCTTCGTCGCGTTCGGCCTCGGAAGCAACTGAGCCACCGGCCTCGAGCAGCCGCGCCGATTGAGCCTCAGCGACTTTGGCCTCCGCCGCGGCAGATTTCAGCGCCGCGTTCAAGCGCAGCAGCTCCTGCGCGGGCACGCGGTCATCGAGTCGGGCTAGCACCGCGCCGCGGTCTACTCTCTGGCCTTCCCGCGCAGCCAGCTTGACGACGCGGCCCGCAACTTCCGCGCCTACCGCGGAGCGCTGTGCGGTCCGAACCTCCGCGAAGAGACTGACTTCGATGTCGAGGGGCGGCCGCAACGGCGCTACCACGGTAACGCGGAGGGCCGGAGCGGCGGGTGCTTGGGGCAGACCTTTGCCGCAGCCTATGGCGAACACTAGCCCAATAAAGGCCAGCAAGTGCCGCCCGCTCGCCCTCCACATCACCTGTCGGAGGCTAGACCAGTCTTGCTCAATATCAACCTCTCGGCGTCCACTGTCGTTAGAAGGCGTGCCAGAGCGTGAAGGCGAGTGAGAAGGCCGACAGCATCGTGGAGAGGATGATGATGTGGGTTGTGAGCTGGGCGTCGGCACCCATTTGCTCCGCCATGATGAAGGCAGCCGAGGCAGTCGGCGTAGCAAGGAGGACAAGCGCGACCTGTCGTTCGGTGACGCTTAGGCCCATCCACGTTCCGAGCGCCAAGCCGAGCAGTGGCGCGGCCACCAGCTTGATAACCGTCGCAGCCAACGGGAGCCACATGCTCCGGCTCAGAGCCCCAAGGTCGAGACCGGCCCCGATGCCGAGCAACGCCAGCGGCAGTGACATCTGGCCGAGTGCTTCACCTGTCCGCAAAAGCAGCGGCGGGAAGGGGAGAGGCAGGAGTGAAAACGCGAGGCCGAGCAGGCTGGCAACCAGCAGCGGGTTGGTGATGATGCGCCGCAGCACTTTGATGGGGGACAGCTGCTGAGATGCGTCACTGCTGGCGAGGATGAAGACCGCCAGTGCGTTGTAGCAGGGGACCGTTAGGCCAAGGGTGAGTAGGCCGAGGGTCTCGAGCCGCGACCCCGCACTGGGTTCCTGCGCGGCGTAGAACAGGATGCTCAAGCCAACGAAGGAGATATTGCCGCGATAGGCGCCCTGCACGAAGGCAGCCCGGCGGGGCCGGGCAAGCCCAAGGAGATGGGCGAGCGAAAAGCTGATGACGATGCACGCCAGCGCCACTGTAGCGATCACGTAGAAGATCCGGAGCGATCCCGCGAGATCGGGCTTGAGCGTTGCGGTCTTGACCACGAGCAACGCCGGCAGGCCCACGCGGTATGTCAGGGAATTCATCGCCGAGAAAGCCCGTGCGTCGAAGAGATTACTACGCCGCAGCAGCGATCCAAGCAGCATGACCAGCACGACGGGCCCAACGACATTCGCCACCTGCATGGCTGGCAACCCTAATCTAGGTTGGCGTGACGATCTAACGCCGGGCTTCGCGTTTACAGGAATGGCGAGGCGAGGCTTGCGACTCGGGACCGCAGACGTCGATACCAAATATGTTCGGGAATAGGGCTGCGGGTCAGCAGGCGCGCCTGCTCAAAGTCGGCGAGCAGCATGTCCTTGAGCGCATCGAGCACCGCCTGGCCGCGGAGCAAGGCTAGTGCATCGAAATTGAGGCTCAGCGAGCGTGCGTCGAGGTTCATCGAGCCGACGGCGCCGAGCTCTTCGCTCAACCACACCTTCTGGTGCATAAAACCATTTCGATATTTATAGAAGCGTATGTTGCTCCCGAATAGCTCGTGAATATGTGTGTCGCCTGCCCAAGTCATCCAGGCATGATCTGCGCGTTCGGGCAGTAAAACGCGGACATCGACGCCGCGTTCTGCGGCGGCGCGCAGCAGGGATGCCGCGGGTTCGACGGGAATGCAGTAGGGCGTTGCTATCCACAGAAAGCGCTTCGCCTGGGCGATGAAGTTGCAGGCCCAAACGGCACCGGTGGGCTCGGGGCGCAGGGGACCTGTCCCGATGATGTTGAGCCCGCACGTTAGGACGTCTGGAGTGCCCGGGGTTTTGCGGGAGGGCGTCTGGCGCCAGGCAAGTGTTGGTTCGGGGCCGCCGGACCAAAGCCAGTCACGGAGCCAGAGCGCTTGGAGCTCGCTTACGGCCGGGCCCTCGAACCAAAGATGTGTGTCACGCCAACCCGGAGTGCCATCCTTGGGGAGATATTCGTCGACGAGGTTGATGCCGCCAATAAATCCTGCTTGCCCGTCGATGACACAGAGTTTGCGATGGTTGCGGAAGTTGACGCGCAAGCGCTGGCGCTGTCGGGGGCCCATATCAAAGCCACAGACCTTGCCGCCCGCGCGGCGCAGTGCCTCGACGCCCCGTTTTGGCAGGGCCTGCGAGCCCATTTCGTCATAGTAGACGCATACAGCGACGCCGCGTGCGCAACATATCTCAAGGGCATTCAGAATGCGCTTGCTTACTTGGCCCGCCTCCAGACTGTAGTAGCCTAGCAGCACGTAGCTCTGGGCGGCTTCAATGGCTTGCACCAGCGCGTCGAAGCAGGTCGGTCCGTCGAGGAAGAGCTTGACGCGTTCGGTGTTGGGCGGGTGCTCTTGTCTGTTCTCCCAGGCCGTCTTGGATACGCCTGGCGACGAGGCCAGCGCGGAGTCGAGCGCGGATCCGCAGGCGACGAAAACCTGGCGCTCAATGCGTTCGGCGATGGTCTGCCGCTCGGCCTGAATGCGGAGCTCGTAGACTTCCGAGTGGCGTCGCCCGAAGAACCAATAGGCGGGGATAGCCAGCCAGGGCACGGTGATAAGCGCCACAAACCAGGCGACCGAGCCCTCCCGGCTGCGGGTGCGGGACAGCGCATGCAGCGCGTGTCCAAAACCGAGCGCGTGTAGCGCCACCATCCCCAGGAAGATCCACGCAAGCACGCTCACCATTGCGACCTACCACGCGCAGCGCTCCCGCGCTGGGCCCCTTAGTCATCTATCTCGCCTAATACGGTGAAGGAAGAGATTGAGCCCGGCGGCGGCCGGGAGGGGGCGCACGGTGGGCGGGTCCCGGTGGGCCGGGGTCCCGGCGAGCGCGTGGCTGCGGGGCCCGCGGTTGCTCAGGCGCGCAGGCGCACCCTCCGAATCCCCCCGAGATTGGGCACTGCGCTGCGTCCGTACCCAATCTGGGGTCTCCCCGAGGTCCGCCGCGGAACCCCGCAGCCATGTGCCCGCAGCCATGTGCCCGCAGCCATGCACTCGCCGGGACAGCGCCCTGGTGAATGGGGGGATTTTCTTGCGGGCGGCACGCTTAGGCGGCGACGAGTTTGCGGTATTTGATGCGCTTGGGTACAAGCGCGTCTTCGCCGAAGCGCTTGCGCCTATCCGCCTCGTAGTCTTGGTAGCTGCCTTCAAAGAATACGACGGAGCTGTCACCCTCAAAGGCGATGATGTGGGTTGCGATGCGATTCAGGAACCAGCGGTCATGGCTAATGACCAGGACCGAGCCCGCGAACTCAAGAATCGCCGATTCAAGCGCACGTAAGGTGTCAACGTCTAGGTCGTTGGTCGGCTCATCGAGCAGCAGTACGTTGCCGCCGCTCTTGAGAAGCTTGGCCAGATGTACCCGATTGCGCTCCCCGCCCGAAAGGTCTTTCACCAGCTTCTGCTGATCCGGCCCGCGAAAGTTGAACCAGGAGACGTAGGCGCGCGATGCAACACGGTCTTTGCCAAACTCCACGTCGTCCAGGCCGCCGCTGATCTCGCGCCAGACGTTATGATCGCCTGCAAGGGCATCGCGATTTTGGTCGACGTAGGCGAGCTTCAGGGTCTCGCCAAAGCTGACCTCGCCGCTGTCGGGCTTGAGTTCGCCGGCGAGAATACGGAAGAGCGAGGTCTTGCCAGCGCCATTAGGCCCGATAATTCCGACGATGGCGCCGCGGGGAATGTTGAAGTTGAGGTCCTCGAAGAGCAAGTTATCGCCGAACGCGTGGCGCACGTGTTGAACCTCGATGACCTTTTCGCCGAGACGCGGCCCTTGGGGAATGCGGATTTCGTTCGGATCGCGCCTGCTTGCGCCTTCCTCGGCGACCAGGTCCTCGAACGCTTGAATGCGAGCCCGGCTTTTGGTCTGGCGAGCCTTCTGGGACGCGCGCACCCATTCAAGCTCCTGTGCGATCTTGCGTTTGCGCGAGGCATCCGACTTCTCTTCGAGTGCAAGACGTTTTTCTTTCGCCTCTAACCAGCCGCTGTAGTTGCCTTCGAATGGCAAGCATTTGCCGCGCTCGATCTCCAGAATCCACTCGGCGACATTGTCGAGGAAGTAGCGGTCATGGGTGACGGCGACGATGGCACCTTTGTACTGCTTCAGGTGCTGTTCGAGCCAACCAACCGATTCCGCATCTAGGTGGTTGGTGGGCTCGTCGAGTAGCAGGAGGTCGGGTTGCTCCAGCAGCGTTCGGCACAGCGCGACGCGCCGCCGCTCACCCCCGGAGAGGGTACGCGGATCGGCGTCTGGTGGCGGTAGGCGCAGCGCTTCCATTGCAACCTCGACGGTGCGGTCGAAGTTCCAGGCGTCGACGGCATCAATGCGATCTTGTAGCTCTGCCTGCCGCTCAAGGATCTTCATCATCTCCGCTTCATCCATGGGCTCGGCGAGGCGGGCGCCCAGCGTCTCAAACTCCTGAATCAGCGCGCGCTGTTTGGCCACAGCGACTTCCACGGCCTCTCGGACGGATGTCGCGTTGCCGAGATTGGGCTCCTGGGAGACGTAGCCGACGGTCAGGCCGGGTTTGCGCCACACCTCCCCGGTGTACTGGTTGTCCGTGTCCGCTAGGATGCGCAAAAGCGAAGATTTGCCCGCGCCGTTCGCGCCAAGCACTCCGATTTTGGCACCGGGTAGAAATGACAAGTAAACGTCCGCGAAGACGACTTTATCCGCCGAGTACGCTTTCGTGAGGCCCTTTAGCGAAAGAATGAAATCCGACATAACGAGCGATGTTGTGCCACACGTTCGCACGGCTGTCTCTTCCGGAACGGGCAAGCAGTGGCTTCAAGGACTTGAGTTAGGGTGTGCCACGCGCTTCATCGTTGCAGTCAGGACGGGATAGTATGAGAATGCGGCGTGCAACGTTGGGTATCAGGTTGGGCGATTATCGGGGTAGCGGCGCTACTCATGCAGGCTGTATTTCGGCTGACGCCGCACGTGGTTGAGGTGCGCCATTGTGACCCGGCCACGTGCAGCGGGCTTTACTGGGCGGGCCTTGGCGTCTGGGTGGTGGTGAATCTTTACACCGAGGGTTACCGCGCCTTCCACAAACGGTTTATCCCTCGCGTGGTGGGACGGGCGCTCGAGCTTGACCGCGAGCCGCGGTTGCATGTGCGTTTGCTCGCCCCGGCGGTCGCTATGGGACTTGTGTACGCCCCGCGGGCGCGCCTGGTTGTATCCTGGATCTTTCTGAGCTTGCTGGTGGTGCTTGTTACCTGGGTACGCACGTGGTCGATCGCGCCGCGTGCGTTCATCGATGCGGGCGTCGTACTACCGCTTTTGTGGGGCGCGATTGGCCTTGTGTGGCAGTACCGCGTTCGAAGCCGCGAGGTCGATCTACCGGTCACAGCGACGGCGGCACCCGTTTCCGAGAAACGCTGACGGGTGCGAATGATCCTTGTGGTCTAGTTGTTGCGAGCAATCCCAGGTGCTTGGGGGGGCTTGCGGGGCGCGCCAAGAGGTCATTGAGGCCAGTAAGGCTGTTTGACAGGGTCGCCGCTTTGGGGGAAGGCGGGCGGCAATATCGGGGGAAGGCAACTGGTTTGGCAACACGTGGGCGCATATTGATACTGGATGCTGATGCAGAGTTTGCGCTGAGCTTGCGCCAGAGCCTCGAGACGATCGGCTTTAATGTATTACAAGCGTTCGACCGAGAAGAAGCGCTGCTGCAGATTCGGTCGCGTGATTTCGATGCGGCGCTCGTATCCGTTGACAATCTCGAGGAAGACGGATCGCTCTTCGGCGAACGCTGCCTGGCGGCCCAGCCCGGGTTGGCTGTCATCTTCATGAGTGCCAGCCAAAGTATCGAGGACGCTGTGCGGGCGATTCGCGCTGGCGCGCATGACTTCCTAGTCAAGCCGGTCGATGTTCAGAGTGTTGCGTTGGCGGTGAACCGCGCCGTACAGCAGCGTTCGCTGCGCGTTGAGGTAAAACGTCTGCGCGAAGCAGTGGCCGGTGCGCAGGGAATGGGCGACCTGCTTGGAAACTCAGCCCCGATGCGTCGCGTCTATGAGACGCTGCGAGGTGCGGCGGCCTCGGACGCGACCGTCATGATCACGGGCGAAAGCGGCACGGGCAAAGATCTCGCGACCCGTGCCATTCATTTCGGTAGCAAGCGTTCAAAAGGTCCTTATGTGGCTGTCAATTGCGCCGCGGTGCCGGAGAATCTCCTGGAAAGCGAGCTCTTTGGTCACGCGAAAGGCGCCTTCACCGATGCCCATCAAAGCCGGGCAGGGCTGTTTTTGCAGGCGGACCAAGGCACGATTTTTCTCGATGAAATCGTAGAGATGCCCGCCGGGATGCAAGCCAAGCTACTGCGTGTGCTGCAGGAGCGCAGAGTGCGGGCGGTCGGTGCAGACAGAGAAGTGCCGTTTAACGCTCGCGTCGTGGCGGCGACCAACCGAGACCTTGAGGCGGCGGTGGAGGATGGGCGCTTCCGGAGCGACCTTTTTTTTCGCTTGAACGTGATCCGCATCGAGATGCCCCCGCTGCGGGCGCGCGGCAGCGACATACTGGTGCTAGCGCAGCATCTATTAGAGCGCTCCGCGGCGCTTGCGGGCAAGCCGGTGCGCGGGATTGCGCCGCGGGCAGCGCAGCGCCTGCTCGACTACCACTGGCCGGGTAACGTTCGAGAGCTTGAAAACTGCATTGAGCGCGCCGTGGCGCTCACGCCTTACGACCACGTGACTCTCGACGATTTGCCCGCACGCATTCGGGACTACCGAACGAGCGATGTTGTCGTGGCTTCCCACGACCCGAGCGAGCTTGTTCCCTTGGAGGAAGTCGAGAAGCGTTACATTCTCAAGGTGCTCGCTTCGGTTCAGGGAAACCGTTCGCTGGCGGCGCGCATTCTCGGCCTCGACCGCAAAACCCTTTACCGCAAGCTTGAGCGCTGGGAAGAGACGCGCGAGCGTCAACCCGCGGCCACTGGCGTGTAAAGGGGGCGCCACCCACCTAGAAAAGCCCCCGCGCGGGGCCTATACTTGAAGAGATTTGCGTGAAATGCGTCCAACTTCCGTGCTTGAGCTTTATCTCGATTGCGCCTGCTACCTCAGTCGGAACCCGTTCATCGCTGCCGGATTACGCCTGAAGCGTTTGGGGGTGGCTGCAGTCAGTTTGGCGCTGATCACAGGCGGGTTCGGGTCAGCAGTGCTGGGATCGAGTCTGCTGGGATGCGGCGCGGCGCATGCGGGTCAACTCGACCGCTCACACTATGGCCCCGCGCCGACGCCCCCTCCGGCGGGTGCGCCTTCTAGGGGTGCTGCGGCGCAGGTGCCCCCGGCACCACCATCGCCGCCTGCGGCGGTCTCGCAGACGGTCTCTTTGCCGCCACCCGCCGCGGGCGCTGAGCTGCGAAGCGGTGGCCAAGCGAGCGAGGAAGCGAAGTCACAAGGCGATTCGCCTCTTGCCTCGGAGAATGCGGTTTCAGCTGAGCTGGAGCGGGCGTCGCCTGATGCGGAGCCACCGGGGACGGGCGAATCGGGCTCAGCGCAGACCGTGGATGCTCCCACGGCGGAATCTGCTGCCCCACCGCCGCCGGAGACCGCCGCATCCGATGCAGCGGCCCAGTCGGGCGCGGATCTTCAGGTGCCCGAACGATCCCCTCTTTTAGATCGTGGTGGCGGTCCGCCTCGGGAGCCGGAGTTGGTGATTCGCGAGGCACCACCTGAACCCATATACGAGGCGCCTCCGCCCTCCCCGGGGCCAGATCACGTGTGGGCGCCGGGCTACTGGCACTTCGGCGCGGCGGGCTTTCACTGGATGCCCGGTTTTTGGACGCCCATGATGCAGGGTTACAGGTTCGGTCCGCCGGTTTGGTCGTATCACGGTGGCCTGTGGCATTTCTATTCGCCGATTTGGATCCCCCAGCGCTGGGACTACGGCTGGAACCGGTCGTACTACAACTCGAACCGGGTGTATCGAAGCCCCCCATACGGAGCGCGTGGTAACGATGGCCGCTACGGTCGAAGGCGCGGCGCAGTGCGCAGCGATGCACGCGGTCGATCCGGTCGCGGTCGTTCGGGGACCGCACCGCCGAACGTGCGCGTCTCGCCGCGGGGGTCAGGCAACCCGAGCGGCCGCATGGGTAGCCCAAGCCGAGCGGCCCCGTCCCGGGGCGGGATGCGGGGCGGCGGGTCGAGCGTCCGCGTGCGCGCCCGCTAGGGGCACCGGCTGCGATAAGCGACCGTAGGGCTTTCGGGGTCAATCTTGGGCTGGCGCATGCAAAGTTGCGTAGGCGTTCTAATGCCTGCATTTGCTGAGGGTCGCTGGCGGCCCTACCTCTAAGGGGCATGACGGCAGCCAGCGCAGGGCGGACCCCCGCACCCGGGAGGAAGGTGGATGCGCCGCCCGCGCCCTCCGGGAAGGCTGAGCCGCCGCCACCCGGTGACGCAGGCATGCTGGACGCCGCGTTTGGGCCGGCGACGGCGCATTGGTTTAGCCGGGTGTTTGCGGCGCCGACGCCGGTGCAGGTGCAGGGGTGGTCGCACATTACGCGAGGCGCGCATGCGTTGCTTATCGCGCCGACGGGTTCGGGCAAAACCTTGGCGGCGTTTTTGTGGTGCTTAGAC
>SLQV01000128.1 GCA_007131285.1 Myxococcales bacterium
AGCTGGTGCGTCTTAAGCTGACGCATGCGGTGCGCCATAGGTAACCCGGTTGTGGCCTAAATGCCGTAGTGCCGAGCGTTCAGGCGACGGAAGGATAGCCTTAGCCGACTACGGTGTCCGGTAAAACTGCGCCATGAGGCTCCAGGTGCGTCGTTGTTTTTGCTCTAGTTTGGGGCGGTATTAAGGCGGGCAAGGGCATTTTCGGCCGCTGTCAGGGAGACATCGCCGAGAGCGTGAATCTCCGAGGCGACGCGCTCGACAAGCTTACCCGTGGCGCCCGCAGCAATAGCGACGCTACGAGCGTGGAGCGCCATATGGCCGCGCTGGATACCGGTCGTGGCGAGAGCGCGCAACGCCGCGAGGTTCGAGGCCATGCCGACGCAAGCGGCTAGTTCTGCCAGTTGCTGAGATGACGTGACGCCAGCAATGCGAATGCCGAAGCGGGCGCCGTCATGCACGCGGCTCGGACCGCCTACGGTGCCTAGCGCAAGTGGTATCTCTAGGCTTCCACGTAGATTGCCATTTTCGGCAACCCGCCAGGTGCAGAGAGGTGAGTAGGTTCCGGAGCGCGCGGCGTATGCGTGGGCACCGGCTTCCACAGCGCGCCAGTCGTTGCCTGTTGCAATGACTACGGCATCGATGCCGTTAAAAATGCCCTTGTTATGGGTGGACGCGCGGTAGGGGTCTTTCTCGGCGAAAATCGATGCCCGCACAATAGCGTCACGCACAGCGGTGCCCGTGCGCTCGCCTTCCGCCAGTAAATCCGGGGGCACTTCGCCGGTGACGCGGACGCAGCGGCGGTCGCATAAGTTCGAAAGAATGCGTAGCCCGATTCGGCCTTGCGCAATCTCGGCAACGCGCTCGGCGACTTTCTCCGCTACGGTATTGACGAGATTCGCCCCCATCGCATCGCGGCAGTCGATAATAAAGTGCACCACAAGATAGCCGTCACCGAGATCGCGTATCTCGAGGTCGACAGCGCCTCCGCCACGGCGCACCAAGCCTGGTACCGCGGCATTGGCACGTTGCATGAGCTCACGACGGTGCTCACGTAGGGCGGCGCATGCTGAGACCGGGTCCGCTACCTCATCGAGCTGCACCTGTGAAATCATATGCGGGGGGTCGCTTTCGGCTTTAAAGCCACCGCCGCCGCGAATGAGGCGGGCCGCATTCGACGCGGCGGCCACGACGGAGGGTTCTTCTACCACCATCGGCGCGACAAAATCATCGCCGTTAAGGGAGACATTTAGGCCGAGCGCGAAGGGTAGGGAGTAGACACCCACCACGTTTTCTACCGTTTTATCTGCGGTCGCACAGTTGAGACCGCCTTCCTCAAGAGCGGAGCCAAAATCGCGCTCGTCGAGACCGAGGGCTGCCGAGGCCACGTGGCGCCGCTCACCGACGGAAAGCCTGTAAAACCCGGGCAAGCGAGATGTTTTTTTCATACCCTTTATGTTCCCTGGGGCAGTGTTTGCCCGGTTCAGTCTGAGGTTTTAGGGCCGGAACGTGCAAAAAACCCGCATGCAGGTTAGCAAGCCTTGCAAGGTATGCCTCAGGCCTCGGCCGCCATAGATAGCCGGTATAGCCTACCCGTGGGCCTGCGGCTCGGAACGAACCCCCTCTACATGTACTTCAGCGTCAAGATACTGGCATCCCACCTCGTTCAGGCGCGTGCGCAGACGTTCGAAGGCCTGCTTGTCTTGGTAAAACACGACCGCGACATCGCCCCCGCCCGCACCTGATGGCTTTGCAACTAGACCTAGCTCGGCGGCGGCACGCGCCAGCGCATTCAATCTTTCCGTGTAAATCGGGAGCTGCGCCGCCTGGCCCAGTGCCCGCAACCCCTCGCCATAGCCTCGCACTGCCTCAATGACGCCAGCGCTTTGGCCGGCGTAGAAACTTTGGGCTCCCTGCCAGGCCAGCTCCTTCAAGTTCGCCATGAGCGCAGCATAGGCCGCATGCTCTGCGCTGGCGTAGCGTGAAAGTGCCTCCACCATCGACGAGGTGCGTACCGGCGTGCCCGTCCAGACGACCCCCACACCAAGGTCGGTCGGCCAGGCCAGCGCTTCGACTTCCAAGCGCGCGGTTGCGGTATGCGGCGACTCCGTCACCGCTGATTCACTCGGCAACGTACGCCTCACGCGCAAGGTGCCCCCGAAGGCTGAAGCAGCGACATCCGCCCCGCTTCCTTGCGGAGCCACCGCGCGATGCGCCGCAAAAGCTAGGTCGAAAAGGCGCTCCTTGACGTCGGCGTCCGCGAGATTTGCACCCGCCGCCTGCGCACTGCGACCGGCCGCCGCCACCGCCGCAGCGGCCGAGGATCCTAGCCCAAGCTTCTGATCGCCCGAATAAAGTGATGCGACATCAAGTTCAGGCCACGCGAGGTCCGGCAATCCGTAAGCGCTCCTGGCTAGGATATGGGCTTCGCGCACCTCCGGGGCCAGGTTGTGCGCGGCCGATAAATTGCTGGTGCCGACAAATACGCGGCGACTCACCGAAGAGACCAGAGCGACGGCGCCTTCAAGCACAGCGTATTCACCGAGCAAGAGCACCTTGCCCGGTGCGCTCACCGTCGCGTTGTCGCGCTTCACCATGGGCATGTCCTTATGGCCAGATAACGCCATGATTCAGCAGGCGGAGGCGTGGCGAGTATGAAGCTGAAGCCCCGGACCCGGTGCGACTTCGATGACTTCCTCAATGTTTGCGTCGAGCGTGTGCATGAGTGCGCGCACGCGGTCCGCGTCAGCTTCCTCGCAGAGCGCTTTGACGTGTGGCCCTGCGTCCATGGTCATCCAGACGGGCAGACCCAGCTCTTCGCGCTCCAGGCGAAGCCGATGGTAGATATCCAAGGTCGAACCTTTCCAGTATACAATACCCGGGTCCGCTGCGAGGGCGCTGGCCATATACGCAAGTGTTGAGCGCTCCATGAACCGACCGACGCGCTCGAGGTCACGGGCAGCGAGGCCTTGACGAATCTCTTCCACATACTTTGGCGCTTCGGCTACCCACGCGTCATAGAACGGCGAGGTCAGACGTGTGCGTTCCATGCCGTCTGTGGAAGAAGTCGCTTTCTTCTTGCGGTCGACAACAGCGATGAGCATGCGCAAAGGCCAGTGCTCGGCGGGAAAGAGTGGCTCAGCCGCCAGGCTATCGTCTCCGGGGAGCCCCGCCGCGAGACGCACGTATCCGCCAAAGACCGAGCGGGCAGCCGATGCGCTGGCCCGTCTCGCCCGTCGCGAAACCTGTGCGGCGTCGACATCAAGGCCTGCCGCTTGGTAGGCTGCACCCACCAGCGCGGCAAATCCCGAAGCGCTGGAAGCCAAGCCCGCACCGGTCGGGAAGGTATTGTAGGTTGTGACGCGAGCACGAGACCTCAGGCCGCCTTCTTCGCGTACCCAATCGAGAACACGGGTGATGCGTTCGGCGGATCGCCCTTCCGCGAATGCGCCGTCGAGCACCACCTCGTCGGTAGCAAGTTCGCTATCGAAGTGAACGGTGGTCTCGGTTTTGAGGCTATCTGCCGTTAGCGAGATGCTTTCCACAGCGGGGAGATTGAGGGTGCGGTCGGCCTTGCCCCAATATTTGGCGAGCGCGATATTGGCGCACGCGGTTGCGCTGCCCTGTCCAGAGCGCGCAATGCCCGAGTTGGCCGCTGCTGAGCTTGTGACCCCTGAACGAGATTGTTCTGGAGCGTCGTGCAAGCCCCGCGCACTCACGTCTTGACCTCTTTCCACTTTTGCGCACCCTCTTTGTCTCAGCGCCGCGTCTCGTCTCCGGTGAATGGTTGCCGATCGCCTTGAGCGGCTACGCGCTTCCGGGACGCAGATATACCCGCGCTTAACATCTACGACATCGACCTGTCACTTACGCGCTTGCCTCGCAGGACGCAAATGGCTCGGCGCCAATAATGGTGGAGAAGACGTGGCGGCTATGGCGCCGTAACGCCGCCTCTAGGCTCGGAAGTTTCGTTTCGTGCCGAGCGAGCACCACTAGGCAGCCGCCTCCGCCGGCGCCGGTCACCTTTGCGCCGTAGGCGCCGGAATCGAGGGCGACGGTCCGCAGCATTTCAAGTGCGGGGGTCGAAAGGTCCAGCGTGCGCAGCAGGGCATGATTCTCATTCATCAGGTCGCCGAGTGCCGCGAGATGCCCGCGCTCAAGCGCTTGGGCGCCTAAGCGCGTCAGTTGACCGACGCGTGTAAAAATCGCGTCGACACGCTCCGTGTCGGCTTGCCGCGCAGCCCCTACCTTCGTCACTAGGTCGCTGGTTGCACTCTGTTCGCCCGAGTGGGCAATGACGAGAGGCAAAGCCTGTCCTGGAACGACGTCTTCCCATCCGCTTTCAAGAGAATAGACGCCCACGCCGCCGTAGGTGGCGACCGCGCTGTCGACCCCCGAAGCCTTTCCGTGAAAGTGTCCGTCCCAGCGCCGGGCGAGCTCTGAGAGTGTGGCGCGGTCGAGCGCGCCGCCCTGAGCGCGCGCCACGGACTCAATAACAGCTACGCCAATGGCAGCCGAGCAGCCTAGGCCTGCTGCGCTCGGCAGTTGCAGCAGGACATCCAGAGCTAGGGGGGTGCCGCCCAACGTTCTAACGACACCCGCGAAGGCGCGTTCGATAGGTTCGGCGCCTTCGGTGTCGCGTGGCACGACGGTAAGGTTCCAGCGGCCGATATGCAGCGACCACTTCTCTGCGTTTTGCGCGGTGGCGATTACGCCCCGTTCGAGGGAGGCGGCCAAGGCGGGCTGCCCGTAGACCACTGCGTGCTCGCCGAGCAGAATAACCTTACCGCTGCCCACACCGACACCGGCGCACGTCTCGTCGTGCATAACGTTAAGGGGGGGCTCGCCCAGCGCGTCCATTGGGGCGCCGCTATAGCGCGGTAGACCGTTGCGAGCCAAGTCCAGGCCGGTCTTCAGTCGCGCGCTGGCGGCCAGGTCTGTCCGCTTGAGTGGCAAAAGGCGCGTTTTATGACGGGGTTCCGCCTGCCATCGATGACACGTCGACCTGCCTCTAAGGGCGTCGGTGCTTAAGCGTCCCACGCCCTTGGCCCTCGGACGGCTTGCCTAGTATTGGGATGCTTCAGGGATTGATAGGCGCCGTTTCATGCCCGTCGCCGCTCGCGCACCGCGCCCTTAGCGATCTCGATCGACGAGCAGTCTCACGATGCCCTCAAGCATCGATTTTCCCTCCTCGGAAAAGGGCGCTGCCGCAAGGCGCGCTCGCGCCAGCGAGGTCAGACGTGCCAGCTCTGTCTCGACGGCTTGAGCCGCGCCCGAGGAACGAATCGCGGCGATGGCAACCTCAACGTCGTCCTGCGCCGCATTCTTCCGGCCGAAAACCGGCGAAACCTTGGCCCAGTCGGGGCCTAAGCGGCGCTCGGCTTCAACCGTCAATGCGTTACGTTTTCCGGCACGCAAGTCGTTGCCCGTCGGCTTGCCGGTTTCGGCTGCCTGCCCGAATGTGCCGAGCAGGTCATCCCTAAGCTGGAAAGCTATCCCTATAGGTGTTCCGAAATCGCACAACGCTTGCATCTGATCTTCCTTGCCGCCGCAGAGCGCTGCGCCAATGCGTAAAGGGCCGGTCACCGTATAACTTGCGGTCTTGAGCGCGTGCATGCGTTCAATATCCAGTGATGCCGTCACGTCTAGGTGTTGGCCAAAAAGCACCTCTTCCTGCATGCGCACGTAGTTGCGCACAACGGCGAGCAAATGTTGAGCGGGGGCCGCGGTGCTTAGCAGTTCCCACGCGTAGGTCCCGGCTAGGTCGCCGGCAAGCACCGCGAGTGAGGCCCCGAGATGCTCGTTCTGACGCGTCTCCGCGAGCAGCCGGTGAATGGCAGGGCCGCCCCGTCGCTGGTCATCTTGGTCCATCCAGTCGTCGTGGATGAGTAGATAGGTTTGGAGCAGTTCGATGGCAGCGCCGGCCTGAAGGGCGGGTTCCACCTCCGCCTTGGGGTCGATGGCTAACATGCCCGCGCGTACCACTAAGGCTCGCAGCCGTTTTCCGCCACGCATGGTCAATGTTTCGACGGCATCGACTAACTCAATGGCTTCTTGGGCAAGTGTACCCGCGGAGGCCCGCTTGGCTCTGAAATATTCGGCCAGCACTGCCTCAACGCCTGCCTTAAGTGTCTGGATTTCACTCACCAACATGGTTGCAACCTTAAGTCTGAATGGGTCGCAGAACTAGCGGTCGTGGCAGGCAAATGCAACGGGAAGCATCCGGAGATGGCGTTCGCGCCGCTCAGCGCACGCCGACGTTTCCCCAGAACCAGCTCCGTCCAAGACATTGAGACTTTGCTTGGTAGTTAGGCGCGACCCGCGCAGCGCGCGGTTGGCCTCCGGCGCCGACCTATGGCAACGTTGCTGCTTTCGCGGAGGCAAGTGCTGGCGCCACATTGCGCTGGCGCGCTGGCGCGCTGTCCGCGACGAAAGTCATCTGAGCATGTCCACCGATATTCAGAAACGTAAAGTCGATCACCTAGACCTTTGCGCGACGGATGCCGTCGCCTTTAAAAGTCAGACAAACCTACTGGGCAATGTGCGCTTGATGCACCAATCCTTGCCGGATTTAGCGCTTAGCGATCTAGATCTTCGGGTCAATCTCCTGGGCAAAGAGCTGCGTGCACCAATCGTGATCGCTGCGATGACAGGAGGCACGGACCTAGCTGCGGACGTTAACCAAACGCTGGCATCCGTAGCTAATGACCGAGGCTACGGTTTTGGTCTCGGTTCGCAGCGCGCTATGCAGAAATCGCCAGAGACCGCTTGGACCTACCAAGTGCGAGAGCGCGCGCCGAATGTGCTGCTGCTCGGCAATGTAGGGGTTGTGCAGGCGCGGGACATGCGGACATCCGAGGTGCAGGCGATGCTCGATGCCATTGGTGCTGACGCGCTCTGCATTCACCTTAACCCCGCCATGGAGCTGGTACAGCCCGGTGGCGACCGGGATTTTCGCGACGGCACCGCGACCATCAAGCGTTTCGTGCAGGAGCTTGACCTGCCTGTTGTGGCTAAAGAAACCGGCAACGGGATCTCGGCCGAAACTGCCAACCGGCTCTTCGAGGCCGGCGTAAGGTACGTCGATGTCTCCGGTGCGGGTGGCACCTCCTGGGTCGGTGTCGAAACGCTTCGCGCCGAAGGCCTCGAACGCGCTCTCGGCGAGATGCTTTGGGACTGGGGTGTGCCTACGGCAGCTGCCGTACACTACGCGTCGCGCGAGGGGCTTACGGTGATAGCGACCGGTGGGATTCGTACCGGCTACGATATTGCGCGGGCGATCGCGCTAGGTGCCACTGCGGGTGGTATCGCTCGCTTCGTGTTTCAGGCCTTTCGACAGGGGGGCCGAGAAGGTGCCGAACGCTTTCTCGATCAGGTGGAGCAAGAGCTGCGCGCAGTGATGCTGCTTTCCGGCTGCCGCACCATCGACGAGTTGCGTCGCGCCCCGCGCATCATACGCGGCGAGCTCCGCGACTGGATGGGCCATCACGCCGATACGCACGCGCGCTAAAGTAGCGCGAGCGCCCGCTTGGCTTTGGTTGGGCGGGGCAGGGCGTTGAGGTCGATATCGAAGTTATCGGCTTCTATTGGTCGCGCCACCAAGTCATACCCGGAGACGTGGGTAACGACTGCCTCTACGAACCGTCCTGGCGTTGCAGCGCAGTCTGTGAGGTGGACCACGCCGTCGACTTCTAGCGCCTGGCCTGCGTGGCGTCCCTGCGCGAGTAAGGCGTGTTCCTGACTCGGACCGTCTACGAGCACGCGAAGATGCTCGCCGAGGTGGCGCTGCTGTCGCGCCTCCCCGATGCGTTGCTGAAGCGTCATGAGCGCATCCCGCCGGGCCAGGGCTACGTCTTCTGGCACCAGATCAATGGCTGCGCCGGCTTCCGTGCCCTCCTCGTGAGAGTAGATAAACGTGCCTACATGGTCGAACTCTGCCCATTCGACAAAGTGCAGCAGCGCTGCGAAGTCCTCCTCGGTTTCGCCGGGATGGCCCACAATAAACGTTGTGCGAAAGGTCATGTTGGGTATGCGCTCGCGCAACCGCTCGACCACGCGGTAGAGGCGCTCGGCGGAGTGGCCGCGACGCATGCGCTTGAGCATGTTATCCGACGCATGCTGGAGCGGCATGTCGATGTAGGGAAGCGTCTTCGAAGCGGGGTCTGCGAAACAGTCGATGAGTGCGTCGGTCAACGTCTCGGGGTAGAGATAGTGCGCTCGCACCCACTGCAGGCCTTCAACGGTGTCGAGGGCGCGCAGCAGCTCCGCTAAGGTCGGCCGGCCCGCGATATCGCGGCCGTAGGCCACGGTATCCTGAGAGACGAGGTTCACTTCGACGGTTCCCCGTCGGACCAGCTCGGTGACTTCCGCAACGATATCTGCGACGGGACGAGAACGCTGCTTGCCGCGAATGCCGGGGATGGCACAAAATGCGCACACTCGGTTGCAGCCTTCTGCGATTTTAACGTACGCGCTGTGAGGTCGCAGCGAGAGCACCCGCGGGTCACTGGCTCGCATCTGGTAGTTCGCCGGATGCCCGACCAGGAGGCGGTCGCGCGTGGTGCCGCGCAGCAGCGGCCCAAGCGCGAGCATATCGCTTGAGCCAAGAAAATGGTCCACCTCCGGCATCGATGTCGCTAGTTCACCGGCGTAGCGTTGGGAGAGGCACCCTGCGACGACAAGCTTTGAGCAACGTCCCGTCGTCTTATACTGAGCTAACTCGAGAATGGTATCGATGGATTCGGCTTTGGCGGTCTCGATAAAACCACAGGTGTTGACGACAATAACGTCCGCGTCTGCTGCGGCTTCGCAGAGGCTGGCGCCGGTGCCGCATGCCACGCCGAGCATAACCTCGGTGTCGACGCGATTCTTGGCACACCCGAGCGATACAAAGTGTACCTTTTGAGGTTCGCGGATTTTCTGCTCTTGCACGGGCATAAGGTAGCACGCGGGCGCGGTGACGGCCGCTCGAGCCCGTGACCGAGTCAGGCTTGGGAAAATGACTGCTGCTTCGGCACATGTTGGCCGCAGCGTTCACCCTTGAGCGCGATTGTAGCCAATCGTATCTGTGGCGGGCATTCAGAGGCGCATGCGTTTGGTGGCGCGCCGACTTATCTCTCCAAATAGGGCTTGTCAGCTTGCGGAGCGGGCTTAAGGTCTACGGTAGTATGCCCGTTGGGGAGCTGCGCCAAGCGCGCGGGCGCTCCCGGGGGGGCCACAGGCCCGCATTTGGGCCTGAGAAGAGTAGGAGAAAACAAAGATGTTAACCGTAGGTGATAAACTTCCCGAGTTTAAGCTTCAGGCATGCGTAGGCCTGGAAAAAGGCAAAGAGTTTAAAGAGCTCAGCTCCGTTGACTTCGCAGGCAAGTGGAAGGTGCTCTTTTTCTGGCCGATGGACTTTACGTTCATTTGCCCGACAGAGATCGCTGAGTTTGGCCGCCTCGATGCACAGTTCAAAGAGCGCGGCGCGGTCGTCATGGGTGCCAGCACTGACTCCCACTACGTTCACCACGCATGGCGCACCCACCACGCGGACCTGAAAAGCCTGCCTTTTCCGATGCTCGCCGACGCCAAGCGCGAGCTGTCTTCCGCTCTTGGCATACTGGAAAAAGACGCAGGCGTATGCCTACGCGCAACGTTCATCATTGACGAAAAAGACGTGATTCAATCGGTCTCTGTGAACGGGCTGAGCGCGGGTCGCAATGTCGAAGAAACGCTACGTACTCTCGATGCGCTCCAAAACGGCGGCCTCTGTCCCGTCAACTGGAAACGAGGCGATAGCACCTTATAGACACGCTGTGGCGCTTGCGCCAAGGTGATGGATGGCGCAAGCGCGGGAGACCACGTGGGGAGGCTTAGTCTCTGCACGCACCTTCTCTGTGCGCACGTCTCTGTGCGCACGTCTGTGTGCGCGCGGCTTCGTTCGGGCTGCAAATATCGAGCTGATGGCGCACGGCGTCGGTCACGCCCGAATCAGATCGACGAAGGTGCGCGTTCGCAGGCGGTCCCGTCTTTCCCGCGGTTGATGGCGCCACCATCTACCAGGCACGCTGTGTACCCAGAAGTCCCCGGAATTCTGGTCGCGGCCGACACTGTGGTAATGATCATGACCTGCTTAGTGTTGATGCGTTCGTCGCGGTTCCGCACGTGAAACGTATCATCTAGCACGCAGTAGTTGCGGGCCCTTCGTGCCAGCAACGGCTTGCTGTCATCTAGGATTCTGTATTCATTTCCTGGAGCGCCGTAGCCGAGTTCGTTGTTTGTGCGTTTAAACTCGAAGGGGTGGCATGGGTAGTCTCTAAAACGGAGCCATCCATCTCTGAATCCGCAGGTAAGTACACGCTTGCTGTCGCCTCCAATGCTAATTTCACGCGGGCAAGGATCGATTGTGTTCACGTCGCCCGCCAGCGCCATCAGTGCCTCTTCGCTGGCTTCCGTTTCAGAATCGTCCTTTTCTGAGGAAGGGAGCTGCGTGTCAGGTTCCAGGGCACATGCCGAAAAGGTCAAATGAATCGCGAAAAGAGCGGCAAGTGAAGGTGTGTGTGCAGTCTGAAAATACATGCGCTCAAGCCTAAGCGGAGTGTGCATGTTGGCAAGGTAATGCAAGTGTGTTTTTGTCATACCTTGTTTGAATATCGGCTTTCTGTTCTCTGCGCAGGGTGTGCGCATTCAGAGGCTGCCATGGCGCGAAAGCGTCGCACGAAAAGGCAGGCGAGTGCCTTGGGCGCCGCGCGTGTCTTTGGGTTTGTGGAGGAGGAAGTAGTGGGAACTGCTCCCTGAAATAGAGCAGAGGGTATATGCATTGACCCTCAAAGCATTGTTGCCAGTGGAGGTAACCGTTCAGGGGGTCCAGAAAGCAAAAACGCTGCGGAAAGAAGCAAGTGGGCGTTGGGACCCCGCTTGCCGGCTTTAGGTTTTTGGGGGAGGGTTTGCGGGATTCACTCCCGTAAACCCGGGGGCATGCGTGTAAAATGCCCCCCCGAACAATTACCAGTGGAGCGTTGTGTTTAGGGAATATTTCTCGAAGAGGGCTTTCCGGCTCGGGCACCCTGAGCGCTTGCCGCACGCACCAGATAAGTCTCTTCGGAAGTAAGCTCTAAGGCGCGAGGAAAGGTGCTCGGAGTTCCCTGCGGTCATCATGCTGACCGTGGCGGCTCAAGACTGTGACACTCACTGTGCCAGCGAGTGCTTCGGGGGGGGGCGCAGCGGTTTGTGCGCTAGCTAGAATGGTGATACGGCGCGCACCCAATGGACCGATCACGATCTCGGCTAGTGCGGGATTGACGGTAATATGAGGGCTAGCTTGCACGCTGACGCGATAAGTGCGGCTAACATCGCGTTTGTTGATAAGGTGCAATGTAAAGGCATTGCGGACGGCGCCTGCATCGAGCGTGTACGCCGTCGAGGTAGCGCGGATCAGGCTCGCTTCGAAGCTCTCGTAGCGTCCGGCAGCAATGGACGCGGCACCTATGCCGACTACGCCAAGCAGCGCGTAAAAGAGGACGCGCGGCCTCAGCCAGCGTGTTTTCTGTCCTTCGAAGGCCGCGAGGGAGTCGTAGCGAACAAGGCCGCGCTTCCGGCCCACCTTATCCATAATGTCGTCGCACGCGTCGACGCAGGCGGAGCAGCCGATGCAGTCGAGTTGCAGTCCGTTGCGAATGTCGATGCCCGTCGGGCAGACCGCCACGCAACGACCACACTGGACGCAGTCGCCCGCAGCCGGATCGCTTACTTTGCCCCGCGGTTCCCCCCGCTTGGCGTCGTAGCCGATAACGAGACTGTGTTGGTCCGTTATAACCGATTGGAGGCGTCCATACGGGCAGATGACCAAGCAGAGCTGCTCACGAAACCAGGCGAAGTTGAAGTAAATGACCGCGCTGATTGCGACGGCCCAGGTGAAGGTAACCGGGTGGGCGCGCGGTCCATCCCGGAAAAGTTCTACGAAATTCGCCCAGCTAATGAAGTAGGCGAGGAATGCATGGGCAATGCCCGCAGCCAGTACGGCATACAGGGCATGCTTGAGGGTTTTCTTTGCGATTTTCCTCGCGGTCCAAGGTGACCGCTGCAGACGAATGCGCGCTTCTCGCGTCCCCTCGATGAGCCGCTCGATGCGCCGGAACACGCCCTCAAGAAAGACCGTGTGCGGGCAGGCGTAACCGCACCAGACCCGGCCCCACAGCGTCGTCACAAAGATGAGCGACCAGCCGATGGCGCTCAGCACAAAAAAGACGATCCAGAAGTCCTGCGCGTTGAAGACTTGGCCGAAGAGAAAGAACTGCCTCCGGGGCAGGTCGAAGAATACGGCAGGCCGCCCGCGCACCTGAATGAAAGGAAGCGCCAAGTAGATGGCAATGAGTGCCGGAAAGAGCAGCGCACGGACGCGGGCGAAGCGACCCTGCACATCCGCAGGTTGCACCTTATGGCGCCGGCCCTCGGAATCGATAGACGAACGAAGCTGCTCCTCGCTTACAAAACCTTCCATGGTGGTGATGCCTTTCTAAGAACACGTTCTCCGCATCCCGGCGAAAGGCTAGCATCCTCCGGGGGCGCCCGCCGCGACGTGAGTGAATGGCCCGGGACATAGGTGACGTTTTAGCCTAGGGACATAGGTGACACTTTTGTCCGTTAGCAGAGTAAAGATGTTATGAAAGCACCTCCTCGACATGTGTCAGCTCAGGGGTGTTAG
>SLQV01000008.1 GCA_007131285.1 Myxococcales bacterium
CCCACAGTCGGGGCGGAGGGGGTGGGGGCGGAGGGGGCTTGGTACGCCTCGCCGGAGAGGAGGCCCCCGTGCCCAGCTGCAGCCCCAGCATCGACGGAGGCCGCGCTGGGACGCCGATATCGGGAGTCGAACCAGCGGCGCCAGGCCTGCCCGGCCACTTTGCGCACAACGAGTAGAGACCGCAATCAGGGATCTTGGGGGCCACCTCGGCTCCTCACGGGAAAGCTCGAGAGTCCTAAGGTGGATCTCGTAACACTTCACGCGGCCAAAGCACGGATAGCTCGGGTGCCAGGCGTGTTCGATTGCCGTCTACCCCCGCCCGTGGGGACCATCGAGCCTGCAGCTGCGGCCGTCGGCCTCGCTCCTTCACCTAGGGCTGGTCTGCGAGCGCTTGAGCGAGCTCCTCGCGTACGCAAGCAATGCAGTCGCGACGGCCGCCCGGCCCGCAGCCTTTTCGCGGCCTTTTCGCCAGTAGTTTTAAGCCTATGCGCGCTCGCGGGTCGTCGACCGTTGCGAGTGCGCCGATAGCTTGGCTCAGTTCACGGCAGCCATCAGCGACCTCCAACGCTGCGAGCTTGACGGCATAATCCGGTATCGGCATCGACGTGACAAGGCCGAGCACGGTGTGCGCCGCCTCGACGCGGCTCGCTTGGTCAGAGGCCGTGAGCAGTGTGGCCAGCGATGCTATCACAGCTTCGAGCTGCGCTGCTGTCGGCAGGTCAGGCTTCCCACAGGACTCCGCATGCGCTGGCACCTCGGGACGCGCTACCGTGAGGCGCCCAAGTCCCAGAACCAAAAGCGAGGCGAGCACGACAAACCCCAAGCGGAGACCGCGGGGCATGCACCGCTGCCAACGCCCGAGCGCTGTAGTGCGCGCGCCGTGCGGTACTTCTTCAGAAGCCAGGGCCAACGCCAGGGGTGAGGCGGCCAGGGTCGCCTGCGCCTGCGGCCGTGCCGCAGGACTTCGGCCGCGCCCGCCTCGGAGAGCGCGACTCATCCGGCGCCAAGCCCGAAACACCCGCGCCCTACGCTTCGGCGCGAGGGTTGCTGGCGCGTCGGTTCCAAGTGCCAAACGCGCAAGCAAGGTGCGTACTTCAACGGCAGACTGGACACGATCCTCGGGTTGACGCGCCAGAAGGCTGTCAACCAGATCACAAAACTCTTCAGCCAGGGGTGGCGAAAAGACGTCCGGTAAGGCGTCGAGTCGGGCCGGCCGGTCGCTGAGCTGAAGGGTCAACACCTCAAGTGCGGTCCGGCCCTCCCACAAGCGGCGTCCGGTGACCAGTTCCCAGATGACGGCACCAAGCCCGTAGAGATCTGCGCGTGTATCGACGGGCGCGCCAATCGCTTGCTCCGGCGCCATGTATCCGGGCGTCCCAATGACCGCACCGGCACGGGTAAGATCGCCCACACTAACGCGGCTAAACGCGGAGTCGGTCGGCACATCGCTGCCTTCTTGAGTGCCTTGAACCATTCGGGCCACGCCAAAATCAAGCAGTTTAATTTCCGGTGGCATGCCGGGCGGCGCTTCGCGCACGAAGATATTTTCCGGGGTAAGGTCGCGATGGACGATGCCCAGCTCTGTTGCTGCCGCCAACGCATCCGCAACCGCCGCGCCGATGGCGCAGACATCGCCGAAGGCAAGACGTCCGCTGCGCTCGAGGCGTGCACGCAGTGACTCTCCCTGCGCAAGCTCCATGACCAGGTAGGCACCCCCGGCCGGGAGCTCTCCGTAATCGGTCACACCGACTACATTGGGGTGCTGAAAGGCGGCCAGTGCCTGCGCCTCGCGCTCAAAGCGCGCAATAAGCTCTTTATCGCCCGCCAAATTAGGGCGAATAATCTTGATAGCGAAGTCCCGTTCAAGACGCAGATGGCGGGCACGGTACACTGCGCCCATGCCGCCCTCACCGAGCAGCGCGGTGAGGGCATAGCGGCGGTCAATGGTGCGCCCTACCCACGACTCCGGTGTCGTAGCGGGCCCAGTATGTGTCCGCGTACTCATGCTGAGGCCGCTCTCTTTGTTCGTCGTTAATGCACGAACCTTCGGCTTCGCGGCGTCGGGACGCCGGTCGCGCGCAATTTGGGAGCTATCTTATTTGTAATCTTTTTTGACAGCACCCGACAAGCCCGAAGCGCCAGCCTCGAGCAAGCCTGCGGCCGCCAGCAAGAAGGTATACTCCAAAGCCACTTCCCGTAAGGCTTCGAAGCGACCGGCGCTGCCGCGATGACCGGCGCTCATTTCGATATGCAACAGCACCGGCGGCACATGGCTCTGCCAGGCCCACCCGGGACCGTGGGGGGTCTCCATCGGCTCAAGCCCGTGGTAGGCGGCAAGCGCATTGCGTAACGCGGCCACCCACTTGGCCGGCTCCCAGTAAGTCACGCGCGGATCGTTGAGGCCAGCGGTCACCAGAAGCGGCGGATAGGGACGGGGCTCCGTATTGTCGTAAGGCGAGTAGCCACGAATACGTGCGAACACGTCAGCATCAGCACTGGGATTGCCCCACTCCGTGTACTCGGTCGGCGTTAGCGGTAGCGAACTGTCAAGCATCGTATGTGTGCAGTCGACAAAGGGGACCGCCGCTATCGCGCCACCGAGCAGCTCGGGGACTCGATTGAGCACCGCCCCCACCGTCATGCCTCCGGCACTGCCACCGTAGAGAAAGACTCGGCCCGCCGCGGTGACGTTCCGCTCGATCAATGCGTGAATGCAAGTGATCGTGTCGCTGAAGGTGTTTTCTTTCGCTTCGAGTTTACCCGCCTCATACCAATGCCGGCCCAACTCTGCGCCGCCGCGCACATGGGCTATCGCGTAGGCAAAGCCGCGGTCAAGCAGAGACAGTCGCGAGGCGCTGAAGGTAGGATCGATGGAGATCCCGTAGGCGCCATAGACATACAAGAGCAGCGGAGCGGGTTGCGTGAGATCCCGGCGCATGACGAGAGAAATAGGGATTTCCGTGCCGTCTTTGGCGCGGGCGGTAAAGCGCTCGGAGGTATAGGCATCACGGTCGTAGCCGCCACCGACCGCGCGCTGCTGCCTTAGCACCAGTACCCCGCTTGCGAGGTCGACGTCATAGACACGCGGCGATGAAACCAAAGAAGCGTAGTGGATACGTAAATGCTCCGCGTCGATGTCTACATTCGGACCCGCATCAAGTGCACATGCACGCTCGGGCAACGTCACTTCTCGGCGCACGTCGGTATCGGGACACCAGAGGATGAGCCGGGGGGCGCCCTGGTGTCGTTCGAAGAAGGCAAATTGGCTACGGAAGGCAACGACGTCTTCAAGCGTGGCACCGCCGGCGGGCGTGTAGACTTCTTGCCAGTGTGCTTCATCGCCCGCGCTCACAGCGCGCGCAGGCACGCGCCATAGGCTGAAATCCGGCCGGGCGCGATTCGAGAGCACCCAGAAGGCGTCGTTGATGTGGTCGACGCTGTACTCATGAAGCGGCCGACGCGGCAGAATGCGCACTGGGGCAGCTTCAGGCGCGGCAAGCGGCAGCGCAAACCACTCCGAAGAGCTTTTGTCCTCACTACCGAAGATAAGATACGCATCGTCGCTCGACGCGTGACAACCGAGCCAAAAGCGCGCGTCGGTTTCTGCGTGGATCACCACGCTATGGCCGGGAGCCTCGTCAAGTGCGCGGTAACGCAGGAGGCTTGGGCGCAGGGCATCGTCTAGCTCGATGAAAAAATACCCGGCTCCGGCCCGGTCCCAGACGATGGTCCCCTGACAACCACCTATGGTGTCATCGAGCACGGCACCGGTATCGAGGTCGAGTACCGTGATGCGATAACGCTCCGAACCGTCACTATCAGCACTGACCGCTAAGCGGCGGTGATCTGGGCTCAGCGCGACACCGCCAACCTGGTAGTAGCTGTGCGTTGCAGCGAGCGCCGGAACATCCAGAACGATTTCACCTTCGCGCTCTGAACCCGCGACGGGCCAGCGCCAAAGCGTCCAAAACTCTGAACCCTCGCTGTAGCGATGCTGATAGACGAAGGGGCCGTCGACCAAAGGCACGCTATGATCTTCGGGCGGAACCCGCCGACACAGCTCGGAGAAAAGGCCTTCCTGAAACGCATCGAAGGGTGCCAATGCCTTTTGCAGGTAAGTGTTTTCACGTTCCAGCCAGGCGCGAATCTCGCGGTCTTCAACGTCTGGATAACTAGGATCACGCAACCACGCGAAGGGGTCTTCCCAGGTATGACCGAAATGCTCGAATCGCTGCGGACGCTCAGGACAGCGCGGTGCCACCGGGACAGAGTGCCGACTCAACATGGACCCCCTCGTGTCACGCCCCGCACCTTACGCAAGGACTCATGCACCTTCGTACAAGGCCCGAACCGGCCCTGCGTCCCTTGCGCAACCGACGCGCTGTCCGAAAGGCACAGCTCTTCGATGGCGCAGGGCGCGCACGGGAGACACGCCGCCGGTTCAGGCCCCTCATGCGCACCCATGCCTTTCGAATCAGCTCGCTTAGCAGCACACCTCGGCCCTTGAGCCACTTTCTCGCATCGCGTTTTTGCCTTTCCCGCAGAAGGCCGGTAGGAGTTCGAGCATGGGCGTCACAGCAGGGGGAGCTCGAGTTCCGGGAGCGGGCACGCGCAACGCCCTGTCTCCAGGCCGTTTTATCGTTATTGAGGGCATCGATGGGGCTGGCACCACCACATTGGCTGCGCGCCTCGCTAATGCGCTACCGCGTGGACGTTTGACTTGCGAGCCATCGAACCAAGCCCTTGGGAGTTGGTTGCGGCGCATCCTCAATAGCCCGGAGGGCGCGCCGCCCTCGCTCAAGGCCCCCGAGACCTTGGCGCTGCTATTCGCGGCGGACCGCTATATGCATCTAGCGGCGGAGGTGGAACCCTGGTTAGCCGAGGGAGATACGGTCATTTCTGACCGTTACCTGTATTCTTCGGTCGGCTATCAGAGTTACGGAGCCGCTCAGGTAGCCGCACGCCAAGCTTGGATAAAAGGTCTGCAACCCTGGGCACGCCCACCGGACCTGACCCTTTTGGTGTTGGTTTCACCTCAGACCGCGCAAACGCGGCGAGAAACGAGGGGTGCTGTCCGAGGCTTGCTCGAAGACGAGGACCGGCAGACCTGGCTTGCGGATTACTATCGCGAGCTGCCTCGCCTCTTTCCCGACCACTCCTTTGCCTGCTTAAATGGCGAAGCTAGCCCAGACGAGGTCTTCGCAGCTGCGCTTGCCGTGATCGCTAACCACTTGGGTTTGACGTTGCCGTCTGCGGAAGCACCGACAGCGTGCCGCGACGAGTCGGCGAGCGGAGCGAGACTTGAGCCTCCGTGCATCACCCGAACGCCGCAACCGCCTCAAAGACCGACCGCGGACCGGCCGACGGGCCCCGGACAATCATGATGAGCTGGGCGGTGACACGCGTGCTGACGGTACTTTCGGCGGGAGCGCTGCTCCCTGCGCGCGAGGCGCCGACTCGCACCGTGCCGGAGCACGTCGCAACGCGGCGGGCGGCGGATGCACATCCCACGGCAGCACGGGTGCTAGAGCCTGTGCTTTGTAGAGACATCGGCTTGGAGTGGCAGCCGGAGAAGGCGCTTAAACGCATGGTAGAGGCGCAGATGCGTTTATCAGGCGAGCAGCGGACCATCGAGGGCTGGCGCCAAGCAGCCATGCACTTCGTGAATACGGCGACGGGTGCACCGCTGCTTTTCGCGGAAGTCCTGGCGGGCACGCTCGGAGCTAGCGTAGGCGGCCGCGGCGACGGCGCACACACCGCCATCGACGACCTGCTCGCGCACGCGCAGCAAGCACGCGCAAAGTCAACTTCGACGACGCACCCTGGGACCAAGCTCGCGGCGGCACTCACACAACGACGACAGCTCGAGACCGAATCGGAGCCGAACACACGCCAGCTCGCTGACGCCATCAAAGCAGCGCAGCGTCTCCCCGAAGGCACGGCGTTGCGCCGAGACCTGCTGCTCTTGTCCTTACGCGCATGGGGACGCATCCCCACAAAGCGCGCGCCCCGCGCCGCAGAAAGCGAGCTTTTAGTGCGGGCAGGCGCGGAAGCTGTCGACGGCTTTGGCCTGCCCCTCGAACAGCTCGTCACGGTCGCGCGACTCAAAGGGCTGGCGCGTGCCCAACGCTATCGCTTGTGGCTTGCTGAAGCGGAACGTCTCGCGCGCCGAAGGCAGACGGATGCGTTGCGCGCTTTAGAATCACACTTTGCGGCGGATGATCGCGCAGAGGTTTGCCGCGTTCGCGCCCTGCGCATGAAGAGCGCCTACTGGGCACGCGAGCGAGAGGACCTGCTGAAGACCTTTTGGCGGGACTACGCGCCGTGTCGCGCCAGCAGCTCGGCGCCGGTGCAGGTTTGGTACGCAATGCGGGCGGCAGCGGACACAAACGCTTGGGACAAGTCACTTGTCTTCGCCCGGATGCTGGCCAAGCGTTATCCGAAGAGCGTCCTCGCCGATGATGCCCTCTACTTTGCAGGTCGCCTGGCGAAGGGCCACGGAGATGAGCATCTTGCACGTGAGCTGCTGACGCGGGTTGCCACGCACTTTGCCGACGGCGACATGGCGGATGACGCGACGACGCTGCTGCTCCAGGGCGCTGCCGATACAACACAGTGGGCTAGCATCCTACGCTGGTTCGGCGGCAAGCCTCCGCGAAAACCAGCCACGCCGGCACAACAGCTTCTGCGCCTGCGGGCCTACGCCGAAACCGCGCGCATCGACGCCGCCCGCGAAGCAGCCTTGTCGCTCCTCAAGGAATACCCCCGCTCCCTAGAGGCCTGGCTGCTCATGCGCCGTCCCCCGGAGCCCTGGCTCGCGCCCCTCAACCTCGAAGAGGTGCCTCGGGAGCCTTCACCAAGCAGCGAACCGATCGCCGCCTCCGCGGACTTTCTGGCTGCAGCAGGCGACGCACTGAAACTATTGGCACTCGGCGAGGACACGTTGGCGCGCACCTTGCTCGACATGGCAGCGGCACAGGAAGGCGCGCTGGGACCTTGGGTCTCCGCCCTGCTACTGCGCTGCATGGGCGATGCACCAGGATCTCTGCGTGCGGCGCAGCGCGGCGTTGCGAGTGCCCTTCCGCAGGCGAGTGCAGGACATCGATATACCTTGCTCTATCCGCTGCCACATCGCGACGCCTTCGCCGCAGCAGCAGACAAGAGCGGCATGCCGCTGGCCTTTCTCTACGCCATCGCCCGCAGCGAAAGCGCGTTTGAACCGACGGCGCGCTCGCGGGTGGGAGCGGCAGGCCTGATGCAGCTTATGCCGGCGGTAGCCCAGCGTCTTTGGGCCGCGCAGCATAAGGGCCCCCTGAATCCGGCGCGTCTTGACGACCCTGAGCTCAATCTTGCCCTCGCCGCCGCGTTAGTGCAGGAGCTGAGCATCAAATATGACGGGCACCCGCTCTTGGTTGCAGCGGCCTACAACGCAGGCGCGAGCCGCGTTGATGCATGGCTAAAGCGCAGCCCCATTGCAGGCGACTCTGCGCGCTTCGCCGCGACGATCCCTTATAAAGAAACCCGCCGTTACGTACGCCATGTGCTCGGTGCAACCGTCGCCTACAAAGCGCGCCTTGCAGAGATGACGCTACCGTGAAAGCCGTGCGGTGCACACACGCCCTTCTTGGCTTGCGCTTGCAGGAAAGGCGCTTTGGCTAGCGACTGATGCAACCACCTGGCCGAGAGAGGCGGCATGAGACCCTCATCGCTCTCTGCACACGCACGATCCGGGCTTCGACGCCAAGAAGTGGAGGCGCTCGCTGCGCTGCTCAATGGCCCGGCGGCGGAGCGCCTATCGCGCGCGAGGTCCTTACTTGAAGCCCTGCCCGAGCATCGGCTCGCGACATGTGTCGCCAAACTCGCAGCGGGCTGCTGCCAGCGCGGTGCCAAGGTCTCGCCGAGCGAACGCTTGCGTCTTCGAGCGGCATGGACACTCGGACAAAGCATGTGGCACCACCGGCCACGTAAGACGGGTGCCATCCTGTCCAGCGAAGCCGCGTTTGCCCATTTTCGCTCGCACGCTGCGCTTAGCGAAGTGGAATGTGTATGGGTGCTCGGGCTGGATGCGCGCATGCGACCCCTTGGAACCCTGGAAGTCGGCCGTGGCACACAGGCACACTGCGATATCGATCTCGCGCACATGCTGAAGCGTTGTCTCGAACACGACTTCAGCAGCGTCATCGCCGCCCATAACCACCCCAGTGGCAGCGTCGCACCTAGCCCGGAAGACGATCAGCTGACCCATTGGCTTGAGCAAGCATTCATGATGGTTGGCCTACGACTCCTCGATCATCTTGTGATAACCCCGGCGCATTACTTCAGTTACCGCGACCACAACCGACTTGAAAGCGAGGCTGTGCTCCTGCAGCGCTCACTGGCGTTTAAGCGATGATCACCCAAACGGAGCCCAGCCGACAAGGCATGCGCCTCCAGCTACCAACGTGCACTGGGCATCTATGCTGACGTGGGCTGGCGCCACTCAGGTTTCCCGGTTAATCTTCCACGGGTCGGCTGGTGTCTAGGGCTGAGTGCCTCGCTCGCGGTATGCTCAGACTCGCTCCAGCCGGAGCAACTTTGCGCTCATTGAGGGCGATTTATTCTGGTTTTGGAGACGGTCCGTGAAACGCACATATCAGCCTCATCGCATTCGACGCATCCGCACTCACGGCTTTAGGGCCCGGATGGAGACCCCCGGTGGCCGCAAAGTTCTAGCGGCACGTCGCCGCAAGGGGCGCGTTCGCCTGGCCTCGACGATCTACAGCAAGTAGCCATTGAGCATGTTGCCAGGCCTGGGCTTTCCCAAAGCGGCCCATCTCCTCAAGAGCTGGGAGTACCGCGTATGTTTGGCGCATGGGCGCCGAGTTCGATGTAGTTTTGGCGAATGGTGCGTAGTGAATCGCTCGGCGGTTAAAGCACATGAGGCACCGCCGTCGGGCACAATTCAAGGCACACCCGCTTCTGCGAGCTTGCGTACCTCGGGAGGTTCGGAGCGGAGGAGCCCAGGAGGACGCGTAGCCGCAGCGGGCATTGCCTCTGCAGTAGGCACTATCTCTGGAGTTCACGCGGCAGATTCAAGGCCAACCTGCCCTTCGGCGCGGGCCCACACCACAAGCCCAACGGACCGTCGCCTGCCCGCCGCTGCCCAGTCCCTGGGCGCGGCCTCCGCTGCGACGGGAGCCCCCCCGGCACTCTCGGAATCGCCGACCGCTAGAGCGGGCGAACCTAACTATGCCTCATGCGGTCTTACTGGCCGGGCATCCGTCGAACGGGATGGGCCTAGTCGCTCCGAGAATAAGCCTAGTCGCTCCGAGAATAACTCGACAAAGGTCGCCTCAGAGCGGGCCTCATGGCGGGGCGCCCGCCTGGGATTGGTCGTGTCGAAGCGGGTTGGCTCAGCGCCGGCGCGCAATCGAGTCAAGCGCCTGGTGCGGGAGGCCTTCCGCCATGCACTCCCCGAACTACCCGAATACGTTGACTTCGTATTTCGCGCGGGACCGCGGGCAGGAGCATTAGATTACGCCGCGGCGCGCATGAGCCTGGAGCACCTAGCCCTAACGCTGCGCGGCACACCGCCAGGGAACCGACACGTCAACACCGATAGTCGCTAGGCCGACTCGGGATCGCTTGCGATCCACTTCTGCTAACTCTATCCCCGCCCCCAATCCTCATGATGTCCAATCTCCTCGCCATAACCCGCGGAATCAAGCCGCGATCACGCCCACCGCGGACCTTGCTGGTTGTGCTCTGGCATGGGCTTATGTTGCTGGGGTACCTATCTGGCAGCGGGAGCGTCCTGGCTGAACCCATAACCATTGAGACAGAAACCACTCGGTACGTTGTACGTCCCGACGCCGGTGCGCTTGGAGCTATCGAACTCAAGCAGTCGCGTTTTCGCGATGCCGACGGCACTCCGTTGAACCTTGTTTCGACAACTGACCCTGCCTACGCCGCTTTCCGGGTGCGCGTAGAGGACCGCGCGGGCCGCGAAATCCCCCTCACATGGCGCGCGGAGACCGCTGCGTCAGGCCCGCTATTGATTGGAAAGGGCGAAGACGTCAGCGTCGAGCGGCGACTCAGCGCAACGACGCAGGCTTACAGCCTGGCCTCTGCAACGCGCGTGACACAGACGGGCAAAAGGCCTCGGACGCTACGTGTCAAGCATGAAGTACATCACTACGCACCTAGCGGGGACCTGGGCGGCGGCTTTCTATTCGCAGCGCACTCCCACTCGACCCCTCGCGGCGTGTGTCGCGAAGAAAACGAAACACGTCGAAAAGAACACGATAAACTACTCACCGCCCACGGGTACAGCAATGCGAAGTTCGCAGGCGTCGAGACCGCGTATTTCGCGCAAGCTGTCGCGCTCCAAGGGGAAGAGAGCGGCGCCAAGGAAGTGGCGGAGCGGTGTGGCCTCGTCGCGGACCCACGTGACAGTCAGGGCAATATCGAAAAGCCCGAGGGATTTTTACTGAGTGCGTGGGTGAGTGATGTGTGGACAACGCTCGAACCGGGACAAAGTCTCGAGAGCGATGCTGTCTTATTTGCGGGCCCAAAACTGCGCAACGAGCTCACGGCAGCGGGACACGACTTTATCGAGCTGCTGGACCTAGGCTTTTTTGCGTCGCTTTCCTCTTGGTTATCGCGCTTACTGGCGTTCATCCAAGGTTACGTTGGGAACTGGGGCATCGCGATCATTCTGCTGACGCTTTTGGTCAAGTTAGTGCTCTATCCACTGACCGAGAAGAGCTTCCAGTCGATGGCGCGCATGCGGGAGCTCAAGCCAGAGATCGACCGACTGAATAAGGAGTACGAAGGCGACCGGGAAAAGAAGGGGCTCGCCACCATGGAGCTCTACCGGAAGCATAAGATTAACCCGCTTGGGGGCTGTCTACCTTCGGTGCTGCAGATTCCTATTTGGTTTTCGCTCTACACCTCGCTCTCGACCAACGTGGAACTCTACCATGCTCCGTTTTTTGGCTGGTTAAATGATCTGTCGGCGCCAGACCCCTTCTTCATTTTACCGCTTGCGCTCGGCGGGTTGATGTTTGTGCAGCAAAAGATGACGCCAACCGCCATGGACCCAGCCCAAGCGAAGATGATGCTTTACGTGATGCCCGCGATGATCACAGCGTTCATGCTTTTTCTTCCCGCGGGACTATGCCTTTACATGGTAACTAACTCGGGCCTAAGCATGGGCCAACAGAAGCTTATTTTGGTCCGCCAGGCACGCTCGCATACCGCGCCTAATACACAATCCGTTAACCATTCGGCACCTGGCACAACAGCGAAAAAGGCCAGATCGCACTAAGGCAAGCTCCGGTAGGCAACACCATTCGTTCGGCACATGTCTTGTCCTGACGAGCACGCTCCGCGAACGAAAGCCCGAAGCCCCGCACCCAACTTACCGCCAGGAGGAATCAACGTGGACGAACAAGACAAGAAATCATTAGGTGGCGCACTGTTTCTCGACGAGAGCGGCGATGATTACGACGCTGACGACATGGAGGAACGCCCAGTTGTCAGCCCGACGCGATCAGGTGCGAAGCGATCGAGTGCGGCCAAGGCGCCGTCTGCCAGCAAGAACCGTAATGGTGCGCTCGAAGCGATCCCTACTTCGCCACGCGCTGACAAATTGGATGGTTCAGAGACCTCGCACACTGGTACGACCGATGAAGCGAATGGCAGCGGGTTTGATGACGAAAGCGCAGTGCGGGAGGATGATGACCTAAGTGGGGACGATGACTTCGGAGACGCTGCCACGGCCGCAGGCGAAGGGACGCCGGCCATTGACGACGACAAGGCCAATGAAGCTGCAGATATTTTATTCGAGATTCTCGAACGCATGGCACTCGACACGGAAGTCGAGGTACAGGACGATGCCGAGCAGATAGTGCTCAACGTTGACGGCCCTGACGCGGGCCGTGTGATCGGAAAAAAAGGCCAAACACTCGATGCGCTTCAGTTTCTCATCAACAAGATAGTCAACCGTTTCCCGGAAGGCCGGCGCCACGTCGTGGTGGACTGCAACGGCTACCGTGGACGCCACGATAGGGGCCTCACCCAGATGGCTAAGCGTGAAGCGAAGCGTGCGGTTGAAATCGGGAAGGTTATCACTTTGGAACCGATGAACGCTCGTGATCGCCGCGTGGTACATCTCTCACTCGCCAAGTTCACGAATGTCGAAACGTCTTCCGAAGGCGAGGGACTCCACCGCCGCATCAAAATTGTGCCTAAAGGCGCCAGTCAGCGCAATGGTCGCAACAGTCGCTCGCGCCCAAGAGTCCAGAACCGCCGTGACGGCTACCCCGAAGCGTCAGCACCCAAAACCACACCCTCCGGCGAGTAAATCCCGCGGGTTTGCCAGAGGCTCCGGTAGGAGAAGCGTGCGTTGTCCTGAGAGGCCAGGGGCAGCAACCGCCTAGGCATGCAGCGCAGCACTCACCGCAGCGTAGGCTTGATACCCTTCAAGCCTACGCGCATCTATCGCTACACTCTCTCGCACACATCAAGGCAGCGGCCCCCTGAGCCATCCCCAGGGTGAGCTGAATCCCCCCGGGTTTCCTGGAGGCTCCGAAAAGAGGGAGTCTAGGAGACATGAGAATGAAAGGGAGCAGGTTTTCATCGGAGGTACGTGAGCGAGCGGTTCGGTTGGTAAAAGAAAG
>SLQV01000096.1 GCA_007131285.1 Myxococcales bacterium
CAAAGGCCCGCAGCGTTTCGAGGTCAAGGCGACCATGGGAGTGGGCGATGAGCTCGTTAACAAGGTCGTAAACCCGCGGCGTGCCCGCACCACTTCCGTGGACCAGTTGCGGCAGCTCCCGTTCGTAGCCGCGGGGCAAATGGCGCCGCACGGTGCGGATCTGCTCCTGGATGAGGTGGTAGTTGTCAACGAACCACTCGCCTGCAGGCGTGAGGCGTTTGTCCTGCTGCAGCGCCTCACAAAAGAGCGTGTGGGCAGCAGCCAACGAAGCCTCATTGCTGGTGAGCCTCGGCAACAGCCGGTCACCGGTCATCCGCCCGGTGGTGTGCTGCGAGGCAAGCCCACGCGCATGCGCCTCAAGATGCAAGCCACTGAAAAGCTCAACATTCAGCGGCGCCCCCCCGAACGCAGCCGCAGCCCGCCCCGCCCCAGCACCACTATCCGAATGCCCCCCGGAAAATATATTCACCTACGTGAATACCATGCGGACCCCTACATAGCTTGAACAACATTTTTAGCTACCCGTGTATGGGCACTTAAGCACTGCCCAGCACGAGGTGGGCGCTCGATGAGAGCTTTCAGTACGTAGACTCAGACGACCGATCTGCGGCGAACGGGCTGCAGCTCGGTCGGCCCAGCACGCCCCCCCCCCTTCGCGCTTTTCGGACTAGGTGCCGCATCTTCTGACCCTCCCCAGAAGCTTCGCGAAATCCAGCACCCGCTCGGACCGGGGTGTGAAGGGGAAGGGCCTCTGAACTCAGCGATATGGCCGCACAGCCGACGTCTCCGGAATGAAGCGTCTCGGCGGGGCGATAACGCTCACGTCGGCCTCAGAGCGTTTTCGGTTGCCCTGCTTAAGCCTGCCCGCGGAGCGCTCTCTCCAGCCGAGTCATTGCAGCCGTTTTGGCAAGAAAACCCTCCAATGCCTAAGGCCTCCCGCGCGACCCAACGCCGGCCTGAAATGTCCTCTGGTCTGTTGTCGTGGTTGGCTCTAAGATAGGCGCCAAAGCGCGGGGGTCACTTAGCCATGCTTGAGGATACGGGAGACATGTCCGAAGCTTTTTTGGACGATAGGGCGCGTGCTCGCCGTCGTCTACTGAAGCTTGGTGTTTACGTGGCGCCTGCCATCGTCGGAACGTTAACTGTCTCTCCGGCGCTCGCTCAGCCGGCCTCTTGCGGTCCGGATAACTGCCCGCCTGCTATTAGGTGCGCACCGGACATGACCTGCCCTCCAGCTACCAACTGCGCGCCCGCAGACGACACGGGCTGCGGTCCGTCTAGCTGTCCTCCTGCCAACGACACGGGCTGCGGCCCGTCTAGCTGCCGGCCACGACGCTAACCCGTAACTTGGCAACGGAACCTTGATGCACGCATCACCGCCCACTTTCGTGTATCCCTACTGGTTGGTCTCGCAGGAGGACAACGCGCTGCGCGTGCAGCGTGCTTACGACGCTGCGGACTTCACGCTACGCGGGGTCTTGCGGACGCCGTCGGCGGCCCAAACACGCCTGTTGCCCGCGAGCGTTGCTGGGTTTTTTGCGGATCAGGCGCGGGGTTCAAGCGCCGTATCGCCGGCCGAGTGGCTAGAGGGTGAGGGCTACGGACTGCTCTTTCTCGAGCTGACAGCGACCTGTAACGAGCGCTGCGTTCACTGTTACGCTGAGTCTTCTCCGGAACGCGACGAGAGCCTTGAGTGGAAGGACATCCAAGGCGTACTCGATGATGCCGTGCGGCTTGGGTTTAGTGCTGTTCAGCTCACCGGCGGCGACCCGCTCTTGAGCCCTCACGTGGTAGAAGCCGCGCGTTACGCGGCGGCGGCCGGGCTCAAGCGTGTCGAGGTCTACACCAATGGGCTTGCGCTCAAAGGCGCCCTGCTAGACGCACTCATCGAGGCGCGTGTGCGCTTCGCGTTCTCGATCTACGCAGGCACGCCAGAGGCCCACGATGCGGTAACTCAGGTTCAGGGCTCGTTTGCGCGGACCCTCGCGGCGCTAGGCCGCTTAGAGGCCAGGGGCGTGGCGTACCGCGTGTCACTCGTCCTGAACGGCCCCTCTGAGGATGGGGGGGCAGAAGCTATCGGTCAGCTCGTCGGCCTCGGGGTACCGGAAAGCGCGATCCAGCGGTACAACACGCATAGCGTGGGTCGTGGCACGTTTGTGGAGCTTTCCCGTCTTAGTCGCCCCAAGGGCGAGGCCGAACCGGAGCGAAGGGTGCCTGAGGCGGCTCAACCCAACGCTACGGCGGGTGCCGCTCCGATGGCGTTCGGGGGCACCGCTGCCGTGGGGCCGGATGGCACGGTGTACCCGTGCATCTTTTCGAGGTCGCTGCCCCTGGGCAACTTGCGAGACCGGTCGCTGCATTCGATTTTACGCGAGCCAAGCGTGCGATTCCGTCAACAGCCCGCTGCGTTTGATTCGGTGCGCGCTCAGCTTAGCTGCTGGCCCTGTCGCCTGCGAACGCAGTATCTGGAACCGGACCCAAGCGTAGAGGGGGCCTCCAAGTGAAGGCGAAGATGAACGCAGCGGCGCCCGGCGTGAGTGCTCCGGCGCTGCTTACTCCTTCCGATGAGCCTACATCTGAGGGGGGCTCAATCCCTGCAGACGGGCCAAACACCGACCGCGCTGAAGCACGCTTTGCCGCCCCGGGCGCGGGCGGCCCAAGCGCGTCATTGTCGCCCGAGGCAGCCGAAGCGCGCGAGTCAGCGCTGACGCTTGCGGCGGTTGTGTCGCGATGCCACCTAGAGGCGCATACCTTAGAGGTAGACGGCGAGCTGTTGCTTCTCAACGGCCCAACGCAAGAGGTGTGCGTTCTGAACGCCGTCGGTGCTGCGGTCTGGGACCTCATGGATGGTGAACGCTCCCTCCAGGAGATTGCCGCATGCGTGGCGCAAGACCTGACGGTGGATGTAGGCACGGCTGAGCGCGACGTGCTTAGTTTTGGTGAGTCGCTACGTGCACGTGGCCTATGCGAAACGCGTTAAGGGCACGCTTCGTCTTGGGAGACATCGCCGTCGAAGTAAGCGGAGGCGGCCCTGACCTTCACGCGCAAATGGAGGCGATCTGGGGCCTTTGCGTCGCGGAAAACGCGCCACATTTGCCTATCGCCGCCACCTGCAAGGTGCAGGTCCGCTCACTCGCTAAGGGCCGCTATCGGTTGCTGCGTTCTTTCGGCTTGGGCAGCGCCCGTGGAACAGCGCGTCTGGACGTCCAAGGCAGCGACCTTCTCGCCTCGCTCGAAGGCTTAGTCTACGCCGCCTGTGATAACGCCTCTGTCCTCACATCCGTCCACGCGGGCGCGGTGGTAGCCGAAACAGGCCCTCTGCTATTTCTGGGGGCGTCGAATGCGGGCAAGTCCTCACTGGTGTGTGCTGGGCTCGACGCTGGCGCGTGCTTTGTCAGTGACGACCGATGCCTGACAGACGGCCAGCGGCTTTTCGGAGTGCCGCGAACCCCGCGCTTCAACCCCACACGGGAGGGAGAAGCGTTGCCCGAGAGGCTCAGGGCCCTTGATCACCACAGCTACACCCTCCGCCTGCAGGCGTCCGAAGGCGTGTTTCATGCCCACGTACCGCTTCGTCCCGTACCGCGGAGCCAAGTGTGGTCAGAGCCGCTATTGCTAGCGGATATAACCCTCGTTTTGCTTTCGACGGCGACAACGCCTTCGAGGCTGTGGCCTGTGACGTCTGCGCCGCTCAAGGCAGAGCTTCTACGGGGCGTGTGCGGCACGGGCATGTTCGCGCGAGCCTTACGCGAGCAACCGCTTTACCTGTGTCAATGGTCGGACCCAAGCGAAGCCTACGCGCAGCTCCTCGCCGCGGAACACAAGCGCATCAGCGCAGCGCCAAGCCATGCCCCACGATGTTCCCATCACGTTACTCTCCCAGGGAGCTTTTGATCACGCAACCGAGTCCGGAGCGTCCCATTCACGTAGCGACGAAGCGACTTTTCCCCCTGCGCCTCAACACCGCTGGCTGAGCGCTCCTAACGCGGTGTTCAGTCAGCGGGTGATTCGTGCGGCGCGCTCGAGTCAGCTGCACGCAGTAAACGGTAGTCCTGAGCCGCCTGCCACGCGGTTGCGAATGAGCAGGAGGCCTTCCGCGCAATGTCGGCGATGGGCAGGTCGGGTGCGTGCTCGAGCGCGGTCCACACGTCGGCACGAAACGTCGGGCCCATCAGTACACGGTTTCGGTAGCCCGCGTGACGTCGCACCATGACCTCGGGTGGGAGCACGTCTTCCTGGCGATCCGGGAGGGCGCCCTTCGGCACGCGCAGCTTCGAAGCGCTGAAGCGCGGGTCCTCGCCGCGTCGTTTGACCTGCAATTCGTTTCCTGTCGGCAGCAGCTCGATGGGCGCGCCTTTGTGGGCCCCTGCGAGCCGTGCGAGACGACGGTCCTTCTTGAGCCACATCGCTATGGCCGACCAGTAAGCCCGCACGCGCGCTGATGGTTGGACGCCGACGAGACGCACAAGAAGGTCGGCATTTACGTGCTTGTGATGCACGCCGAGCCAAGTGGTCAGCACGGCGAGCACGCGGAGGTCACCGTCCTCCATGCCGAGGACGGAGGCGTGCAGCAGCGTGCTCTCAATCTCCGCGTCGGCCTCTGCCTTCGCGGCGAAGTTCATCCCGACGCCCACCATGCGCGCTGTCAGCTCGGCTTGAGCGGGCATCGGCTCAGGGGTGGTCGCGCGGCTAAACGCCATGACCGAGCCTTCGCGCAATGTCGGCGACCGTCGCCCGCACGTGCGCAGGCCACAGCTCGTTTCCGTCCTGCAGCTCGAGCCACGGCACGCATTCGGCAAGCTCCCCCGCAGGCACCAGGATGTCGAAGTCGCGCGTCGGCCGCTGGATGACGCCCATGAGTGCGAGCGCCGAGCCACCGATGACCACGCCCTCGAAGTGCAGGCCAAGCCCGAGCAGGTGACGGTCAAAGGCTTCGATGGTCGGGCGGGGCAGCATGGTCTTCAGCAGTATCGGTTATTCCGATACTAGGACCCGTGCCGCATTAGCTTTCGTCAAGCCGCATTGCATTTGAAACATCCAACTCGCGTTCACCCCGCCAATGCGCCCTGGGAGCGCCCCAAGCGCCCCAGAGAGCGCCGCACCGGACCGCTTTCGGATCGATGCTGCGCGTGAAATAGGGTGTTTAGGTTAGACCGCTATCTGAACACGCAGAACAATCGCATCCAAATACGCAGGACGGCGTGCGCAATGAGCGTTAGCGTTAGAGGTATGAAGACAGCAGAGATTCAAGAAGCGCAGACAGCCCGTTCGCAGCGTCACGCGAGACGCGCAGAGCAGAACGGTTGCTTCTTGTCTACCAAAGAGCAGGCCGACCTGCGCCGCATGCTTGCCAGACCGCCACAAGAAACCGACAAGCTGCGTCGCGCCCAGGCTGCCCACCGCAAGCAAGTCGAGACGGCCTAGTCTACTATCGCCCGCGCAGGCCACCTACGTTCAAGCGTCGAGATGAGTACAGCACTGCGCACCAAATTCGGCAAGATAAGGACTTTCAGACGTTGGCCGGCTTCGATGAACGTCGAGCCCAATACCTCCAAGAGCGCGCTAAGCGACGCCGAGGGCAACTGGTGCGGACTGTAAGTGGCTTAGCCCGAGGCGACCTTCCGCTAAGTTCATTCCCTGAATCATCCCCTCAAAGCGCTGGCGGGACGAAAGACGCGGGGAAATGGTTCTGGAGTAAGTATGGCGGTGCGGGCAGGGTCCGCGCACGGAAGGCCCATTTCCCCGCGTCTTTCTGCGTCTCGTATGAATAAGGGGTCGTTTTGTCAGTTAGTCGAACAGACGCTTTTGCTCGACGATATAGCCTGCAGGCTTCTTTTGCTTTTCCAGCACCCCCTCGTCGACCAGGCGCTGCAACCACGCCTTGGCCTTCGCGTTTGACACGTCCAGGGCCGTAGCCACCTCCGCGTCTTTCATCGGCGTACTCAAGAGCTGCTGAATCGCTGTGCGCAGGGCAGCGAAGAGCACTTCGGCAGGTTTCGAGTCCGACTGCGGAGATTCCTCGGTCGCGTTCACTGGGGCTACGGCCTCTGGAGTGACCGGCGGTTCTTTCAATGCCGTAGTGCTTGGCTGCCCAACGGAGATAATGCCAACCTTTGATGAAGGCTCACCCTCTGCCTCGGTTGCCGGCGCGGCGTCACGTGGCACGGGGGCCGTTCGCTTGGCTTCCGCCGATGGTGGCTCTGTGGTCGAAGGTAGCGCAAAACCAATCTGTGGGGAGGCCGCCGGCGTCGGCAGCGCTACCTTGAAAACGTCCTCGAAGGAATCCATGTCTTGCGGGTTCGGCCAGGGAAGTGCACCTTTCCTTCGCAAGCCATCCAATCCGGCGGAAGACTCATCCGTAGATCGAATGAACACCGGAACGAACTTGAGTTTGTCGAGCTGCTCTACCGCACCGGCCCAAGTACCGCCCTTGTTTAGGTCGGAACTCACCACCAGTGAGCTGTCTGCCAACGCATAAATCAGCTTGTTCCGCTGCATGGCGTTGCCGACGTTGAAGCCGGCACTGGGGTCATAAGGCGACATCAGCACCAGTTGGCCATCGCGCAGCACGTTGCGATGCTCGCGGTTCATGGTGCTCCTTTCCAGACTGTCCGCCAGCACCCCACACACTTTTCCACCCCCCTCAAGTGCACCACGCATGGCGGCCTGATCGATGCCTTTGGCGCCGCCGGAAACAAGGGTTCTACCTGCTTGAGCAGCGAGCCGGCCAACTGCCTTGGTGTAGTCGATGAGGGCGTCGTCCACATGGCGCGATCCGACGACGGCAAGCCCACCGGTTTCGAGCAACGCGATGTCGCCACAGCCGTAGAGGACTGCCGGCGCATCTTCACGAAGGCGCGTTTTCAGGCGACGCGGGTACTCGGCATCGGCGCGGCTGACCACCCACATGGCGCGTGCCTGCCAGCGCTCGATCACTTGGCTGAGCAGGAAGCCGCGCCCCAACAGTTTTGCCAGGCGCCTCTCGTCAATCACCGGTTGGCATGCACGCAGAATCTCAGCCGCGTCCGGCGAGACAAGGTCTGCAGGCTGTCGCTGGATCTCGCGTAAATGACGCGCGAGCCGCTTGTACTCAGCGGGCGAGAGCCGATCTGATGACGCAGTGCCTCGTCCGGCAATGAGCGGCGCAGTCAGCAGCAGGATCGCCTGGGTGTTGGGTGAGAGGAGTGGCTTCATTCGTCGTGACCCGTCTGTGAAAGGGCCATAGGCCAAACCGCGCCACTACCGCTTTTGCGCAGCAGCCATGCAGACACCGTCAGCGTCCAGCGCGAGTCGACCATGTCATCCACCAGGAGGACTGGGCCAGGAGGAATAGGCTGGCCGTTTAGTGCGAGCGAACCATCAATGTTGCGCGCCTGTTGTGTACTGTTTGCCATCGTTTTCTGTTCGGGCCTTGCGTCTGTTTTTGCGATGACCATATGAAACGCCAGACCCAGCGCAGCAGCCAAGCGCTGCGCGAAATTCGGTACCAATTCGGGATGCCAAAGCGAAGGAACGCAGGTCGCCCATGTCGGTCTCGGCTGCGGATTCCACTCCTGGATCATCTTCACGCACGCAGCAACGAGGTCATCGGAAAAGTGGCCGTCGTGGTATTTGCCCTGTCGAACCAAGCCACCCCAACCGGCATCGCCCCAGACGCATAGCGCCTTGCCTGGCTGCGCTTGATAGGGAATGGTGGATGCGGTGTGAATTCCGTACTGCGGCATTCCCCCCACGGGCCATTTTTTGCGAGGCTCGATAGGCAGACTTGTGCGACAAAGAAATTCCTCAGCTTCCCGAACCAGCAACTGATCTACGTCTTCTGACAGCGGCGGCAAAGACGGTGGACTGACAGTGCTTGAATCGCCATCAAGCGCATCAATCAGAAAGCCCATGTGCTGCCCGAAAGGCCGAGAGACGTATTCCTGCATTTGCTGGAGTTCGGCACGTCTTAATTTAGTGAGCCGGTCTGCTCGCGCCCAGAATCCGTCTCCTAGCTCGGCTGCAGTTAGCTGCCACTTCGTACCTTGCTTGGCGATCGGCGCTGGAGATTCGAGAGAGAGTGCCGTGATAGTCTTCTCGATGCGGCCTTTGCTCCTGTTCACGCAGGTCATGAGATCAGGTCTTGAAAGTCCTTCCGGCGCTTCATTAAGAGCCCCCAGGACGTCGTCTACCTCTTGGCGAGTTGGGAACGCGCTACGGATAAACCAATCGGTTATTCCTTCTTCTTCATCTCCGCTCAAGAGCACGCCATATGCAGATTCCAGCGCTCGTCCTGCGCGCCCTACTTGCTGGTAATAGGCGACAACTGAGCCGGGCATCTGAAAATGGATAACGAATGCCAGGTCCGGCTTGTCGTAGCCCATGCCCAATGCGGTGGTCGCTACAAGTGCCTTAACCTTGTTCTCCTGCAGAGCCTGCTCTAGCTCCTCACGCCGGTCACCTGTCTTACCTGTGTAGGCCTCTACAGCAAAGCCCCGGGCCTTGAGCCAATCCGCCAGTTGATTGGCATCTCGGATAGTGAGTGTGTAAATGATGCCGTGCCCTGGAAGTGAACTGAGTTGCTGCGCGATCCATGCCATACGGACAGCTTGACTGGGCAAACGCATCGTTTGCAGCGTCAGAGAGTCTCGATTCAGGTCACCACGCAGCACCTTCATATTGGGGCCGAGCACAGCCACAAGGTCCTCCATAACCCGATCGTTTGCTGTTGCCGTTGTGGCCAGCAGGCGCAGATTGGCTGGTAGCGTTCTGGCGATACGTTCCAGCAGTCGGTAGTGAGGACGGAAGTCGTGACCCCAATCGGAAATGCAATGGGCCTCATCGATAACCATCAGCGAAATCTGCCCTGCGATACCAGCCAGAACCTCGGTGCTAAACCAGTCGTTACCCAGTTTTTCTGGCGCTATCAGCAGAATGTCCACTTCGTTTCGACGGAGCTTGGCTTCAACCGATTTCCATTCATCCTGGTTATCGGAGTTGATGGTGGCTGCGCGGACCCCCATCCGCTCTGCCGCTGCGATCTGATTTCGCATCAGCGCCAACAGCGGCGAGATCAATAACGTTGGGCCGCCCCCAGCTTCCCGCAGCAACTTGGTCGCAATGAAGTAGACAAAGCTCTTACCCCACCCAGTCTTCTGCACGACGAGCAAGCGGCCTTTGCCTTCGACGATGTGACGAATAGCTTCTTCTTGGCCGTCGCGGAAAGTGGCATCAGCGCGACCGGAGCCGACCCGGAGCAGTTCCAACGCGCTTTTTGCATCGTAGGCCACGCTATCGCGGTCTCCTGGTGAGGTCGCGCACGAAATCTCGCTGAGAGCGTCCGTCTGCGCCGCCGCAGCGTCCGAGGGCCAGCCCAAGCAGCAGCGCCCCGGTGAGTAGAAAGGGAGCGAGGGTGACACACGGCCGACGACACGCTGACATAGGCATTCAAGGGTAGCTTGCGGATCGGCGCGGTGAAAGGTGCCGTCTCGGTCTACGTGACGGCCTGCGTCAGGCACGAGCCCCAACGGCGCCAGCCCTGATGACGCGACCGTGCTCATCTCGGCGGGTTGCGCTCGCGGGTTGCGTTGGCGGCTCCTCCTTAGGAACGTCCCTTAGTCTGTGAGGGTGCAACCACCAGGCCATCGTCTCTCGGTGTACGTGGCAACCGGAGCGTCGCCAAAGTCCGCGCGTCGCCGAGGAGTGGCTCGCGCGTCGGAGCCGGCTAGGTGGCGGCGAGCCCCATCGCGGCATGCCGCCACCGTGCCCACCGAACCTGGCGGTCGATATGGATGGGAGTATCGCGGTCAGGAGGCGCAAGGCGAAGCGCTTCTCATCGCGAGGCTGACCTTGGTGTAGGCGACCGAGAACCCTGCGCGCAGCGCGTTTCTCTCGGTCGGGATGCCGGGGCGGGATTGGATGGTGGCGACGGTGCAGCCGGACGCCCGGGCATGGGTCAAGCGGCGCTCGATCAAGGCGCGCTGCACGCCTCGGCGCCGGAACTCGGAAAGGACGCTGGTGCCGAACAGGGAGGACCTCGACGGTGCCGCCGCCGGCCGGCTCACCATCGACGAGCGCGAGATAGTTCGTGCAGCGCGGGTGCTCGACCACAAGACGCGCTCCCGCGGAGCTTTCGCGAAGCACAACGGGCGCTAAGTGCGCCGACGCGCAGCAGCGCGCGGCTCCCCAAACCCCCCTGGGGTTGTTACTGCTTGTTTCCGGGAACGCTCCACATCACGAGCACCGCGAAAAAATGGAGGGAGGCGTTAGCGCGACGCAACAGAAACGTTAGTCTGGTCGAAAGCAGGAAAGGCAGCCGAGGGCAAGGCTCAGGATAGGCGTGGTGAGCGTCGCCGGCCCTGACACGCACAGAAGCCCCGGCACACACAAGCGCACCAGTGCCCACCCTGGTGCTGTGGCACGCAACACGCTGAACAAGAGTCCCATGGCAACTTCTCCCCCCACGCCGTCAACCTCCTACGAGCAGCATGCGTTCAACGCGTCTGCCGCAAGCCCGCCCCTCCTCCGCCCTGCGCAATGCCCGGCAAGCCCCGCAGGTAATCCGCAGGTTTTCGTGGGCGTCTCCCCGCTGGCTGCGCACCTGCGGGGCGGGCCGCGCGCTCGCCTGGGGCACCTTGCGCCCGCTGCGCTCCTCGCGCTGCTGGCGGCGTGCGCGGGGGAGTCAAGCGCGGGCGAGAGCAGCGCCGAGGCGGAAGGCGCGCCCCCGGCAACGGAACCCGCCGCAGAAGTGGAGCCCGGGCCTCAGCCCGAGGCTCAGGCGTGCATCCCCGGGGCACCGCAGCAAGACTGCGACAGCGACCCAAGCACCGGCTGCGAGACCGACACCTTCACCGACATCAACCACTGCGGCGCCTGTAACAGCCCCTGCGCGAGCGCCTGCATCGAAGGACGCTGCGCCGACCCAGTCGACCTTGCCCTCCACTTTGGCCGCACCTGCGCGCTCCTAGGTACCGGAGAAGCCACCTGCTGGGGCCTTAACTACTACGGCCAGCTCGGTAACGGTAGCGGCGGCACTCTGGACGATGACACGGCGCCCTCCGCAGGGCCCTCCGCAGAGATACCCTTAGGCGCTAAGGTCAGCCTGCAGCCTACGGTAGTGCAAACAAGCCCTGGCATGCCGCTCCGCAACATTCGGCAGCTCGCCCTCGGGAGAGATCACAGCTGCGCGCTGGCTGGCAGCGAGGGCACCGTTTACTGCTGGGGCGCCAACTATAACGGGCAACTCGGCGATGGCACCACATCACCCCGCGCCTTCGCCGAGCCTGTCCTGGCACCCGAAGGGGCAGGGGATGGCAGGCTCACGGGCATCACCTACCTCAGTGCCGGGTTTTGGCACACCTGCGCCGTGACAAGCGACGGGCGCGCCGTTTGCTGGGGCCGAGATTGGTCCGGGTCCTTGGGGCGAGGCCAGGGAACCAGCTCGGCTGCTTCCTCTGTGACGCGGCCTAGCTACGTGCTTCAGCCAGGGACGGGTAGTACACACCTTGAAGGCGTTAAGGCAACGGCGCTCGGAGCGACGTTTTCGTGCTTCTCCCTTGGAATGGGTATTGCCTGCACCGGAGATGCTTTTAGAGGTAAGCTCGGCAACGGCACAACAGGCACAGAACAGAGCGTCGACCGAGCAGGGCCTGTACTGAGCCCCTTGAGCGACAATCAAGACTGGGCGCTGCCGGTGCTGGCAATGACGAACGCTAGCTCTTTCCAGTGCGCGCTTACCAGCGCAGGTATGGTGGCCTGCTGGGGCTCGGGAGGCAGGGGGCAAGTCGGACGCGGTGATTTCAACGCGAGCAACCCAGTTCCCGGCTTTGTTATGAACTCCGAAGGTAAAGACATACTGCTAGGCGTCCGGCACCTGTCGGCAGCCGATAGTCATGTCTGCGCAACCACGGAAGACGACGAAGCATGGTGCTGGGGCAACAACCAGTACCAAACTCTGGGATCCACGCTTGGGGCAAACGACCTGGGGATTACGCGTATACGCTCTGCCTTGCCTGTCGCCGTGCGCGACCCTGCTACCGGGCAGCGGCTCACCGCTATCGACCGGGTCGTGCCAGGCGTTGAGCACACTTGCGCGCTGATGCGCGACAAGCGCGTCCTCTGCTGGGGCCGCAACCTTTATGGCGAACTCGGCCATGGCACACCTAGCTTCGTGCCCGCGCTTGCCGCCGAAGCCACCGTACACCCCAACTGACCCTCCGGGCCGCAAAGCTAGCCCACCCCACCCAGCCAGGCCCCGCTACCACCAGCTACGTAACGCCCGCGGGGAGGGCTCTGAGGCTTGCATAGAAGGCCTTCATTCTAGATGCGCTCCTTAGGACCGAGCGACATCTGCCGGGACGCGTCGAGAGTGCGCTTCGCTCATGGGCGCGCATGCGCCCTGGGCATGACTACCCTGAGGAAGTCTTCGGTAGCCTCGAAGCGTGCATCCTGACCAGTCTGGGCGCGCACAAGCG
>SLQV01000094.1 GCA_007131285.1 Myxococcales bacterium
CAGCCGCTTGAGCTCGTTCAAAGTAGGCATGCAGGAGCCATAGAGGTTGCTCTTGGCGAAACATGCGGTTAGTCCAGCGGGTAGCTATGCAAAGTCGAGTGCGTCAGGTCAGGCTTGTTTCTTGTTTTGCGCTGTCGTTATCAGCGTCAACACTCTATGTGACGGCGCTGTGCGCAGCGGCGGGCGCAAGCCTGCTTCTTCCCGCTCAGGTGGCGGAGGCACAGGGGGCTGCGCTCGACGCCACGCCTAAAGGTACCATTGGCCTTGGCCTCATTGGCGCGGAACTTGGCCTGGTGCTGCCGACGGCATTCGGCCTGTCAAAGACCTGGTCGCTGATTACCTTCCCGGCTGTTGGCGGCGCGGGCGGTGCGGTGGCCGGTTACTTTTTGCTGGACGACCCGGGCAGAAGCAACTGGTCTGTCGGTGTGCTTGCCGCAGGTATTGCCCTAGCGGTACCTGCGACATTGCTCGCCGTCTACTTGAGCGCATACAAGCCGGATTCGGACCCGACGATGGCTCCGAGGCCCACCGGGGTTCTGGACATGGAGGAAGGTGCGTTCAAGCTTGCGGTCCCGGCGGTGGCGGTGGTGCATGAGCTGCCGACCGAGGTCAAGGGCGAGGGGGTAGGCAACGCTTTGCCGCCTGAGTTGCACGTATCGGTTGTGTCCGGGCGCTTCTAGCGGGTTCCAGAGCCGTCTGGGCAGCATGTGTGGGGCGTGCCGAGGCGCTTGTGCGCCCACTCCATGTCAGTACGGGTAGCCAGCGCATTCAATTCAGCGCGCAGCCAACCTGGTATCCGGGGGTGGGCAGGGGGTGCTTCCTTGAGGCGTGACAAGTGAAGACGCGTCCGACGCGTGCATCTGCAATGCGTCGAGTTCGGGTGGATGTACCTTCGGGTTCGACGACGATAGGTGTCGCGGTCGAGGCTCCAAATGCACCAGAGGTTTACCTGGATATTCGACGGCGGGTCATGTTGCGTCGCGCAGTCGAACCCCATCGCGTGGCTGGTGGGTCATGCGTGCTGAGCGCGAGTGGGCGGCGTATGCGTTGCGTCTCTTGGACCGAGCTGGGATTCGGAGTGTGGTCTTGGCCTGTTCAGGAGGCGGCGATTCCTTGGCACTCCTGTGGTTATGCGCACGGGACTGGCGGCTGCGCCAGCGCGTGCGCGCTGTGGTGGTCGTTGACCACGGGCTGAGGCTAGCTGCGGTGCGTGAATCCGCTAGGGTCGTAGGCACGGCGGCGCGCGCGGGTTTCGCCGGACGCGTGTGTCGCGTCGTGGTGAATCGAGGTCCGGGGTTGCAGTCTCGCGCGCGTAGCGCCCGGTTTGTTGCGCTTGAAAGCGTCGCATGTGCAAGCGAGGCTTCGGGCGTTTTGCTGGGACATACGCGTGATGACCTGGCCGAGACTCTCCTAGACCGCTTTCTAGCGGGTCGAGGCGCACGTGCGCTCGATGCGATGCGTCCCGTGGCAGGACAGGCGTCCGGGCCTGCACGCGTGCGGCCACTACTGAAGGCGACACGCGCAGAAGTGCGCGATTATTTGGCTAGTTTGGGAGAGGGCTACGTCGATGATCCCTCGAATGAGGACGATAGCTTCCAGCGCGTACGACTACGGAAGTGGCTATCGCAGCTGGATAGCGCGACCCGAACGCGTTTTCTGGAAGTAGCGCCACGCCTACAAGAGGAGGGTGCAGCCATTAAAGCGTTGGTTGCGGAATCGGGTAGGCGTCTCAGCCTTTCCGATGGCCGAGCGCCGCGGCTGGAGGAGAAGGGCGAGGGGCGCGCTAGCGTGTTGGCGCGGGTGTCCTGGGATAGTAGGCCGCTGCCGCTTTTGGCGGTAGTGGGCTGGGTTGAATCAGTGGTGGAGCATCCGCTCGCCATGACTCAGGTCGACGAGATGGCACGGGTGCTCGAGTGCGGCCGCGGCGAGGTCCGGCTGGCATCCGGCTTCTTGGTGCGCCTCCAGGGTGGTGAGTGGCTGCTGATGCGCGCTCCCCGGAGCATGCGCGTCTCGCTTGAGACGTGAATGCGGTGCGGCAGCGGTCGAGGCTTGATCGGCGCAGACCGGCGTTGAACGGCCATAGCCAAGCGCGGGTTTGCCGAAAGCACAGGATGCACGATGAGAGGCCAACGCAAGTTCATCAAGGGAAGGGTTCGATCGATGGGCCTTGTTCCGACGCGAATGTTAATGCGATCGAGAGGATGTGTTGGGCGGAGTGCCTGGGTTGCGTTTGGCTAGCAGCGCGTCGGAAGGAACGTGCGACTTGGCGCGTTGACTCCTTGCCGCTACCCTACTTAGGTAGAGCCCGCTTGGCGGGAGGTACGGCCGAGGCAGGCGCGTCGCCTTGGCGACTCTCGTTTGCGGCCTAGCGATGCCCCGATTGGATGGGGAAGACATGAGGCGAGCGTGAAACAAGGTCACAAGACACTGCTGCTTTGGGTACTCCTGATAGTGATGTTTGCGGCGGTATACCAACTGGTCGCCGACGGCAAACAGGCGCAGGTGGTTCCGTTTAGTGAGTTTATTGCGGATGTGGAGTCGGGCCAGGTCGCGCGCGTTGAGGTGCGCTCGATGGAGCACAGTGGTGAGTATACCTACTGGCTCAAGTCCGAAAGCGAGGCGGAGCGTAAGAAAAAGCTCACCGTCGGCATTGTTGGCGAGCGCACCAATGCGGAACTCATTGAGCGGCAGGTTGAGGTCAAATACCTCCCGGAAGAGGGTGGCTTCTGGACATCGGTTCTCATTACTTGGTTGCCTATTCTACTGCTTGTTGGCGTGCTGGTATTCTTTGTACGCCAGATGCAGGCCTCGGGTGGCCGGGCCATGTCCTTCGGGAAGTCTCGGGCTCGGTTGTTGAGTGAATCTCAAAACCGAGTGACCTTCGCTGATGTTGCCGGCATTGATGAAGCAAAGGATGACTGCGAGGAGATTATTGCGTTCCTGAAGGAACCTAAGCGCTTTCAGCGCTTAGGTGGCCGAATCCCCAAAGGCGTGCTGCTTATGGGTTCGCCGGGTACGGGTAAGACCTTGCTGGCTCGAGCTATTGCAGGCGAAGCCGGCGTACCTTTCTTCAGCATTTCCGGTTCTGACTTCGTGGAGATGTTTGTCGGCGTGGGCGCGTCCCGCGTGCGCGATCTCTTCGAGCAAGGAAAGAAGAATGCTCCATGCATTATCTTTATCGATGAAATCGACGCAGTGGGTCGTAATCGTGGCGCGGGCATGGGCGGCGGTCACGACGAACGCGAGCAGACGCTCAACCAGCTTCTCGTCGAAATGGACGGCTTCGAATCCAACGAAGGCGTGATCATTATTGCCGCGACGAACCGACCTGACGTGCTTGACCCCGCGATTCTTCGCCCCGGCCGTTTCGACCGACGCATCGTCGTGCCACGTCCGGATCTCAATGGGCGCGTAGGTGTGCTTGCTGTGCACGCCCGGCGTGTTCCCATGTCCGATGACGTTGACCTTGAAATCGTCGCCCGCGGCACGCCGGGCTTCTCGGGAGCAGACCTCGAAAATCTAGTAAATGAGGCCGCTTTATTGGCGGCACGACAGGACAAAGAAGCTGTCTCAATGCAGGACTTTGAACTGGCTAAAGATAAGGTATTGATGGGCTCTGAGCGGCGCTCGATGGTGATCAGCGAGAAAGAAAAGCGGACCACCGCGTGGCACGAAGCGGGTCACACGCTAGTGGCCTGGCTGCTGCCCCACCACGACCCGATTCACAAGGTTTCGATTATTCCGCGGGGCCCCGCGTTAGGCGTTACCATGTCGCTGCCCGACGAGGAGCGCCAGAGTTACTCGAAGGAGTGGATTGAAGATCGCATTGCAATGGCGCTCGGTGGTCGCATTGCCGAAGAACTAACCTTTTCCTCGTTGACCACTGGCGCATCCGACGACTTCAAAAAAGCCACCCAGCTTGCACGCTCAATGGTCACTGAGTGGGGCATGAGCGAGAAACTGGGCCCGCTTGCGTACACCGAGCGCGAGGAACAGGGCTTCTTTGCCGGGGGTCGTCAGGCTGAATATTCCCAAAGCACCGCGAACGAGATCGATGGTGAGGTCCGGCGTATCGTACAAGCGCAGTACGAGCGCGCCCGACAGGCGTTGCGGGAGAATCGCGACAAGCTTGACGCGCTAGCAGAAGCGCTTCTCGAACGCGAGACGCTGGACCGTCACGAGATTGAGGCGGTGATGCACGAACGCGAGTTGCCACCCCGCCAGACCATCTGCATTCCTACGTATGCCGACAAGAAGAAGGCCACTAAAGACGAAAAGTCGGCGCCCATCTTCCAGCCGCGCCCAAGCACGGTCCCGGCCAGCTCCTAGGTGGCGTCTGACGATAAAGCGACCACGGTGTCTGCGTCCATTGCGGAGCTTTGGGGAATTGTTAACGTAACGCCTGACTCGTTCAGCGATGGGGGACAAAGTGAGCGACCGGAACAGGCCACCGGTTGGGGGCTCCATCTGGCGCGTTGCGGGGCTGACGTTGTGGATGTCGGCGGCGCATCCTCCAGGCCGCGAGGTGACATCTACGGCAAGGGCGCGGTGATGCTCGCGCCTGAGATAGAAACGCTACGCGTGCTACCCGTTGTGCAGGCGCTCTGTGCTGCCGGTTGTCGAGTGTCTATCGATACGATCCAAGCGTCCGTCGCCGAGGCTGCGCTCGGCGCGGGTGCATCGATAGTCAACGACGTTTCCTGCGCGAGCGATGCACGCCTGCTGCAGACGGTTGCAGCGCATGACGCCGGGTATGTCTTGATGCATCGGCGCGGTGACGGTGCGACGGTTGGCAAGGATGCGATTTACGACGACATCATAGAATCCGTCCTGGCGGAGCTTGATTCCGCGCTCGCTCGGGTACTCGCCGCAGGAATTCGCCGGGAACGTGTCTGGCTGGACCCCGGTCTTGGATTTTCCAAGGACGTTGAGACGTCGCGGACGCTACTCAGGGGATTGGAACGTCTCAGGGTGTTCGGTCTGCCCGTTGTGGTCGGCGCCTCGCGCAAGGCGTTTTTGGGGATGACGACGCCCTCCGGCGCGATAATCCCCGCACACGAGCGTGATCCCGCCAGCTACGTTGCAGCGTGCTTAGCTGTCGCGTGCGGTGCGACCGCGATGCGTGTGCACGATGTAGCGGGCACGCGTCAGGCTTTGCTTGCCGCGGAGCTTCTCACGGGCACCGACAGCACGATGCGGCGCTTCCTCAGATCTCGTGATTCGCCTTAAAAACAATCTAGCTGGATTCGGGGACTTCAAGTGAGCGTGGGGTGTCGAACTCAGCTTCGGATCGCTTTTGGGGAAAGTCGGGGAAACGTGGCACTGTGCCCGCACAAGATGTCTGGGGGACGCCTGCGAGAATATGCGCCCTGGATGGTCGCGCTTGGCACGTTTTTCCGAGTCGCCTCTGCCACGTGAAAAGGGTAGGTTGCAGCGTTCCAGGTGGGAGTAGGCACGCACACGCATTCGCGACCAGAGTCAGGTCTTCGCACGCGCTCATGGAAGCGTCCCCTTGCCGTGGTCGTGTTACTCGCGAGCGTAGGCTGCGCGCGGATTCCACCGGCTCGCTATGGGGTTCGCTCGCTGAGCGTTGAGGGATTGGAAAGCCTTGACCCTGAATCGCTCAAGGCTTGCCTCGCTACGCGAGAGCGTAGCGCCTTTCGCCTTAACCTGGGCCGCGGCTACGACCCACCCTGCAGCAAGCCGCCGTTTAACGGCAAAAGGTTGCAACTGAAGCTCTTCACCTGGGCTTGGTCCAGTTGGCCCATTTATGATGAATCGGTATTTCAGCGAGATATCGACCGCATCAAGCGCTGGTTTCGGGCACGGGGCTACTACGACGCACAAGTCGACGCGGTGGCCATTTCGCCGGAGCGCGCAGAGACCGGCGACCGTTTCCCCGCGGCTGAACCGCCATGTGCAACGAAGGAGGGCCGCGGTTGTCCGGCGGACTTGCGCATTACAGTCAGCGAGGGCGCACCCATAGTCGTTGAGCGCATCCAGGTACAAGGCACCACCGAGCTGAGCGAAGCTCTCAAGGACAAGCTTGACGGTGCCCTTAAGCTTCGTGTCGGTGAGCCTTTCGATGAAGAACTTTACGACACAACGCGACGGCTTTTCGCGCGAGCATTGGCGGAGGCATCCTTTGCGAAAGGGACCGTTTCTGGTCGCGTAGAGGTCGATCCGGAAAAGCGGCAAGCACGCGTTTATCTCGAGCTTCGTTCCGGCCCAAGCTTCCGTTTCGGCCGTGTTTATGTGACCGGTCAGCAGCACCTTTCGGTAAGGCCTATCCTCGCATCCGCCTATATCAAAGAGGGCTCTCCTTTCCGCGCCTCAGCTCTCGATGAGGCGCAGCGTGAGGTGTATGGCCTCGGTGCATTCTCGTCGGTAGAAGTGATTCCCCATCTCATCGAGGATCAGGAGGCGGTCGCCGATGTGGAGATCCGCGTGGCACCGGGGCGCCTAACTCGTTTTGGGCTCGGTGTCGGTGTCATGGCCGGGGCCCTTTCCACAACCACTAATTTCCAAGACCAGACGGTGCCGCAATGGGACGTGCATCTTCTGGCTATCGCCGAGCATCGCAACTTTCTCGGCGGACTGCGCCGCATTCGTATCGAGGAGCGTCCACGTCTAATCTTTGACCAGGTGTTTCCCCAAACCGGCGGCTCCTTTCCCTCCCCGGGTAATCTTGCAATGGTCGAGTTTCGCCAGCCGGCCTTTCTTGAGCAACGCACGCAGCTCTACGCCAATATCCGCTGGGATCTTGGGCCGGACCCATTCCAAGCGCGCTTCTTTCGACACGATCTCGATGCGCGCCTCGCGCCCCAGCGCACCTTCTTTGGTGGTCGCCTCTCGGTCTCGGTGGGCATCCACGCGAACTGGTTGTTCGTCACAGAGGTTCGTGATCGTGCGCCCGCGGATTATTTTTTAATGTTTTGGGAGCAGGCACTCTCGCTAGATTTACGCGACAATCCCACTAATCCGACGCGTGGTTTCTACGCGACATTGGGGCTCCACCAAGCGGGGTACGGCTTGCCGGCATCCTGGCGCTACTTTCGCACAACCCCGGACACCCGTTTCTACATTCCCCTGCCTTACGAGTTGGTGCTTGCGGGTCGCTTCGCGCTTGGGATGTTATTCATCCAAGATAGCGATGAAGGCCTCGACGCCCTCAGCTCGCAGCTTGGCCCGGAGCGTTACCGTTTGCGCGGTGGGGGCGCCTCAGGGAACCGAGGCTTTGTGCCCGGTGATCTCGGGGATGGCATCGAAGGTGGCTTGCGCCGGTGGGAGGCCTCTCTCGAGCTCCGCGCCATGTTGACTCAGGCTTTCGGGACCGTGCTTTTCACCGACTTCGGCGACGTGCACCGCGGCAGCGCCTTCCGCTTCGACCACCTAAACACGAGTGTCGGTTTTGGATTTCGCTACTTAACGCCGGTGGGTCCCTTGCGCGCTGATCTCGGTTTCTTAGTCGACCGCGCGCGCATCATTGGCGAGGAGGCTCCGGCTTCCAACTACCTGGTAAATCTCGGCTTCGTGCAGTTCCCCGGCGCCTTTCACCTGACCATCGGCAATGCGTTCTAGCGTGTTTAGTGGCGGCGCCTGGGAAGTCGTAGGCTGCTCGCGTGCCTGCTCCGTGCGTCCTGTACGTTGCAGTGGGTGTTGCTTTGGCTCGATTTTGAGGATGCGGCAGTCGCTTTGGCGTCTATCGTTAGCGACTATCTGCGCCTGCCGTGAGGCGAAGGCTGAAGTGGCGACGTGCTGAGTCTCTATCGCATTCTAGTTTGGCATGGCTTGGCGCTCTTTGCGGTGGCGTTGAGCGTTGGGTTCAACATGCAAAGCGATTTGGCCCGAGATATTGGGCGCAGATTGCTAACGCACTACGTTTCTACACATATTCAAGGCGAGCTTGTTATCGGCCGAATCGAGCATTTCTCCTTCACCTCTTTTGAGGCCAGCGATGCCTTCGTGCTCGATGGACAGGGACGTCTTGTGATTGCCGCGGAACGCGTGACGTTGCACTTCGATTGGCTGCCCCTGCTTCGGGGGGAACTGCACTTTGCGGCCGGTTCGGCAGAGAAGGGATTTATTCGTCTCTATGAGGAGGACAATCTTCTCCCATCCATGGTAAGTGCGTTCATTCCGCCTCCGCGGGAAGGCAAGCTGCCGGGGCCACCTCCCATTCGCGCTCGGGTAGAACGCCTCGATGTTCGCGAGTTCACGGTGGTTGGAGAGGCGCTCGGAGTGAAGGGCCTCGAAGTACGCAACGTGAGCGGCTACTGGCGTCTCGAGGTCGACCGAGACGTGTCCGTACACATCGAGCGCTTCATGGGCGATGTGGTGGGGCCGTTTCCCTTTGTCACGCACATCGAAAACGTCGGCGCGTCTATTTCGACCGACCTCGAAGTTGGGGCTCGTGTCTGGGCCACGGCGCATATCGGACGCGAGCACTTTGACTTCGCGATGGGGTTCCGGCAGTTGGGCGACGAACCCGGTGAGTTCGAACTCGATCTCACGGCGGAGCCTTTCCGTCTTCAACGTCTGGCTCAAGTAAGCCTAGTACCGAGTCGAACGTTAACGGGGGAGGGTCGCGGGCACCTGCGTTTGCGTGGTCCGTTGACAAGACTGACCGCAGAGGCGGGCTTTCACGGAATCGCGGGAGGGCACGTTTACGCGCGCGGCACCTTCTCCGGCCTCTTACCTAAAGCCTTGGTCGTAAGGACCACAGACCTAGATCTTGGACAGATTGACGCCGCACTGCCTGACGTCAAAGTCACCGCAAGGGCTGATGCGACCTTTCAAATTCGCGCGGCAGAAGCCGCCGAACCCGCGCGCCTGGAAGCGGTCGATGTGAGATTGCGCGAAGCGCGGATGCGCTGGGCAGGTATCAAGGTTGCGGGTGTGCGGGGGCGGGCGCGCTTGGTTCCAGACGCACGGCTCGAAATCAGCAGTCTTACCGTGCCGCTCGGCAAGCGTGCCGTTCGCCTCAGGGGGAGCATTGGCGTCAATGGCGCTTACGCGCTTCAGGTTGATACGGAGGACTTGGATATCGGCCATGTGGCGCGCATGCGAGCGCTTGGGCTACCCATGGCGGACGGGCAGGTGTCGGGGCGCGGCGTGCTGCGCGGTGCGCCAGGGCGACCGCCGACATTCGAGGGCACGTTCGTTGGCACGCGCCTCAAAATCGGCGACTTTAGCGCGGATGAGGTGAAGGTAAGTGGGCCGCTTATCCCGCTTGCGAAAGGCCCCCCCGGAACGTCCCAGCTCGAGATGACTGCGCGAGGCCTGGTGTTCATGAACCGGCGTATCGAAAGCGCGCGGGTGCAAATGAGCCGACGTTCCGCACGCTACTCGCTTTTGGCGCAGCTTTACTTGGGAAGAGGTGACTCGCTTGAGGCCCGGGCGCGATTTAGTGTCTCGGACCGCGGCTTCTGGCGCATACATCTCGATAGTTTGCGTGCGGATATCGCGGGAAACGCCTGGCTTGGACAGTCTGGTGAGTTGACCTACCGGCCGCTCAAGGGCGTATCCGTAGTTGACCTTGCCCTCCGTTCGGATCGGCAGTCGATCGATATCAGCGGCGAGTGGTGGGCAGACGGTGACAAAGCGCTGGCAGTACGCGTGAGCCGTCTAGATGTGGCACAGTTCGACCGCATTCTCTTTGCTGATGCGCTTAATTTAGTGGGACAGCTCGACGCAAAGCTGGACCTTAGTGGACAAAGGGATGCGCTTGAGTTTACCGCGACAGGTCAGCTTCGAGACGGCGGTATCCACGAAGCTAAACATGTGAATCTGGTCTTTCGGACGTTACTCGCTGAGGGGGAAGTGACCCTTGACGGACAGTTCGACTTCGGCGAACTCGGTACGCTCTATGTAGGCAGCTCTGCGCTGCTATTTATGGATGGTTCGAGCTGGAGATCTCGATTCGAGAATGCGGTTTATGACGTAACGTCAGAATTGATATCAGTAGATTTGTACGTCTTAAAAGAGTTGCTTAAGCGTTATGTAAACCTGCCGCTTTCAGCAGGCCGCGCTTCCGGCCGCTTTGACGTGTCGGGTCCGCTTCTCGCCCCTAGTTTCGAGGGACATCTCTCCTTCGAAGACCTTATCCTCCCGGACTTGCCGCCCGTCGGCGCGCGTTTCGATGGTGCTTACGGCCAGGGGCGTTTTGTGGGCAGTGCGGCCTTGCACGACCGGCACGGGGTACTTGTTGAAGGCGAGTTCTCAATCTTGTCCGATGTGGTACTCTTGCTTTCTGAACCTGATCTTGTTCGTCGCTTGCTCGAAGTTGTTCCCTGGGGCATTGCATTGCACGTTCCCACCCGAGCTTGGGAACAGCTTCCGTCCACGCTTCAAGCGCGCTTACCGAAGTTGTTTTCTGGGCTGCGGCTAGGCGGGAAGGCCGCTTTAAATCGCTTTGGACGCAGACCCAAGGGAACGGGGCGCGTGAACCTCGAGTTTCCCGACGATCTCGGTATGGATTGCGTTGCGGTTTCACCACCGCCGCGCTTTCAGGTGCTGGTGAATTTCGATGACCCTGCGCTAGAATTCTCAGTGCGCGGATTCGCCGGTCGCCAGCCGGTGCTTTTCGCTCAGTCAAGCATGGGTGTGCCTATTGAAGGTTGGCTAAGCGGCGCGGCGTTTTCGCTCACGCCCCCGGAACGGGTCAGCGCCCGCCTCGATGGTTTCCCGCTCGCGGCTGTTCCGTTCACGTGTCACATGCTGCGTGGCTCGTTGAGCGGTCAACTCATTTTTAATGATCTCGCAGAACGAACGCGCTCCGGAGATGCGGTTCTCAGCATAGAAGGGTTGCAGATTATCGGGCAGCGGGGCATTCAACTGTCCGATGCCCGGGTTCCGCGCGCCTTGGGCAACCCCGCCGCTGGCCGTCTGGCGCTCTTCCTGCGCGGTGAGCGCCTCGATCTTAGCGGTCAGGTGCTCTGGCCAGGCGGCCACTCCGAACTCGGCCTGGGTGGCTCGCTGGTGCTGGAGAGTTCCGACAAAACGGGCTTAGCTATCAAACAAGATGCCGTTCACTTCGCCCGGATGACTCTCGTCAGCGTGCCGATTGAAGGACTCGAGGTGCTCGCGCCCGGCGTGGCGCGTATTGGTGGAGCGGTCACGGGTTCTCTCGTGGCGCGCGGGACGCTTGATGACTTCGACCCTTCAGGCAGCCTCGTTTTGTCCGAGGGCTACGTTCAAGTGGAAGCGCTGGGGCAACAACTGTCTGATGTGAGCGGTCGCCTTGTATTGCGCAACAAGATGGTTGAAATCCAAGCGCTCCGAGCCGAGGATAGAGATGGGAGCATTGACCTCCACGGCACCGTTTCACTGCGGGAACCCACGACAACTTCGGCCAGGCTCTCCGTCAATTTCGACAAGTTTCCTGCACGGCACCAGGGTACGCTCCTGGCGACGGTAGAGGGTCAAGCCGCGTTGCGTGCGGAGCTAGGCGATGCTTACAGCAGTGTAGCGGTTGACTTGGGTGGCCTAAGTTTGGATGTTTCGGGAGGCGCAAATCGTGCGTTTCAAGGCTTGGAGCTTCACAACGATGTCACCGTCGTAACCTCGCGCAAAGAACTTGCGACGCCCGCTCAAGAAAGCGTGATCGAACTCGAGCTATCGGCCCCCGACACGCTACGTATCAAGAGCGACACTTTTGAGGCGCGCGTTTCGCTCGACCTCAACGTGGTGTCCGCGGAGAACGCGTTAACCGTAGACGGCCTAGTGCTTATCGACTCGGGCGAGTTTTACGTCGGGGCCCAGCGCTTCGAAGTTGAGCGCGGTAGTCTTAGTTTCGCTCGGGGCACAGAGGTTGATCCTCAGGTATCGCTCGTCGCGGTGCACCCGCTGCGTTCGTCTCCTGGGGCGTCCGTGACCGTGACGATCACCGGTCGACTTTCCGACCCTCGGGTTGAGTTCACGTCAACCGAGAGCAACAACCAAGCGGAGATAATCCAGCTTTTGCTTTCAGGCTCACGCGGGTTGCAGTCGCAGCAGATGTCCGGCACTACGCTGAGCGAGCAGCAAGCTGGACAGCAGGCCGCGTCCTTTCTTGCGGGCATTACCGCGAGCTTTTTGACGGTCGTCACCCGGAGGCAATCCCGCGAGCTGCTACCAATACTTGCGATTGAAAGCGGCGAGGACGGTTTTCGCAGTACGCGCTTCCGCGCCGGAATCCAAGCTGACCGGCTGGTCCCCGACCGCTTTAAAAATGTTGTTCGAGGTATTTACGTCGAGGGTTTTTACACCGCGAATACCGGCCAAGGCGATGACCCTTCCGGCGCCTACTACCGTCCGAGCACTGCAGGCCCTCTGGGTGCAGATGCCGGCGTTCTCTTAGATATTCGCTACCCCTATGGCCTCGGCACTGACATCATGTTCGCACCTCCTGCTAGCTGGGGCATCGACCTTACTTGGGAGCCCTGAACACGCTTCAGTCTAAGGCGGACCCTCTACACTTACACGTGAGCTTCTTGCTAACATCTCGCATTCGGGGGGCCTAAGGCATCTCGGCACTGTCCCGTCGGGCACGCGGCTGCGAGATCCGCACGCTCCCTCGCACGCCGCCGGGCGACGCGGGGCAACCTTTTGCTTTAGCGGTTAAATAAGGTTCGAAAATCAGGTCGCGTCTGATTCGCGGCCGTGTCCGCAGGATGGATGGCTGGGACGGCGCACTATCTTGATTGAGTATTGGGTTGTTGCGCGCGACAAACATAAGACTTGATTACGTTTAAGGGGCGTTGTGAGGATACTGAAAATATTCGCTGAGAAGGCGCGACGACGAAGACAATGCAGCGCATTGTTGAGGAGAAGCAACGCCCTCAGCGGAGATTTTCAGTGTTCTCGCAGCGTTCCTTAAACGTAATCAAGTCTATAGTGAGAGAGGGGCGAATCGTTGGTCGAAGCGCCCCGTTCTACGCGCGCATGTGCCGGATTCCGCGGATAAAGCGTCGTATTCGAGACGCTCCTGTGGTGCTTAGATCTAGCGAGGATGGATTCTCGCTTCGGCTGCGAGTGCCGGCATTGGGCTTCGGCTGCCGTGGCCAAGTTCGCCAAAGCGATTGCGGCCCCAGCAAAGCACGCGCTTGTCACGCATAAGGGAGCAGGTATGCTCCCGCCCAGGCACCACTCTGTCGATGCCCGAGAGCGGCTCGCCCGTTGCGGGGTCAAGGACGGCGACGGGCAGAGAGGCGGACGCGCCCTCGATCGCAAGTTCGTTCTCATCGATTGTATTTCCGAGGCTGTGGTACGCATTCCAACCCCAGCACCAAGCACGGTCGTCGTCGGTCGTTCCACAGACGTGCGACGAGGCCGCAGAGATGTGTCGGATGCCCCTCAGTGTGTCCGTGCCCGTGGCATTCAAGACGTAGGCAGGGCTGCGGCGTAGCGTGAAGTCCCCTTGGCCCAGCTGGCCTTCGCCACCGTTGCCCCAGCACGCAACTCGGCCTTCGGTGGTGAGCGCGCATTGGGAGACAAGGGCGTTTGTCAGGGCAAAGACGGGTTGCGTCCATTGACCGAGCCCGGAAATGCCGCGGACAGGGACTACCGAGTCAACGTCAGGGCCCCCAGTGCCGTTGCCGAGGCGACCTTCGAAGGCCTGGCCGGTGCATGTGAGTCCAGTGTCCGAGGAGAAACACGAAAAGGTTGCACCTAGCGCCGCCGCCTTGACGCCGGAAATCGGTGTCCCGTATGGCGAAAGAACGTAGCTAGGTATCGGCACAGGTACCTCAGTGCTATCCGTTCCAGCACGGCGCCCCAGCGAACCGAATCGTTCTCTGCCCCAGCATACCGCTCGTGCGTCGCTGGTGACCGCGCATGTCTGCATGCGCCCGCTGCCCAGCCAAGTGACGCCGGTCAGTGGTCCTGTCTCACCAATACGGGCGCGCACTGGATGAGCGTGTGCTCGGGGAAGAGTGGTGTCGTCGCCGAGTTGCCCGAAGTAGTTGGCGCCCCAACAGTAAACGGTACCTTCCTGGCCCACCAGGGCACAGCTATGGTGGAGTCCCAACGCGAGCTGGCGAATCTCGCGAAGCGGTGCGCCCATCGAAGTGCGCACTAGGGTGGGTTCAAGGCTCACAACCGCTTCCTCGATATTCGGTGGCTCAAGCGCCGTGCCACCTCTGGGCAGGAAATTATCGCTCAAGGTGCCACCCTCGCCATTGCCGAGCTGACCGTAGTAGTTGAGACCCCAGCAGACAGCTTCGGTCGTGCCGAGCAGCGCGCATGTGCGGCCGAAGTTGAGTGCGATGTCGATAGGGTCGGCGCAGCGCCCTTCAATGCATTCGCTGACGCAGGGGCTGTTGCAAGCGCCGCAGTGGTTGAGGTCGATGAACGTGTCGGTCTCACAGCCGTTGCTGGCGTCGCCGTCACAGTCCTGCAGTGGTGCCCCCGCGATACACACTCCAGCTTCTTCTCCGACGTTGGCATCTGTGGGGTCGGAGGATGACTCGGCTGGCGTTGTCGCTTCAGGCGTCTCCTCGCGCACATCGTTCACGCGGGATTCGCCGGCGCAGGCTGCAAGCAGAGCCAGAAAGGGGAGGAGCAAAAGGTCAGCGCTTAGCTGATCGCGAGAGCGGGCGCGTTGCGCAAGGTCACCGTCGGCCGATGCGGTAATCCGCTCGGGGCGGGTGCCCCGAGCGCTAGCGAGCGGGTGCTTTTTGACCAAGAAAAGAGGGTTGGACATGCGGAGAATCTCCTTCAAACACTGTGCAATATTGCGGGAGCGAGGCAGTTTCGAAAAAAAGAGGGCGGGCGATGAGACCCGCGCGAAATCAAGGCGGGCTCTTTGATGGGCGCCGGTCAGGGTGTTTTGCGGGGTTGCGCCCACGCACGAGCAGCTCGGGGGCGCGTGGCCCCGCAAGGCGGCCGCGAGTACTAGCCGGCCGGTGAGAAGCTGACTTCGTGGGCAAGGGTCTGAGTGGTGGTGAGCTCGGCGCCCGCTTGTCCACGATTGTTGCGACCCCAGCACAGCAGGCGGCCATCCTGCATGCGTGCGCAAGTATTCCGAGTGCCAACGGCGATCTCGACAATCCCAAGCATTGCCTGTTTCGTTAAGGGGTCAATCACCTCCATCGGCAGCGGGGAACGATCCTTGCTGGGCGGATCGGAGTTATCGATCGACGTGTCGATTCCAAGTTGATAGTGGCTGTTCCAGCCCCAACACACGGCTTTGCCGCTATCAAGCAGCGCACAGGCGTGTGGGTCGAATGCCGCCAACTGAGTCACGCCTTCAAGAGGGCCGTCATCGGTTGGGGTACGAACTAGGGTCGGCCGGCTCGAGTGCGTTGTAGCGCCGTTGCCGAGGCGACCTTCTAAGCCTTGATAACCCCAGCAAGCAACGCGCCCTGTGTCTAGCAGCGCGCAGTTGCCCCAGCGCTGCGCGCTTAGCGACCGCACGCGCTCGTGCAGTACGCCCGAGCCATCGAAGTCGAGCGCTGCCTGTGGCGTGCGCACAGAGTCAGTTTCTTCTCCGTTGCCAAGCCGGCCGCTCGTCTGAGAGCCGACGCACGCAATACCCTGTTCAAAGCTCAGGCACGTGTGGTTTTGACCCCCTGAAACGAGCTTGACACCTGATAGGTGGGAATCGTTGGTCAAGCTCGCCATCGGCACGGGGCGCAGTGCTGGCGTCGAGGTATCAGGAATCAAGCTGCCGCGGCCTAGCTGTCCTAATGGGTCGTTGCCCCAGCAGACAACGCGCCCGTTGCGCAACACGGCGCAGGTATGCTCCCAACCCGCACCGATCGCTTCGACGTCAGTCAGCCATTCCGAATCATTTCGGTCAGAGGCTATGTTCCTTACTTGTGTGGCGAAGCTGGAAGAAACGGTCGTTCCATTCCCGAGCTGGCCATAGTGATTGGCACCCCAGCAGTACACGTGTCCTTGGTGGCTGAGCGCGCAGTTGTGGTGCTGGCCACTTGTAATTGCGCGAATGCCCTCCAGGGGCGCGCCGCCGCTGAGTTCGACGCGCTGAGGCCGATGACTCATGTCCGGGATCACGTTCTCAGGGGTAACCGGGCTGGCCTGCTGCTCTGGGGTAAGTCCGGTGCCGCCAGCGATCCCGCCAAGGCGATTGCCGAGCTGACCGTTGTAGTTGCTCCCCCAGCATCGTACCTGGCCGGTACCCAGAAGCGCACAGCTATGCTCATAAGCCAGAGAGAGTTGGATGGGGTCACTGCATTGGCCATCCACACACGCACCGTGACAGGGTGCGTTGCACCCGCCGCAATGCGCTCGGTCGCTTGACGTATCCGTCTCGCAGCCGGTTGCGAGGTCATCATCGCAATTCTGCAGAACGCCTGGGCAGAGTGGGTCGGCTGGCTGTTGCGCGTTCTCGCCAGGGTTGCCTGGGTCGCCAGCCTCTGTCCCGGGGGGACGATAGGTTTCCTCGCCTTCTGCTGCGGTGGCGCCGTCCCCCAGGTTCGCTTCATCGGCAGAGGTACAGGCCGTTCCGAGCGCCAGAAACGCGCCAGCGGTCCAAGCTAGAACGGTCCGAGCGCTGTCGCGGCTAGCTTTTTCCGTGAATAATGGGTGTAAAACTTGGTCAACGCTAGAATGGTTCATGGATGTCTCAGGGTGAGGGCTAAGTGCACGTTTCTAAAAAGCCGCGTATCCGAACACGCCGGATTTTCACCGTATCGACCATGCGGGCTAACGGTTGCGGCGCAATCGACATTCCGGCAATTTTTTTCTTCCTCTGGACAAGCGATGCCTACCCGGCTCTTGCGTCCGTCTCTCATGTTCCGCACCTAATAAGCCTTCTGGCGGCTCTTGCACCAAGTGGTAGGCATTTAGGTTATTCCCACTCGATGGTGGCGGGAGGCTTTGAGGAGATGTCGTAGACGACGCGGTTGCAGCCGCGCACTTCGTTGATGATACGAGACGATGCGCGGGCGAGAACCTCGTAGGGCAAGCGCGCCCAGTCGGCGGTCATGCCGTCTCGAGATTCCACGGCGCGGATGCAGATAGTGTATTCGTAGGTGCGTCCATCGCCCATCACGCCGACGCTGCGCACCGGCAGCAGTACACAAAATGACTGCCAAACACTTTCGTAGAGGCCTGCCGCGCGTATCACTTCGTCCAGAATCTCGTCGGCATCGCGGAGGATGCGTAGCTTTTCCTCGGACACCTCGCCGAGGCAACGAATCGCGAGGCCAGGGCCGGGGAAAGGTTGCCGCCAGAGCATGTCGTGAGGCATGCCGAGGGTAACGCCTGCCTCGCGAACCTCGTCCTTGAAGAGTTCCCGAAGGGGCTCGATTAGCCTGAGCTTCATATGCTCCGGTAAGCCGCCGACGTTATGGTGACTCTTAATAACGGCGCTTGGTCCCTTTGCCGAAATGCTCTCAATCACGTCCGGATAGAGCGTGCCCTGGACCAAGTAGGCGACGTCGCCAATTTTGGCCGCTTCCTCGTCAAACACCTCGATAAAGACGCGCCCGATGACCTTACGTTTCTCCTCGGGGTCTTCCACTCCCACGAGCGCCGCAAGGAAGCGCTCGGCAGCATCCACATGGATAAGCTTGAGCTGGATTTGGTCGCGGAACATGTGCACTACGCCCGCCGCCTCGTGCTTGCGCAACAATCCGTTGTCTACGAAGATGCACGTGAGGCGCTCACCAATCGCACGCTCAACCAGAACAGCGGCAACGGAGGAGTCCACTCCGCCGCTCAGTCCGCAAATAACCTGGCCATCGGCAGCATCTCGCGCCACTGCCTCAATCGACCACTCGACAAAGGAACTCGGCGTCCAGTTGGGTTCGCACTTCACTACCTCAAAGAGAAAGGCGCGCAATAGCTCCGTGCCCTGGGGCGTGTGGGCAACTTCTGGGTGAAACTGAAGGCCATAAATGCGTCGCTTTTTGTCGACCATGGCTGCCAGCGGCGCGCTCGGGCTTTGGGCAGAAACGACAAAGCCAGGAGGCAGGGCATCCACACGGTCGCCGTGGCTCATCCAGACAGCGAGCGTGTCGTTCGGCTCAAATGCTGCGAATAATCCGTCTTGTTCGAGCACGGTGATTTGCGCTGGGCCGTATTCGCGGTGGGTGGCCGCGCTGACCTTTCCCCCGAGGACATGGCAGAGCAGCTGCATGCCGTAACAGATGCCTAAAATGGGCAGCTCAAGCTCGAAGAGCTTCACGTCGATGCCAGGTGCGCCCTCATCGAATACCGAGCTCGGGCCCCCAGATAGAATGAGCGCCTTAGGTTGCAGCGCCGCGACAGTGTCGGCCTGAATACTGCAATCCACAATCTCGCAGTAAACCCGCTGTTCACGGATGCGCCTCGCGATGAGCTGAGTGTACTGCGATCCATAGTCAATGATGAGAATCGTGGGTGTCAGGCTGCCGCTGCGTGCGTGCATGGGTTTTTCTCCTTCGGCGCAGCTGCGCCTTAATCCATCTCTTGGCGCCGCCTCTTCGCGGACTCCCAACATGCAAAGTGTTGAGCCGTCACGCTCAGACTATTCAGCCATCCATGCGGTAGTTGGGCGCTTCCACTGTGACCATCACGTCGTGCACGTGGGCTTCCCGAAGTCCCTGGGGAGATTGGCGCACAAAGCGAGCCTGAGTTCGGAGCGCGTCAATCGAACGATTGCCCGTGTACCCCATCCCGGCCCGCAGGCCACCCACCAGCTGGTAGATAATGCTGGAAAGCGAACCACGGTAAGGGACGCGTCCTTCGATGCCCTCGGGCACAAGTTTTGTGGCTTCGCGGACGCCACTCTGACCGTAGCGATCTTTAGAGCCCGCTTTCATCGCACCGATCGAGCCCATGCCACGGTAGGTCTTGTACGTACGGCCCTGGTAGATTTCAAGTTCGCCGGGGGCCTCATCCGCACCCGCGAAAAGCGAACCAATCATCACTGCGTTGGCACCCGCTGCAATGGCTTTTACGAGATCTCCGCTGAATTTGACACCGCCATCGGCGATGACAGGCGTATCAAGTGCGGTGGCTGCCTCGACGCAATCCATAATTGCGCTTACCTGTGGGACGCCAACGCCGGCTACGATGCGCGTGGTGCAAATGGAGCCAGGGCCTACGCCAACCTTCACCGCGTCGGCACCGGCATCCACTAGCCGACGAACTGCTTTTCCATTGGCAATGTTACCGGCGATGACCTGGATATCTGGGTAATGGCGCTTGATGTCCGCGATGGCTTCCAGGACACCCCGCGAGTCCCCGTGAGCGGTGTCTAGAACTATGACGTCCACGCCCGCCGCAACAAGCGCCGCGCAGCGCGTTGCGCGGTCTTCACCGACACCGACTGCCGCACCGCAGCGCAGGCGGCCCAGCTCGTCTTTGACCGCGGCTGGAAACCTATCGGATTGCAACAGGTCGCGTATGGTAATGAGGCCCACCAAGTCACCTTGCTCGTTAACTACGAGTAGTTTTTCGATGCGGTGCTTGTGCAGTAGCTCGCGCGCTTCATCTCCGGTGACGCCGGGCGTCACGGTCACAAGATTGCGGGTCATCACGCCCGCCACGCGCTGGTCGAGGTTGGTTTCAAAGCGCAAGTCACGCGAGGTTAGGATGCCCACAGGCCGGGGGCCATCCACGACCGGAAGGCCAGAGATATTGTGCTCGCGCATGAGAGCCAGTGCATCGCGCAGGCTCGACTCAGGCCCGATGGTAACCGGGTCGACGATCATGCCGCTCTCGGCGCGCTTCACCCGGAGCACTTCCCGCGCCTGCGCCTCTGTGGTCAGGTTCTTGTGGATGATGCCAAGGCCGCCCTCGCGTGCCATCGTGGCCGCGGCCCGCCATTCGGTCACCGTGTCCATCGCACTGGAGATAAGGGGTATATTGAGTTCGAGGTTGCGCGTCAGCCGGGTCCGGACGTCCACCTCATGAGGCACAAAGTCGGCATGCTCCGGCAACAGTAAGACATCGTCGAAAGTAAGGGCTTCACGCAGTATTCGAGCGTTTCCCGCTGGTGTCGTCGAAATCGCCATGCGCGAGCCTAGCGCAAATCTGTCACCATTCACACCGTCGGCACGCCAAAGAAAAGATACGCTGCCAAAAAGGTCGAAGCCTTAAGTTGAGGACATCTCGCAGACCGCGCAGATGGATGTTCGCCGCATTTACTCGCATGGAGCCACGATGCGTGCAGCTGCGCTGCTGTCGATGGGGCCGGCGAACTTAGACGGGTTGCGGCGACCTAAATACAGGCTCCGGTGCCTACTTGCTTGTGGCTGAAGGCTCTCGGCTTGTTAACTCTCATGAACGCTTATGGCAGTTGAGCCTTGGCACCGGCGTGCACGCGAACTAATCTGGTTCCTAGAAGAAGATGAGGCGGCCAGCGAGTGACGAGTCCCCCTTTTCCGAAGCCCCCGAGGGCGAGTCGGAGCATGAGTTTATCGGATACGAGCGACGCTTTGTCGCGCGTTTCGACAATAAGGCGGCGGGCACGTACGTGAAGTTTGGGCGTCATCTCGTGCAGCGCCTCGACCGCCTCGCGTTCGGGGAACGTCTTGCTGCTTACCAGGTGCTCTGCAAAGAGATCGACACGATGATGGCTTCGGGTTCAACCCTGAGCGAACGGGTCATGCTCGATCTCGAAGAGGCAGCCAGTTGGTTGCTCTTGCCTTCTCCAAACCTCTTCGATCTATTCAACGAGGCCGATGATTTTGCCTAGCCTCTAGATGCACTTGACTGATCGAGCCGTCGCGCGCGACGCCTACGAGACCGAGCGTTGAGACCGAGCGTTGAGACCGAGCGTTCAGCAACCGTTACCTAGTCGCGGGGGAGATTGTCGACATCGAGGTGCTTGAGTGCGAGGCGGATAAGCGAGCTGCGAGATACTCGACGGTGTCCGTGGGCTTTGAGGGCTTCAACTTTGGCGTCCAGTTCTACGAGGTCTTCGCTGTACAGAGATATGCAGATGACATCGTAGTGATCGGGCTTCGGGAGGGCGCGGCGCATGCGCTTGCGCCCCGCGGAGGCGTTCTGCCTAGCCGCATGCTCCGATGCGCTTAGGGCTTGTTTCGCATCACGGGAGGGGTGCCCCTGCGTCGTGCGTGCAAAGCGGGCATCCGTCTCGGCATCGACCACCTCCACAGAGGCCGCTGTGCCGCTGTAGAAGGTTTCTTTGAGAACATGACGGACTTCATCGGCGTCAAGAAGTTGATGAAGCTCATTCACGTTCCCTGCCATGCTCTGCGTCTCCCCTGCTTGCCGTACCGACGATGTGTGTCGCGAGTGACTGCCTTGTGACGGCGATCACCAGAGTCTAAGTACCAAATACACGCCCGACGGCGTGCTGTACACTTCTTTCACCGACGTCTGCACTGCCCTGATCGTAGTCGATTTCATCCGTGGCCGATGGTACGACCATTGAGTGAGCCTGTCTCGCAGCACCTGCCAGCGCATCACCTTCAAGTCGTTTAAGTAAAGAAGTCACTAGGTTGCGGTAATCTTCTGCGCCGTGACTCTCCGGCGCATACTCAAAAATCGTCTGTTTAGCGGTAGGTGCCTCCCGCAGACGCGTGTTGACTCGGATGGGCTCGAGGCAACGATCGCTAAAGTGGGTCTGGAGCGCATCAATCGCATCTCGGGCGATCCGGTTACGAACATCGAAGAAAGTGGGCAGCACGCCGAGTAGCGAAATATCATGTTTGAGGAGTTCGCGAACGTTGCGGAAGGTCCGCAAGACCTGGCGCACGCCGATGAGGGACAGATAGTCGCAAGAGACTGGAACAAGGACGCTATCGGCAAAGACAAGCGCATTCTGATTCATGAGCGATAGAGCGGGCGCGCAATCGATCACGACCACATCGTAACTGGCGGTCACGCTGGCGAGTCGTTCGCGCATGCGCCGATCTCGTTGTGGCCGAGAAGCAAGGTAAAGTTCCGCCGCGGCGAGTAGTTCGTTGGAGGTAATCACTTCCAGGTTCTGGCGCACGGGTATCGCCGCTTCCTCGGCGGGAACGCCAACCACCAGGACATGATAGAGGGTATGCTCGCCACGGATGCCCAGGGACGCGCCGACGTTACCTTGACCATCAGCGTCAATCAGCAGGACACGTTTGCCTTGTTCGGCGAAGCCAGCCGCTACGTTGACCGCACTGGTCGTTTTACCCGTACCGCCTTTGTGATTGAATACGGCAATCCGGCGAGCCCGCTTGACGAACCCAGACGGCCGCGGCGCATGCACGCTTTGGGCGCGGCAGGTCGTCGAGCAGAAGAAACGCTCCACGCCACCATCAACCACCACCTGGAAGGGGAATTCGAGGGAAAAGTGCTTGCCGCAGACGCTGCACTCGCAGTTGTTTTCCGCGCCGAGCGCCCTGGCGTGACAACCCTGGGAGCAGTAGTACTCCGCACTTTTTCCGTCCGGTCCGCCGTCGAGTTTGGTTTGATAACGGAATGTAGGTTCAAAAACGGTCCTACATACGCTACAGTTCACGCTGTTGCCGGACATGTGCGCCCCTTTCTGTTGCGAGTAGCACCATCGCACACTTCCTCCTAGCCACTCAATGGGGTTTTTTCGGAAATCGCTGGAAATGGATCCAGGCGGGATTTAGAAGACGGGCGGTGTAGAATCGCTTGCCGTGTTGGCTTGGATGCTGCATCCGTGCAGGCGAAGCTAAGCGAGCTGCGTGTCAGGCGCAGGGCCTGAGTCTCCCGCGCGGTCCAAGAAAAGCCGCGCGCCGGTTTTCGACTTGAGTGTTCACCCGGGTTCCGTAGCCGGATGTGCATTCGGTATGCATATCGTTTTGTTGGATGTCGGCTTTATGGATGACACTGCGTTATCGCGCCGTTTGGCCACGTTGCCGGCGAGTCCGGGGGTCTATCTTTTCAAGAGCCGTGATGGCCGCACGCTCTACGTCGGCAAGGCGCGCTCGCTGCGCGCCCGTGTACGTTCCTACTTTGCGCCGAGCAGTAGCGACGAGCGCGCTTTTATTCAGCATTTGCGCAAGGATCTCGGTGATATATCCACCATCGTTAGTGCGAGTGAAACGGAGGCTGCGCTTTTAGAAAACCAGCTCATTAAAGCGGAGCAGCCCCGCTATAACATCAAGCTCAGGGACGATAAGGAGTTCCTTTCGCTGCGTCTCGATAGGTCGGTGGCCTGGCCCCGCGTTCAGGTCGTGCGGCGGCCAAAGCAGGACGGCGCGGACTACTTCGGCCCGTTTCCATCGGCAACGGTGGCGCGGGATATGAGCCGTCTGGCAAAACGCCATTTTCAACTGCGCACGTGTACCGACCGTGAGTTCGCTTCGCGTTCGCGTCCTTGCTTACAGTATCATATTAAGCGCTGTCCTGCGCCGTGCGTGCTGGAGGTGGCGCCCGAGCGCTACGCTGCGGAGGTGGATTTGGTCCGCAAGTTTCTCGGTGGCCTTGATGCGGGGCTGTTGGAAAAACTGCGCACACGCATGGCGCAGGCTGCGGCAGACCTCGACTTCGAAGAAGCAGCGCGCCTTCGTGACCAGTGTCGCGCGCTGGAGCGTCTTGATGCGCGGCAGTCGGTGAGCGGCACGCGTGACCTTGACCTCGATGCTGTGGCGCATTTTCGCCGCGATGAAGAGGCGGAAGTGGCCCTCTTTGTCGTGCGCGGTGGGCGTCTCATCGGGGTGCACACCTATTCACTCCATCGCGTGCGCGTGCCGGACACGGAGCTTATCGCGAACTTTTGCCGAGAATACTATGGTGGTGGCGCCGTTGTGCCGGGGGAGCTTTTGCTGCCGGCGACGCTGCAGCTTGAGGGAGATTGGAGCGCCTGGCTCTCGGAGGTAGCGGGGGCTCGGATAAAGGTAGTGCAGCCCAAGCGTGGCGAAAAGGCGCAGATGATGCGACTTGCGCTCGACAATGCGGCGCATGCATTCTCCGAGAAGGAGCGGGCGCGACAGGCGTGCGATGATAGCCTTCGGCGTCTTGGGGAGCTTCTCGGCTTGCCGCACGCGCCACGACGTATCGAGTGCATCGACGTATCGCACTTCGGCGGCGACGATACCGTCGCGGTTGTTACGGCATTAGAGGACGGGGAACTGGCGCGGGGCCGTTACCGCTCCTTCAGGCTGAAGCGCGTTTCTGGCGGTGATGACTATGCGGCACTCTACGAGGTGCTCTGTCGGCGCTTCGAGCGTAGCAAGGCCGACCCTCGGCTGTGGCGCCTGCCCGACGTATTGATCGTAGATGGCGGCAAGGGCCAGCTCGCTTCGGCGCAGGCAGCCGCGCGCGATACCGGCATTCGCGTCGCGTTGGCCGGGCTCGCGAAAGCCCGAGCCAACGTTGAAGGCGAAGTATTGGAAGACCGTCTCGTGCTTGAGGGCGAACTTGAACCCGTCAGCGCCAGCCGGGCTCGCGGCGCATTGCGACCGCTCCAGCTGCTGCGTGACGAGGCGCACCGCGCCGCGAACGCCTTGCGCGAGAAGCAAAGCAAGCGCCGCACTTTGGAGTCCTGGCTCGATGACGTTGATGGCATCGGACCGGTCGCGAAGCGCAAGATTCTTGGGAAATTCCCCACGCGCACCGCATTTATGCAGGCGACCGACGAGGCGCTTGCGCCGCTGAAGCTGAAGCGGTCGCAAATCCTCGCCCTACGCGCCCCTGCTGAGCGAGACTAGGCTCGTGCAGCGCGTGACACCCGACGGCTTACACAAGGGCTCCGTGGACGGCCTTAGGGGCGTGAATCGACTAGGCGGAACGGAAGACGCGAACGCAAGTACGAGTCTGCTTGCGTTGCGCGTCGGGGCCTTTGCACTTGGGCTCGGGCTGCTGACCCTTGGGGTCGTTGGGCTGACGGGGCAACGGCTTGTGCTGAACCTTGCGCGCCAAAGTTTGACGCAACGCGCAGCGCATATTGCCGATCAGGTTCGTGCGCAGCTTCTGGCTCAGAGTGGGCGCTTGCAGCCCGGTCGCCCGAGCCAAGGCTACGGGGCAGGTATGGACCCCGACCTCGATACGACTTTGCGGGTCATAGTCACGGAATTGCTCGACGGTGACCCAGAGCTTACCCAGGTGCAGGTAGGCTTACTGCCCGATTGGCAGGCTGCGGGGCCGCACCGGATGCGCCAGGCGGTCGCGCAGCGAGATGCTCGGGGCTGGCAAGTGCGGGCGACGGCGCAAGTGGGCGGCGTCAAGATTCGTTTGCAAAGTGCAGCGCTGCCTTATTTAAACCTTATTCGCTATGTTCTTTGGGGACTTGCGCTAGGCTACTTGGCCTTTGCGGCGGCTTTTTTGGCGCTACTGCAGCGTTGGCTGCTGCGCCCACTAGGCCTGCTTACCGCGCGTCTTGAGCAGGATCCGTGGGGGGCCGTTACGCCGCATCCTACCGGTGGCGTGGCCGAGATGCGTCGGCTCGCGCACGCGCTCGATCACCTTCAACGGACCGTCGGCACGCAAACCGCGCGTCTCTCGGAGCAGTTGCAGCACCTGCGAGACATGCAGCAAGAGCTCATCTACGCCGATCGCCTGGCGACCATCGGCAAGCTCGCTGCGGGCTTCGCGCATGAAGTCGGCAATCCCCTAGCCGCCGTTTCCGGGCTGCTCGAACTCGCAGAAACCGATCCGCAAAGCCCAGACGCGCCGACATACCTGCGGCAGAGCCGCGCGGAACTGGAACGCGTCTTTGTTTTGATCCGCCAATGGCTGCTCTTTGCGCGTCCAAGCCAAGACCAAGCCTCTCAGACTAGGCAGGGCCCGGGCGCCAAGCGAGTGGACAGCGGCATGCCACAGGATGGTGCCATGGTCGGTGCGCAACCGGCGTCCCAGGCTAGGCCGCTAGCGCTACGCCCGCTCTTGGAACGCGCGCTGGCGCTGGCCGCGGCCGACCGACGTTTCCGCTCGGTGACAACGCAGCTTACGGTCAAAGAGCCCTTGCCGCGGGTTAAGGGCCATGAAGACCCAGTGCTGCAGATTCTTGTCAATCTGCTGCTAAACGCAGCCGAGGCTTGTGCCCAGGCAACGCCCTGTCGCGCTGAGCCTGGGGTCCTTGCGGAAAAGTCTCCGGCAGGAGCTGTCCGCGATTCGGTCGGGCATGGAGCAGCGTGTGGACCCGCAGTGAAGGAGCGTCCCGGTATCGAGCTAAGGGCTGAGGCGCGGGGGCTGTGGGTCGCCTTGGAAGTACGCGACCAGGGCCCTGGTCTGACAGCAGAGGTAGAAGCCGCGCTCTTCCAACCCTTCGTGTCCACCAAGGCCGACGGCATCGGTCTCGGTCTCGCTGTCTCCAAAGTTCTGGCGGAAGCCTCTGGAGGCACGTTGCGCGGAAGCAATCAGCCGGAGGGAGGCGCCTGTTTCACTCTCTCGCTCCCCGCTGTCGATGACAATAGCGCGTTGCCTAATGCAGCTGCACGCGGCAGCGAAAATGGTTGAACGCCTACTCTAGTTTCAGCCTTCCTGCGAGTGCGAGCGGGAAAGGGTGCGTAAGGCTGCCTAGAATAGAGCTAATTGCGTTACGAAGCGTCAAAGCCGGGGCCGCAGAGGGACCCTTTCGGTCTTGAGGCGTACTACTTGGTCGGGGGAGAGGGGGAGCGGAGAGGAAGGTCGTGACGCATGCGGCGGGCTTTGGCTTCTAGGTAGTCGGCGTTATGGGGGGTGCCGTCACCGAAATGAGCCAGACGTTCGGCGACGTTGATGCCCGCGCGCTCTAGGCCCTCAACCTTGTCCGGGTTGTTGGTGAGTAGGCGGACAGTGGTCATGCCGAGGTCGCGGAGGATTTGGCCGGCAACGTTGTAGTCGCGCAGGTCGTCTTCAAAGCCGAGGGCACGATTGGCGTCGACTGTGTCGAGGCCTTGCTCGTCTTGGAGTGCGTAGGCTTTAAGCTTGTTAACTAAGCCGATGCCGCGTCCTTCTTGGCGCAGGTAAATGACCGCCCCCCAGGTTGCGGCAGCGATGCGGCCGAGGGCGCGGTCGAGTTGGTCGCGGCAGTCACACTTGAGGGAGTAGATGACCTCGCCGGTGAGGCACTCGCTGTGCACACGCACGAGCGGGATGACGTCGGGAACGGGTGCACCCGACACAATAGCAACGTGCTCCTTCTCACTGGGTGATTCGAGGTAGGCAACAAGCTGGAAGGTGCCGTATCGCGTCGGGACAATAGCTTCCGACGCGCGCGTGGCGCTGGATTGCTTGCCAGTGGGATCAGGCGTCGATGGTGGCACTGGAGGTTGTTGTGGTTCGGGAAGCATCGACTTTGGGTGGGTGCCTCGGCATTCCAGGTACGGTTATTCAGCGGTCTTGATCACGCTCGCTGTATTCCTGGAGGAGGGCTGCCTGGTAGCTTGAGCGCGCAGCGTCGATAAGTTGCTTCAGGTCACCGCTCATTACCTCCGTGAGGTTATGCAGCGTGAGCTGAAGGCGGTGATCTGTCACGCGACTTTGCGGGTAGTTGTAAGTCCGAATCTTTTCAGCGCGCTCGCCGCCTCCGACCATGCCTTTGCGTTCCGCGGAAATGGCTTCGTCCTGCGCGCGCTGCTCGCGCTCAAGCAAACGCGAGCGCAGCACCTTCATCGCGCGCGCTTTATTCTTGATTTGCGAGCGCTCATCCTGACATTTAACGATAAGCCCTGTGGGCTTGTGTAGGAGCTGCACGGCCGAGTTGGTGGTGTTCACTCCCTGGCCGCCGGGACCACCGGAGGCGGCAATCGAAACTTCTAGGTCTTCTTCCCGAATGTGGATGTCGACCTCTTCGGCTTCCGGCAAGACAGCGACCGTCGCCGTCGATGTATGAATGCGGCCCTGGGTTTCCGTCGCGGGCACGCGCTGGACGCGGTGCACGCCGCTCTCAAAGCGTAGCTGCGAGAATACCTTATCGCCCTTGACGAGAAATACCGCCTCCTTGATGCCGCCTGCACTGGCTTCGCTTTGCGCTAGCATTTCGACCTGCCAACGCTGCGTTTCTGCGTAGCGCAGGTACATGCGCATCAAGTCTGCGGCGAACAGCGCGGCTTCCTCGCCGCCGGTGCCGCTGCGAATCTCCAAGATGAGGTTGCGGTCGTCGTTGGGATCTTTCGGCAGGAGGGCTAGCCGGATGGCACTGGCGAGATCCTCGAGTTGGGCTTCTAGCTCAGGAATCTCCGCTTCGACAAGCTCTCTTAGCTCCGGGTCCTTCAGCGCCGCACGGTCCTCTTCGAGACGCCCCTCCGTTGTGCAGATTTCCCGATATATTTTGACAATATCACTTAGGTCCGCGCGTTCGCGCGCAAGTTCTGTGTACCGCTGGCTGTCGCCAAGGATATCGGGTTGGCACAGCAGCTCCTCGAGTTCCGAGAAGCGATGCACCAGTGCGTCGAGTTTGTCGCGGGGGATCATCCGTGTGTGCCTTGGTTATATGCCATGGGCTGTATGCGGCTAGCAGACCTGGCCGTGGAATCCGAAGCACGCCCGCGATCTAGGGTCGGGTCCGGTGCGCCGACAACCTGGACGGGCAACGAGCGCGCCTGGCTTCACGTTCCCGTGAATCCCAGAGCGGGTGCGCGGCCTGTACGCCCTAAAGCATTAGGGCATCCCGCCGCGCCGGGAGGTCACGAGACGCGGGACGCTGGATGCCAGCGCGTGGCCGCGTTCGACGCGCTAGGTCGCTGGGCGCGCGTACTTGCGTTTGAAGCGCTCGACCCGACCGGCGGTGTCCATCATTTTCTGCTTGCCCGTGAAGAACGGGTGGCAAGCCGAGCAAACATCGACCGAGAACGAACCGCGGGTCGAACGGGTGTTGTAGACCGCACCGCAAGCGCAGGTAATCGTCGAAACTTCGTATTGTGGGTGGATGCCCGCTTTCATATCTCTATCTCTGCCTTCCGCGGAACACGGCGCACGCTGCCGCAGCCGCTAACGTGATTCTTTCGAGGCTAATATCTCCGCCTCGGGCGCGGTAAGCTAGCACGAGCTGAGCGACCGCAACACGCGACTCTACGCGAATCCGTCGAGGATGCCAGCTGCCCCCGGGGCCGAACCCGAAACCGCGAGGCGTGGCGTATAGACAGATCTCGAGGTGGCAAGACTATGGACGACCGCCTAAACTCGGACGCATGAGTCAAAAACGCGTCCATTTGGTGGTTCGCGGTCGCGTGACCGGGGTCTACTTCCGCGCTTCCGCGCAGCGTGAGGCCCGGCAGCTCGGCTTGACTGGGTGGGTTAAAAACCGACCGGACGGGTCGGTGGAGCTGGTCGCCGAGGGCGAAGAAGACCAGGTGAAAGATTTCCTCGCCTGGAGTCAGACCGGCCCTACCACCGCACGCGTGGACCGGGTGGAGACGCGATGGCAAAGCTATACCGGCGAGTTTTCCGACTTTCGTATCGCCGGGGGATCTTAGAGGGTATTGCGCAGGCAGAATCGCTTGGCGCGGGGTTCGAGGGGCGCAGCGAGAGACGCGCCTTCGCCGGCCACTTTAGGTGCCGCTTCGCCACGGCGAATCGCTGCAGAGGTGTGGGGCGGATGATCACGTGGCGCGGCGGGACACGTATGCGTGTGCCTGACTTGCTTGAGGCGGCGCTGCCTGCTGGAAGTTGCCAGGCTGGATCGCGCCAGGCTTAACTTGGGAATGCGAGCGTCGCAGGCAAGCGAGCTTTCGCGCAGCTGTTGTCAGGCGAATAAACACGTGCCACGTCAGTTGCCAGGGCTGCGCGCGTCTCTATCTGCGATATCGAGCGAATTGAATGCACAGGAACGTGCGAAGAGAGGGTTGCGCCCTATGAACCGACAGCGTTGGTACCGAATGGCTCAGATTCTCCTCATGTCCTCGCGGTCTGGTAGGACGCTCCAGGGCGGGATGCCCAGGAAGACGCTGAAGCGGTCGGTGATGCGCCGCGCGGATGGGCAGTGGCTTCATCGCGGGAGTTGCCTAGGGCTTGTACTGATCTGCTGGCTGCTGCGCGTGGTGGTGGCGGCGGCCGCGCCTCCCGTCGACAACGGCGCTCCCGGCGCGCTGCCGACTGAGAGCAGTCTAGGCGAGACTTCTCTGGTACGGGCGTGGACGGCGGTAGAAGTTGCCTCGTTGGCCAAGCAACTCGGCGAGGCCGATGGCGAGCAACGCGTGCGTGCGTTTGACGCCCTACGCTCAGCGCCGGCATTCGCGTTTGAGGCGCTGCGGGCGCATGCAGAAGCGCGTCTGCTCGGCGACGATGGACCGCCGTCGGCGACGCTTGCAGCACAAGAAGCTAGGTTTCGGCACGCGTTAGGGCTTTTTCGGGCGGATGTGTTTGAGGATATCGCCCCTGGTGCACGGATTGCGTTGCGCAAGGATGCAACACTTGCGCCTGCGGCTGAGCGGTTAGCGATGATGCGCGCGCTGGAAGCGAACACGCTTCACGCTGAGGCGCCCGCGCTCATGCTTAGACTGCTCGCAGCGCAAGCGGCTGCCTGGGCTTGGGAGGCCCACCGCGTGGCGAGGCGGGTCGATGTGCGGCTGGCGCCTGCGCTCTATCGAATGACAGCGTCTAAGGAGCGCGATGCGCGCATGCTCGCACGCAAGCTTCTGAGCGCCACTGGACTGGATGTGCCGAGCGCAGCGCTGCTGAGGGCTTCCGGGGAGAATGTCCCGCTGCACACGCTGCGCGAGCTCATCGGCGTGCTTGGCGCGCAGCGTCACATCTCTGCGATGGAGGACGTGCGCACGTATCTCACCGACCCACGGCCCTCGGTACGACGTGCTGCTTGGGTGGCCTCCGGACATTTTCGCAAGGACTTTATCTGGCAGCTCCGGAAGCTCTACGAGGTAGAGTTCGGCGAAAATGCAGACATGAGTCTTGGCCACGAGCGCCTGCGCGTGCTTCTTGAACAACATGTCGAGGCGCGCTTCAGAGCAGATACAGGTCAGGCGATGCCACGCGCGCAAGCCTTGGCTAGGCGTGGCGATCTAGAGGCGATGGATGTAACGCTTGAGCCGCTTTGGTCGAGTGACCCCCGGGCCATTCCAGCGGGTTTTGTAACAAGCTACCAGCGCCTCGCCACGGCGCGTACCGCCGAGGGAAACCTTCGTGGGGCTTCGGATGCGAGCTGGCGGGCCGCATTCCTGCTGGGGTTGAGTGAAAGAGATGCAGCAGACGGCACGGGTGCGAGCGCTGGCGTCGTTGCCAAGGCGGAGCAAGCGGTCTCCGAGGCGCTTGTGCTGGAGGGCGATGCGGCGCTCGCCAGCAGCGCCGTCCCATCGGCTGCACCTGCAACAGGTGCACGATCGGAAGCTGAGCTAGGCGAGCTCCGCAGCGGGCGCTTCTGGCAGTACTATTGGCAGGCTGCCAGGGGGATGACACCCTCCGCGAGCGCGCTGCAGAGACTTCGCAAGCTCAGCGGTGAAAAGCCTTGGTTCGGTACGCGCAAGCGCCGTGCGCTCGCCGCGGCTCTAGTGCTCGTGATGCTTGCGGGCGTTTACCGCTTTTACGGGCGCCGGCGCCCTGAAGTTGCAGAGACCGCCGTCGACGACGTCGTCTGATGCGCGCCGGTGCGTTTTGCGTCGATCAATGGTAGATGCGCGCGGGCGGCAACGGGTAGCCTAGCGCGCCTGCGCTTCACCAGGGGCCTTGGCCAGCGTTAGTGGCGGCATAGAGTGATGCGTGAGGTCCTCCGGCGCTCTAGACTCTGCGGGGCCGTGGCTTGCGCTGTCCTCGCACCCGCAAAGGCAGCCGGATTCAGGTGGCGATGCGCGTCGCCGGCTCAGCGATACTCAGGTAAGAATAGATGTTTGATAAGGCACTCAAAAAGGTTTTCGGGACGAAGCACGACCGCGAGATTAAGCGGATGCAACCCCTGGTTGAGCGCATCAATTCCCTAGAAGGGGCCATGAAAAAGCTCAGCGACGGCGAGCTGACCGGGCAGACGGCGCGCTTCAAGGAGCGTCTGGAACGAGGAGAGGGCCTGGATGCGCTCTTGCCCGAGGCCTTCGCCACCTGCCGGGAAGCGGCCTGGCGCACGCTGAAGATGCGGCACTACGATGTCCAGCTCATCGGCGGCATGGTGCTCCATGAAGGCAAAATCGCCGAAATGAAGACGGGTGAGGGTAAGACGCTCGTCGCGACGCTCGCATGTTACCTCAACGCACTCGAGGGCAAGGGCGTGCACGTCGTGACCGTCAACGACTACCTCGCCAGCCGCGATGCGGAGTGGATGAGCCAGGTCTATGGCTTTCTTGGGCTATCGACGGGCGTCATCGTGCCGCAACAGCGCGAACAGGAGAAAATCCGCGCCTACCGAGCAGATATCACCTACGGACAAAACAATGAGTTCGGATTCGACTATCTGCGCGATAATATGAAGTTTTCTATCTTTGACTACGTTCAAAGAGACTTGAACTTTGCGATTATCGACGAGGTCGACTCCATTCTGATCGATGAGGCAAGAACGCCGCTTATCATCAGTGGACCGGGAGAGACGGCAAGCGACAAGTATATTCGCATCACCGCGCTGATGCCGCGTTTCGTCCGAGACGAACACTTCACGCTCGACGAAAAACAGCGCTCTGTCACGCTCACAGAGGAAGGCAACGCCTACGCACAGCGCCTCATGACCGAGGTGGGCCTGCTCGAAGGCGACAACCTCTACAACGTAGCCAATCTCGAGACGCTGCACATTTTTCAGCAGTGTCTGCGGGCCAATGCGCTGTACCACCGCGACCAGGCCTACATGGTGAGCGCGGATGGCAAAGTGCTTATCATCGACGAGTTCACCGGCCGTGTGCTCGCGGGTCGCCGCTGGTCTGAGGGGCTTCACCAGGCCATCGAAGCGAAAGAACGCGTACCGATTCAGGATGAGAATATCACCCTTGCGACGATATCATTCCAGAATCTGTTTCGGCTTTACCGTAAGCTTAGCGGCATGACGGGTACGGCCGATACTGAGGCCGTCGAATTCCACAAGATTTACAACCTCGATGTCACCATTATCCCGACGAATAAGCCGATACAGCGTGTCGATTCCGAAGACCTGATCTACCGTAATGAGGCCTCGAAGTTTCGCGCGATCGCCGACGACATTGAGGAGTCGCACCACGCGGGGCAGCCGGTCCTTATTGGCACAACCAGCGTGGAAAAATCCGACGTGCTGTCGCGTTTCTTGGGCGAAAAGGGTATTCCTCATCACGTGCTGAACGCGAAGCAGCACGAAAACGAAGCGTATGTCGTGGCGCAGGCCGGCCGGTCCGGCGCTGTAACGGTGGCGACCAACATGGCCGGTCGCGGTACGGATATTGTGCTGGGTGGGAACCCAGAGATGCTTGCGCGGCTGGACGTGCTTTCCAAGCGCGACCCAGCCGCGCCGCCGGATGCGGAGACCGAGCGGCTCGCCATTGAGGCGGCGACGGAAGAGCACAAGCGCGTCTGCGAGGCGGATAAGGCGAAAGTGCTGGCGGCGGGCGGCCTGCGCATTATCGGCACCGAGCGGCACGAATCTCGGCGCATCGACAACCAGCTGCGCGGCCGTTCGGGACGCCAGGGAGACCCCGGCGCATCGCGCTTCTACCTCTCGCTCGAAGATGACCTGATGCGTATCTTCGCAGGTGAGCGCATGCAGGCGATGATGAGCTTCCTCGGAATGGAGGACGATGCGCCCATTGAGCATCGCCGCGTTTCGAAAGCCGTCGAAGGCGCGCAGAAGAAGGTTGAAGAGCGCAACTTCGATATTCGCAAAAATATGCTGGAGTACGACGACGTGCTCAACCAGCAGCGCGTCAGCATCTACACGCTGCGTCGGCAGATTCTGACCGGACAGTACCGCACGGTCCTTACCGAAAAAGAGCGCAAGGCGGGTCTCGAACCGAAGCCGTATGTGCGCAGCGCGGACAAGGCACTCCGTGACGCCGTGGCGCCTACCGTTGAAAACATGGTGCGCTTCCATGGTGCACAGATTCCCGAAGACGCCGACGAAGCAGCGGCGCGTGCGGCCCAGGCGCAGGCTGCCAAAGCGAGCCTCGCCGAGCTTGGACCCCTGCGCACCGCCAATCTGGAACAGGACATCTACCTGTGGTTTGGCGTGCGTTTGGACCTGAGCCGTCTTGCCACGCAGCCCGAGGCCGCGCGCGACTTCCTTTTGGATGCGGTGAGCCTCGGCCTAACCGAGCAGCGCGAGCGGCTTTACGACCTGTGCGATCTTCTCGTTGTCAATTTGGTCGAGGCGCACTGTCCCCAAGGCAAGCACCACGAGGATTGGGATCTCGAGGGCCTCGCCGGTGCATTCAGCGAACGCTTCGGCATTGAGGCGACCGGCCTCGATGCCGTCACCGAGCGGGGTGAGCTGGTGACCAAGCTTTACCGGGATCTCGAAGGCATCCTGCATCGCAAGATGGCAGATTTTGGCAACGAAAACTTTCTGCGTCTCTTCCGCAACTTCTTCATGCAGGAAATCGACCGGCGCTGGATTGAGCATCTTCAGCAGATGGACCAGCTCCGCGACGGCATCGGACTGCGCGGCTACGGCCAGCGCGACCCGAAGAAAGAGTACAAAAAGGAGGGTTATGAGCTCTTCCTTAAGCTTGTCGATTCCATCTATCTAAGCGTGGGTAAGGCGATGTTCCACGTCGAGCGCGTCCGCGAAGAGGACCTCCAGCGCGTGGAGGCCGAGCGCCGCGCGCAGTCCGAGGC
>SLQV01000023.1 GCA_007131285.1 Myxococcales bacterium
CAAAGTGCGCAACGACGACCTGGACTGACGCTAGAGCTTGTTCAGCCAGCGGAAACGGCAGCGCGGCTCTTGTTTCGACTGATCGAGGAGCAGCTCAAGGCCGAGCCCACCCGGGGCACACTGGCCGCGAAAGCACGTGGACGGCTGCACTTGGTCTACACAGATAAGGGAGAGACCATAAGCTTGAGCTTTGCTGGCGATGGTCGCCTTACGGTAGCGAGTGGCTTTGTCGGCCTCCCCGACGCTAGCGTGCTCGGGCCCGGTCAAGCCGTGCTTCGGCTCTGCCACTTGCCCGGGCGTGGCAGCGAAGTGGTGAGCGCGATCCGTGCGCCGGAACGCCGTCGTAACCTGATGCGCACGCTGCGCGAAAGCCCGGTCCACGTGCACGCACCGCTCCATAGCTACCGCCTGCTGCTCGCGCTGCAGCGCCTAATCAGCGTCTACAGGGCCTGAGTCGACCCATCCCAGCCCTGAAAGGTGCCGAGTGCCCATTAGCGCACCTGGGCTTTGAGGTGAGTTCAGGGCTCGATACAAACCGTTGGTCCTGAGCGCTGATCCTGAGTGCGGACGAGAGGACTCGAACCTCCACGAGATTTCTCCCACTAGATCCTTAGTCTAGCGCGTCTGCCAGTTCCGCCACATCCGCATGTGTTGGGGCGCCGAAGCCTGTACAAGGACACCGCCACTGTCAAGGGTGCTTCTTGGGTCGCGGCGCAAGAGGAATCCAGCGCATCCGCAACGATCTTACGCGAGCAGAGACGCGAACCACCTACCTACTCGGAGGAGAAAGTCCCAGCGCTTACCGCGTCATCTCCCGCGAATGATAGGGGCGCCGCGAATATCGGCCCGTCTCAGACGGTCGCCCGCAGCTGCACGACTCCACCTGTCGCGTGAGAGAAGACTTCCGTGTCGCCGCAGTTTTCTGTAGCCTGTGATCTCAGTGCGCGGCCTGTTCCGCGAGGCGAATGGGGGCCTAAGGTGTTCAGCGAGATTTTGACACGCTTGGCGGCGGAGACGGACGACGTTCAAGGCGTTTTGTTGATGGACTTCGAGGGAATTCCCATCGAAAGCGTTCAAGGACCCGTTTGGCCCCATGCTTTCGATATCACTACCGTGGGCATGGAGATAAGCGTCGCCCTCAAGGGCCTCGCACGCGCGTTTTCGATTCTGGAAGGCAGCCCGTGCGACACAGTCGAACTTCAGGGCCACGCGTTCACGCTTTCGCTGCGCATGCTGACAGAAGAGTATTTCCTGATGGCGGTTATGAGCCCCACTGCCCTGCGCGGCCGGGCAAACTACCGGCTGCGCATGGCAGCGCCCGCCCTTCGAGCCGCGCTCTCCTAAGCCCGGGGTGGGCCGCGTTCCGCCGTGGTGGCGTCCCGCCAGCTCACCATGCGCACCCCGTCCCAATATCTTCGCAGCCCTGGAGACTACCTGGTAGGCTGCGCGCTATGCGTGTATTGGTGCTCCAAGGACCGAATCTCAAGGCGCTAGGCAAACGCGAACCAGCAATCTATGGCGCGCTTACCCTGCACGCGATCGAGCAGCAGCTTGAGACCGAAGCACAGGGCCTAGGAATCATCCTCACTCACCTCCAAAGCAACCACGAAGGCGAACTAATCGATGCGCTGCATCGCCTCGACAGCGACTTCGACGGCTGCATTCTGAACGCCGGCGCTTTCACACACACCTCGATCGCATTACGGGATGCCATCGCCTCCCAGGGCGCGCCCGTTATCGAAGTCCACCTCTCGAACATATTCGCCCGAGAATCCTTTCGGCGTCGCTCGCTGATCGCCCCGGTATGTCGCGGATCGATTTCGGGGTTGGGTGCGCTTTCCTATTCGCTAGCGCTCACGGCACTAGCTCGCATTCCTCGGGATCCAGAAGCCGCCTCAGTTGCCTAAAGGCTAGCGAACTTCCAGGGATTGATTAGGATGGTCCCGCCGAGGCCAAGCGCGCTTGGTCGCGCGGCGCCACCTGCCATGGACACGACGCGAGCCAGCTAACCGACCGGAAGCAAGAGAGTGGAGTAACAAGATGTTTGAAATCGACGTCGCTAAGGTACGAGAACTCATGCAGGCGCTCCGAGACCACGGCCTCCAAGAGCTTGAAGTGCGCCGGGGCAGTGACCGCATCACGTTGCGGGCGGCAGGCAGCGGGGGCACCGCAGCCAGCGCCTATGCAGCAGCCCCTTCGTTGACGACATCGTCTAACGCGCCTGTCGACCCATCCCCGTCGGCGGCCGCGCTCGAGACCTCGCCTAAAGTCGAGGAAGGCACTTTTATTACCTCTCCGTTCGTAGGCACCTTCTACCGGTCACCAGGCCCGGACGCGAGCGCCTTCATCGAAGTGGGCCAGCGGATTGAGGTCGGCAAAGTACTCTGTATTGTTGAGGCGATGAAGCTAATGAACGAAATCGAAAGCGAGATCAGCGGTACGTTAGCGGAGATTTTGGTTGAGAATGGCCAGGCCGTGGAGTACGGCGACCGCCTATTTCGCGTGGTCTAAGGGCGCGCGGATTTAACTCACATGCCGATGGTTAAGAAAGTACTTGTTGCGAACCGAGGCGAAATCGCCTTGCGTATCATTCGTGCGTGCCGCGAACTTGGCATCCAATCCGTTGCGGTACACAGCGATGTGGACGCCCATGCACTGCATGTGCGCTTTGCAGATGAGGCGATCTGTATCGGCCCCGCTGACCCGACCCACAGCTACCTGAAAATACCCTCAATTATTGCCGCCGCCGAGGTAACAGGCGCTGACGCAATCCATCCGGGATACGGTTTCCTCGCGGAAAATGCTGAGTTTGCCGAAATCTGCGAGCAGTGCGGCCTAAACTTTATCGGTCCAAAGCCCCGCCATATGCGGGCCTGGGGCAGCAAGGTTGAAGCGCGGGAACTCGCCGATAGCCTCGGGCTACCGCTGATGAAGGGCAGCGGCGTGCTCGCAACGGTTGACGATGCGCTCGCAGCGGCGGACAAGGTGGGTTATCCCGTGATGCTTAAGGCGTCCGCGGGTGGCGGCGGCCGCGGCATGAAGGTGCTCCGCGGTGCCGACGAGCTGCGACGAGCCTTCCCTCAAGCCAAACGCGAGGCGGAGATGTCGTTCAAGAACGGCGATCTCTACTGCGAGCGTTACGTCGAAACGCCGCGCCATATCGAGTTTCAGGTGCTCTGCGACGGACGCGAGAACGTCTGGGTTTTGGGCGAACGAGAATGTTCTATTCAGCGTCGCCACC
>SLQV01000010.1 GCA_007131285.1 Myxococcales bacterium
CCCGAGACCCTCCGCGGGCCCCGCAGCCACGCGCTCGCCGGGACCCCAGCCTGCATGCGTGAGCGATTGAAGGCGCGCGGCGAACCCAGCAGCGAACCCAGCAGCGAACCCAGGGCTGTAGAGGCTCAACCTTAAGCTGATGCGTATTAGTGCCTAGCTGTCCAAGACTTTACAGCGTGGTGGATTTACGTCGAAGATGGCAGGCGCATGGAGACTACGCTGAGCTATGACCGTCGTGAACCGGTGCGCCCCGCGCTCGAGGCGCCTTGCCGGAACCGACGCCTTCGTTCGAGATCCCTCCGTGTGAGCCAGGTTGTATGGGTGGCCAGCACCGGCCTACTGGGGGGCATTGGCATCGCTCATTTCGCCCCGGGGCTGCCCACGTCGGAAGGGTCTTGGGAGCGTCCGGCGGGTCAGGCGACTGGCGGGTACCGCGGAACGAATGCCACGGAGAGCAGCGGCGAGGCCTCTGGCACTTCCGAGCTTGCGGCGGCGCGTGTCCCGGAAGGATTGCCGCTCCAGACGCAGGCAGCACCGAGTGCGGTCGAGACCCTTTGGCACGGGGAGCCGCTGGTCTCCATGGCGGGCCCCGGAGCCCGCGCGCTCGATTGGGGTGGCTGGCGCATGTCTCGTGGTACACGGCAAGGCGAGGGGCCCGAGGCGTTTATGGCCTACAAGCAACGCCTTGTGCGTCTTGCGCTTACGCCCGAACACGCCGCAGCAGACTTCGTGCTCGTCGAGTATGCCACCTTTGGCCCTCCCGCCAAAGTGACCGCGTATCTCGACGGCAAGCCGGTGGCATACCTACAGAGCCCAGGAAGGGGAACTTTTACGACAGCAGCAGTGCCGCTCCAGCGCACCCGAGACAAAGTCGGACTGCGGGACGTCGAGGAAGATGTCCAGCCTACCGAGCTGGCGCTTCGAGCCGCTGGCAACGCAGGCGCGGTTGGCGGCATGCAGCGTACCCTTGGCCTGCGACGGCTCTACTTCACGTCAGACGCAGAAAAAGCGATGTCGAAAGCGCCGAGTGACGCCTTGCCAGCGCTGACTGATGCGGCCGAATGGCCCATCGGTCAGGGCGCCGCTCTGCGTCTACGCTTCAGCGCTTTGGCTGGGCCTAAATGGTTGGTTGTCAAGACCGAGGCGAAGCGTCCGCTGACGCTGACGGTCACCCGGCTTGAACCGTCGTCGCTTGCGGAGCCCACCGCTACGAACAAGGCCGCCGCTCCTCTCGCGACAATGACGGTCCCGGCGGGTAGCGCCACGGTCAGCGCGCCAATCCCCGCGGCATGGCGCAGCGGCATGCTTCTTGTGTCGGCCCTGGACGGCGCCGACCCAGACCGCACCCGCCCCGTCGGTGTCAGTTCAGCCAGCGCCGTCATCAAGGCGGCAGGCGTCCATACGCAACGGGAGGTGCCGCCTCAGGCGGGCGACGCGCTCGCCAAGGGTTTCAATGTTGTCTTGCTGCTCATCGACACGCTGCGACATGACCGCCTGCACCATCACCACGCGCGCCTAGCGACGCCAAATGTGGACGCGCTTGCGCAGCGATCTTGGCGTTTCGAAAGCCTGCAAGCCGCGGACAACTGGACCAAATCGAGCTGCGCCACCGTGCTCAGCGGTCTCTATCCGCCGGAGCACGGAGCCATCGACGGAGAGGCCATTTTGCCGCGCACCGTCGTGACGTTGCCCGAGGGGTTGGCGACGGCGGGCTATGAGAGCGCCGCCTTCATTGCCAATGGCTACGTTTCAAAGCGCTTCGGCTTCGGTCGCGGCTTTGATACTTGGCGCAATTACATACGCGAGGGCCGCCTCACCCACGCAGAATACGTTTTCGGCGATGCGTCGACCTGGCTAAAGAGCCGTAGTGACAAAACAAAGCCGTTCTTTCTCTACATTCAAACCATCGATCCACATCAGCCCTACATTGTGCCGCGGAGCATACTGGCAAACTACGCCGACCCGCAGTACCGAGGTCCAGTGGACTTTATCCGCGATAGGCAGCTACTTGAGTCGTTTAAGTCAGGCAAAGTGCGCTTCAACGATGCCGATCGGCAGCATCTGGAGGCCCTTTATGACGGTGAGGTGGCCTACCATGATGTCCATCTAGCCCAGCTCCTCGAAACTCTGGAAACGCTGGGCGTTCGTGACAATACGGTAGTCATTGTCACGTCGGACCATGGGGAGGAACTCTTCGACCATGAGAGCGTTGGCCATGGTCATACGCTCTACCAGGAGCTTATCTCGGTGCCCTTGCTCGTGGCGATTCCTGGCGTCACCGATGACGGTGCGACCTTTCGCTCAGTGGTTGGACACGGTCAAATCGCGCCTAGTATTTACCGGTGGCTGGGGGTAGCGCCGCCAGCGGACCTCGAGTCCCGGCCTTCGCTGGCAGAGGGTTCGGGTTACGCGGTTACCCATTTTCTCAACGGCGGCGTTGCTGTGCGTGCCGAGCACCTCAAGTTGATCCAAGGCAGCCTCAACAATACGACCCTCTACGACCTTGCGGAAGACCCGGTGGAACGCGCGCCCCTCAGGCTTGCGCGCGCGCGTGGTTCAGTTGCCGCGGCCTCAGCAGGAAACTCCGCCAGCGATCTTGCGTCGCGTCTTCCCTTGATGTGGCAGCTCGCCGGTAGCTATCTAGACGTTGCCAACGGTCACTCCCCAGCGGAAGCGCAGAAAGCAGGGCCTGCGCGTGCGGCGCCGCGCGCGCAGGCCCTGCCATCAGGTAAAGCGTTGCGCCCGGGCAGCTCAGTAAAACCTCGCCGCAGACACAAGGCCGAGCGCAAAGCGCTTGACCCAACGACGCGAAAGCAACTCGAAGCCCTGGGATATATCGGTACCTCCGCAAAGTGAGATGCGGGGTGGCTCTCGGGCCAGTGCCGGCGATGCCGTGTTCACCGAATATTTCGTGCTCAGCGGGACTGCGCTCTTGAAGCAAAGGAAGATGTTTGCGCGAAGCAAACATAAGTATCTAGCGGGCAAACCCGGGCCGAAGTGGGTTAGGTGTAGCAGTTCAGGGGGGAGCATTTTGCCGGATGCTCTAGGTGCTCGGAGATGAAGGTCGCGCTTTTCTCGAGAAAAGACCTTTCCCCCCGAGAACCTGAAGCTGCGCGCGAGCTCCTAACACCCTGAGCCATCCCCAGGGTGAGCCTGGGGGACGAAAGCCGCGGGGAAATGGGCCTTCCGTGCGCGGACCCACCCACCCCACCATACTTACTCCAGGCCCATTTC
>SLQV01000059.1 GCA_007131285.1 Myxococcales bacterium
AAGGAATCAAGCTGGCAGCGGGTGCGCTAGGCCACTCGAAACTCCACATATGGGGGATCTTGGGGGAGTCGCCGTCGCGTGCTAAGCGCGCTCAAGGAGCGTAGGTGAAACCGAGCGGTCCTGATGAACTCGAACTCCAAGACACGAAACCCCCAGCAGACGAACCCCAGCAGACGAAGCTCAGCAGACGAAGCTCAGCAGACGAAGCTCAGCGAAGCACCCCCCACGTTCGGCACCTGACGCTGTTTGAGCGTGCTTGAAGCAAGCTTGAAAGTGCTTGGCGTTGGATTGATGCCGGTTGATGCGGCTCAACGAATATCAGCGTTACGGGTGCGTACAATGAAGTCTTGCACAGCGTCATCAACCTTGCGGTCGAATCGCACTTTGCTGTCAGCGATCTCGCGCAGAGCGGTTACGGCCTCGCGGTTCCGGCTACGGACTAGCGCGGGGGAGCCTTTCATGAGCTGGCGTGTCCGCCGAGACGCCAACACAACGAGAGCAAAGCGGTTCTCGTCATGCTCTAAACAATCCTCAACCGTAACGCGTGCCATCGAGAAAGCTTATCATGGCGTGGAACTAATTCAAGCCACCGCGCATGGGCCCACCGCGCGTAAGACCTAGAGAGAGCCTAATGCTCACTGAGCTTACCCGGATTGCGCCTCGACGAAGCGCCAACCGTCGACATGCCAACCGTCGAGGTCAGGATACGGTTTTATCAAATTCATCAAAGTGAAAACGCCGCAGGGCTTTAAATCGCGTTGCGTGAGGGGTACTCTCAATATGTGGATGTGCAAGCAGTTCGGTCGACTCAAGTTGTGGGTCATGTGGGGACGCGGCATTGCAACCGTTTGCGCTCAATTGTGATTAGAAGAAGTTGCTGTCTTCTAATCCTATGGTGTGTAGGGGTTGCTCTGGGATGTGGGTCATCAGCGCCCAAGGAAGGTTACCAAGATGGTGATCAATCAAGCACCGAACGCATCGGCCTTGAGAGTCCGGTGTATTTGCAGCAATGCTTTGGAGCGCTTGCTGATGTCGAAAGAAGTTATGCTGTTGAACGTGTCTATTCTCATGCGACGTTCACGCAGCCTACCGCGTTTCTAACTGGCCCTTCAGGCGCATTTATATACATTGCTGAGCGTGCGGGCAGGGTGTGGATGCTGCCAGAAAATGAGGAAACGATCCTGCCACCTGTCCTTGCGATTGACATATCCAACGTTGTCGACGCAGGTGCCCCCGAGGCGGGCCTACTTGGAATGGCCTTCTCGCCGCGCTTTGCGAATGAGCCGCACGTTTATCTCTCGTACACCGTGACGGGAGACCCGCTGCGTTCACGTGTGGTGCGCTATGACGTAGCGGAAGACGGTACGTTCGACGCCGACACCGCTTGGGAGATTCTAGAACAACCTCAGCCAGCCGTGAATAATAATGGTGGATACCTAGCATTCGGACCGGACGGCATGCTCTATATCTCCCTGGGTGATGGCGGAGGCGTAGGCGATGCCTACGAGCACGGTCAGAATCCAGACACGTGGCTGGGCGCGCTGCTGCGTATCGACGTCTCACGCAATGCTGTCGACGAGCACAATGATGGTCAGCGCCGCAGACTCTTCCGCCGTGGCCCACCGCCTGTCCGCTACGTGATTCCTGAAGGGAACGCTTTTCCCGAAGGAGAAGGAGGGCGTCCGGAGATCTACGCCTGGGGCCTGCGCAACGTGAGGCACTTCTCGTTTGATCGCGCGAACGGACAGTTATGGGCCGGTGAAGTTGGGCAAAACGCCTTCGAGGAAGTTAATCTGATCGTGCCGGGAGGCAACTTCGGTTGGCCTGTGAAGGAAGGCGCCAGCTGCTTCGCAGAGGATCCCTGCGATAGCCGCAATTTTATCGATCCGGTGTACGCGTATGACCATCTTGCTGGTGACCGTTCCATCACAGGTGGATACATCTATCGAGGCAACGCGCTGCAAGAGCTCGAGGGGCGCTATATCTTTGGCGACTTGAGTTCCGGGCGCATTTTTGCACTCAGCCGTTCGGCGCCAAGCGGTTTCGTCAGTACACTACTCCTTGACTCCCCGCTTGAGATTTCAGGTTTCGGCGAAACCCAACGAGGAGAGCTGCGCTTACTTGATTTTCGCAACGGTGGTATCTGGCGCCTCGCTCAGGACGGGGTGGCCAACGAGACAGAGGATGGCGTTCCTGCGACCTTGAGCGAGACGGGGTGCTTCGAAGGACCGGGCTTGCGTGAAGCGACGCCTGGACTGGTCGGGTACAGTGTCGCTCACGAGCTTTGGTCAGATGGCACGAGCAAGTCCCGCTTCTTTGGCTTGCCGCCGGGCACCCGCTTTGAGGTCGATGATGCGGGCCGGTGGTCGCTTCCGCCCGGTGGCGTCGCGATTAAGCACTTCGATCGTGATGGCGTGCGCCTTGAAACACGTGTTGTCACCCGCGAGGCGTCAGGTGCGTACCGCTTCTTCACCTATGCCTGGAACGAAGCGGGGACAGACGCCACGCTTGTGCCGCGCATAGGTCGAGAGGATGCCGCGCGTGATTGGTCATATCCTAGTGAACAGGCATGCACAGGCTGTCACACTAGCAGCGCCGGGCGCACGCTGGGTTTCGAAACACGTCAGCTCAACATTAATCATAGGTTTGCGCAGACAGGTCTGATGGGACACCAGATTGCGACCTACGAGGCGGTTGGTTTTGTCGGACCCGTTGCTCGCCTTCCGGCTTTTGCCGGACGGGACGACGACGCGGAAGTCGACGCGAAGGCACGGGCGTATCTGCACGTGAACTGCGCGAGTTGCCACCGCGCAGGTGGGCCGACGCCCGTAGCGCTAGATCTGCGCTTCGATCAGTCGCTCGGTGCCATGTTTGCCTGTGATTATCCTGCGGTTGCCCGAGCGGATATCCCGTTGCAATCCCCAAGGATTATGGTTCCGGGAGAGCCCGATGCCTCCATGCTGCATGCGCGCATGCAGCGCCGTGACCGCTGGGGCATGCCCAGCATAGGCTCCGCACGCATCGACGAAGTGGGTGCCGTCTTGGTTGCAGACTGGATCAGAAGCCTCGGTCCTTGCCCTTAATACGCCGAAGAAAGAGGTTGAGCCTAGCCGGCAGCGGGGTTCGCGTGTGTGGGCGCACGGCGGGCGCGTCCAGGTGGGCCGGGGTTCCGGCGCGCGCGTGGCTGCGGGGCCCGCGGGG
>SLQV01000015.1 GCA_007131285.1 Myxococcales bacterium
CACGCATGCCTCTCTGAGGTACGGCTGAAAAGCGGATTGGGAATTGGCGCATGCGCCGCCATGGCTGCCCAGAGCGGTGGCCACGCTTAGGGAAACCATGCGGCGCCACGATAATGTGCGCCAGTTTAGCAATGTTCGCTAGTTTAGCGTGCTTCCGGAGAGCGGATGATGAACCGGGCGCCGCGGTTCACGCGCGTCATCACCGACGTGCGATCCCGGTTCGGCCTCATCACCTTGGCGAGGCCTCCAAAGCCGCGCGAACTCCGCCCGTAGGGCGTTGTCATCGCCGACGTGCTCTGCACACCACATAATTAGGTCTTCAACTTCTGATCGGGTGATTTTGACAGGCGCTCCAGCGGTAAACATCGCATCGTTGCCGTCGGCCACCACAAGGGAGCGCGCTGCCATCCACAGCGGCAGCAAGCAGAAGAGACGGATGGCTTCAGCTTCCGTTGGCAGCGCCAACGTGTACTCGAGTGCGTCTTCAAGAAGGACCCGGGCTCGAACAAAGAGTGGGGCTACCGCTGCATGCGCCAGGTGACGCAGAGACGGATTAAGCAAATCTTTTAGGTCGAGACCTACCGCACCACAAAGCTCGACGGGGATAAAAGAGCGCGCACGTCCCCAGTCGTCGGTGACATCCTTCAGAATATTGACAAACTGCAACCCCACGCCGAAGGACTCGGCGTGCCGTTTGAGCGCCTCACGGACCGAGGCGCCCGCGGTATCGCCTAGCTCCGCAATGAAAAGGTCAGTCAGCATATGACCAACGGTTCCGGCTACGAAGTAGCAGTAGCGCTCTAGATCCGCTTGCGTATGCGTCGCGGTCAGATCGCCAACGTTTGCCGGCCGAACGCTGTAGAGCATCATGCCACGGGACATTTCCTCGACCCACGGCTGAATCGCTTGCCGCATACTCGCGGGCAGTGCCGCGTAAACACGCAATACACGCGCATGCTCGCAGGTGAGTTCCGCATCAGCACTCGCCCCCGCCTGTGTCCGGTACTGCGCCTCGCACGCTGGGTCCGCGACACCTGTGCGCAGTGCCTTTAGAAAACCGCTCAGCAAGCGTTCCCGTATCGCTGCGTCAAGCGTGGCATCATCTTCGATGGTATCTGCGATGCGACACAGAAGGTAACCCACGGTCACCGCTCGCTGAAGGTCGCCAGAAAGCATCTCAATCGGGCGAGAGAAGGTTCTTGAAACGCGCTCGAGGCTCGACTGGCAAAAAGCCCAGTCTTCCGGAGTCACCACACCCACTCCAGCGGCTTCTTCCACGGCTTTCGCCGCGCGCTCGGATCGGCGTGCGCTGCGTCCGTAGCTCGGGCGATGCGCGTCGCTTCGCTCCACCTCACCGCACATCTGTGCGGCCTCGAGCAGCAGTTCGGGGCTAGCGGAGAGCTGCGTGCCGTCCTCGGAGAGCGTTTCGACCAAACGCCGCATGGCACCCTTCACGACATCAAGCGCCGGCACGCGGCACGCGACGAGCGCTCGAACCACCACCAGCTCTGTTTCGAAGCCGAGCTGCCTGCCGGAGGACGCAAGCCGTGTCAGCCCCATTGATGCACGACGAACGGTCGCGTGTGCCGAGCCGCAGCCCGATGCGAGCAGCGTCAGTACCGCCCGCGCAACCAGCTGAACCTCGACATCTGTCGCATGCTGCGTATCCCGCACACGCCAAGCGCACTCGCTGGCCACCAAAAAGCTTCGCGTCCGCTGGAGTGCTCGCGTGATTTCGTAGGCAAAGAGTCCAGGAAAGCGCGTGTGCACCTCCGCAAGCATCTCGACCGCCGCAAATGTCTCATCGAAGACCCTAAGCGCCCGTGCTGTCTCGCCCGAACGCAGCCGCCAGCCGCGAACCGGACAGCGCCGAAACGCGAGACGGTCGGCCGAACCGGGGGTGGCGAAGAGGCCGACTTCCGCGTTTTGTCGCCGCAAGAGTTCCTCAACGGGGCCTCGCAGCCGCGTTAGTCTCTCCGAAACTTTAAGCGTCTCGGAGCTGCGGAGCCGCCAACGCAAATCTGCGGCAAGCGCGCGCGTTGAACGGCGCGCCGCCGAAATGCCTGCGGCCGAATTGACGTGTGTCGTGTCTCCCGCAACCGCATCGGCGACGCTGGAAGCCGCCAAGCCATCGGCATTTGACTCACCGTCAATCGGGTCGACATCGCCGAGAGCAATGCGCAGCGCGCGCGCCGCTTCAGGCGAAACCGAATCCTCAGACGCAGCCACATCGACCGCAGCCCGCAAGCGACGCACGACATCCGCGAGTTCCGGGCCACCGAGGCCGGGCGGCGGTTCCTGAAGCGCCTCACTGCGTTCCGGGAGGGCGGAAATGCCCATACGCTGGCGCACATCGTTAAGCTGAGCGTTAAACGGATGGAGCGCTGTACTTCCCTGCCGCCAAAGCTTACGGGACCACGTCGGACTTAATCCCGCCACGGGCCACTCAAGCCACGGGAGAAACTCGTTAACCTTGGTGCCCAAACGCAGCCAATCTCGACGCGAACGCGTCTCGCTGACGGTGAGGGCAAAAGCCTTGGTAGCGACTCGAAGAAACGCCTGGGTAAACGCGCTGCGGTTGACCACCGCACCCGCAAGAATCTGAGTCGTCCGCGAGCGCAACGTCTCGTCGTGCCGCCAAACGTCGTACATCGCGGCGCGCACCTGAGCAGCGGACTCGCTATCACCAACAAACACCTTATAAACGGCATTGGCAAGCAATTCAGCGACCAGCGTTTCTTCTTCGCGGCGCGCTCGAAACGCCTGCAACGAATGCGACTCTGCAAGCGCTTCGGCATCCAGAAAACCAATGGTCATGCCGGAGGCGGTGAGCGGGTGGTAGTAGCCCGCGGCGTCTCCCACCAGAGCCACCCGGTCGTTACCGTAGTCCGCACGCGGCCGGAAGCGTGTGGCAGCCCAATTGACGCGTTGGGTTTCTAGCGCACGCCTGAAGCTCGGCTGCACCTCTCTGGGCAAGAGCGGCGAGAACGTATCCCAAAGCCAAGCGGGGTTGCGCCGGAGCATATCGTACTGCAGCGGGAGGTCGATTGTGGCCCTTACTTTTCGCGCGCCGATTCGGTAAAGCAGAAGGGGGCCTGGACCGCCGAGAAAAACGTGACCGTACCCTTCGAAGGGCAACTCGACATCTTCGAGCAGGATCCCTGCCATGTAGGACACCAGTCGGCTATTGTCGCCAAGACCGATAGCTTCGCGCACGCTCGACGCGCGGCCGTCAGCACCCACGATGCGCGTCGCCTCCACGCGGCGCGGCGAAGCATCTCCCTTGATAGCAAACTCAACGCCCTCTTCGGTGAGCGATAGCATGCGGGCATGCGGCACGTAGTCGACGCGGGAGTGCGCGGCAGCCGCTTCCCGTAACCAATCTACGAGCTCGGAGTGTTCGCAGGAGAGCCCGGGATTGCCCATCCCATAAGGCAAAGGTATCGGGGCGCTTTGGTCATCAGGGAAAACAACAAAGCCTTCCGTGGCCGGATGTTCGACACACTGCGGCAGCGGTCCCACATCGAGCCGCTCGAGCACGGCTGCACCCGGAGGGTGCAGCCACTCGCCTGCGAAGCGCGAAGCCGCCTTGGGATTGGCCTCAAGTAAAAGGACCTGTGCTCCGGTACGAGCAAGCGCCAGGGCCGTCACCGCGCCAACGGGCCCTGCCCCAACCACCACTACGTCGTATCCAAGTCGCGGCACATCATCCACAGCGTGCAGGGTCATGCTTTCCTTCCCCGGCTCTCCCCCGAGCAGAACCGCTCACAGCCTAGAACCAAAAGCGCCACAGCTCAAGATAAGGCAGGGGGCTAAGCGCGGCGCCCCCCCCCCGCGCCACTGGGAAACGCGCCCACGTGTAACTGATTCGTTTCGAATAGCTCAAGCCACGGCGCATGAAAAAAGGCACTCAGAGATACACATGGCGTCGCACCTAAGCCTCGTCATAAATCTGTCACGTGGCAATATTCCCCGACGTAGCATTTTGCCCCACCCGGATATAACTGTACGCAATATGCGCACGTGAAATCTGCGAGTTATTTGGGGGGATGCGCGCAGAGAAGCCACAATGCGCGCGGCCGATTCGCTTGGCATGGTCTGTGCGGAACGATAAGAGACGGAAACAGCGGCCGTGTAACAGTTGAGTGTCGACTTACGACAACCAACTCAAACCGGTAACGAAAGTTCCGATTCGGACTTGGACCACATCGGGTGGTCAACAAAGAAGCGTGAATGACAATGACTATGCGCAGCCAAGAAAAAAGCGTAGCCAAGCTAAACTTAGCTCGGAGGGTGCCCTGTGGGCGCGGCAAGCATGTGTCCAATGGCGGGAAACCGCTTAACCATTCGACGGAAGCCTTCTTTTCGATCGTCCGCCCCATAGGACCCTACGTTGCGGGAACGACGTTGAATCGATGCGTCGCACGCTCAGGGCGAGCGTATATGGCGGCCCTGATCGTCACGGCCGGATTGGTGGCATTCGTCGCGAATGAAGCGGAGGCGCAGCGCGGCCGAGGCTTTGATGCGGTAGGAGGAGGCGCTTCGTCCGCGATGTCATTCGCCCAGTCCGGCGGCGTGGCGTGGCGCATCTATCCGCCTGGCGGCAGGGCCGGCTTTGAGGCCGGTGCAAAATTTCAATCTTACTCCGTCTCGCCTTTGGTGCAGCGCATGGAAGGCATGGAAGGCAATATCTGGGGTGAGAATTTATGGCGCGCTCAAGAGAATCAAAACGCAAAGCGTGAGCTGGCACGTGCCGAAGGCATGGGTAAGGGCGCTGAAGTGCCCCCCAACGCGGGGGACATCAACGGAAACCTCTCGGCGACAACGGCAATGAGAGGCGCAGGAGGAGCGCACAACGCCCGCAGCGGTCGGACGACCGGGGTAACGCGACAAGCCAACGACCGGCTCGCGGCGGAGAACCCCCCGCAGATTGCGAGTAAGGACTCGGCGGTAGCAGCAGCCCTTAGCGCGGCCTCGAAACGAAAAACGTCCAAGAGTAACGCCAACAAAGCGGAAGAGGAAGGTCAACCCTGGTGGACAGGCGCACGCTAGATTGACCTGGCAAGACGACCGCGTGGGCGCGCCCGGCCTTGCAATGCGCCCGATCGAATTGACACGCAGAACAAGTCTCGGTCCGCAGCGAAGCCACTTGGGCCCTGCCTTAGCTGGCGGCGGCCGGCGGCCGGGAACCGAGGCGGGAGCGCGCCGCGACGCGTTCTGCACGACAGGTTAGGTAGTCGGAAAAGCTTGCGTAACCACCCGCCGCGAGACGCGCCATGAGTCCAGCGCTCAGCTTGGCAGGCAGGCCAGGGCCGCGGTAGATGAGGCTTGTGTAGAGTTGAATGCCATCAGCGCCAGCTTCAAGCCGCTGCCAGACATCATCAGCATCGGCGATGCCCCCAACAGAGATGAGCACCATGCGGCCCTGGACGCGCTGCGCGGCACGCCGGAGCAACGCGAGCGACCGCTGACGCAGCGGAGGCCCGCTCAGCCCACCCTGACCCGCTTCAGCGACCTCCGCACGCGGTGTCGCAAGCTCTTCACGCGCAATGGTTGTGTTGGCCAATACCAAACCATCCAACTTGAGATCGAGGGCCAGCGTCAGGATTTCATCGAAATCTTCGTCGCTCAGGTCCGGGGCGACTTTAATCAGTAAAGGTACCGACGGCGCTGAGCCCTCAGCGCGAAGCGTCAGAAGCCGCTCAAGCAACGGCCGCAGGGCATCACTGGCTTGAAGTCGCCTCAACCCCGGTGTGTTAGGCGACGAAATATTGACGACGATGTAGTCAGCGACGCCAGCAACCTCAGCAAAGACCTGGGCATAGTCTGCTCCGGCCTCGTCCGCTGGCGTATCCTTATTCTTACCAATGTTTACGCCGACGACCCCGACATGACCGCGACTGAGACGTTTACGCAAAGCAGCGGCGCCCAGGTTGTTGAAACCCAGGCGGTTGATCAGCGCCTCATCCTTGGGCAAACGAAAAATGCGCGGCCGCGGATTTCCTGGCTGTCCCAGTGGTGTCACGGTGCCCGCTTCGACGAAGCCAAACCCCAACGACTGTAAACCGCGAATGGCCTCGCCGTTCTTGTCGAACCCAGCCGCAAGACCGATTGGGTTGAGCACGCGCTTTCCGAGAAGCTCGTACTCCAGGCGCTTATCGAACGCAGCCCGAAAGCAGGTGCGGCGCAGCAGCCAGCCCAGCGGCGCAAACGCCCCAATGAGCCTGAGCAACGCAACAGCCAGGAGATGCGCCGTTTCTGCATCAAGACGCCACAAAACGGGTCTAATCCATCGGTAAAGCACAAGCGTGTAGCCTGCACCGTTTGCGCAGATCTTCAAGGAGATGCGGCTTGGGCTGGGCTCAAACTAGGGATGGTAGCTGCCCGCCACAGCTGTATTCGATCATTTCGCTCCCCGCTCTAAAGTTCGCTTGCCAGACCTATTGGCAGACATAAGGTGTAGAAGGATGACCGCGGGCATATCGCTAGAATCGATTCGCGAGATCATAGATGACTTCATCGACCAAGTAGTCGCCGACCGCATGATTGGCTTTTATTTCGTCAACGTCGATATCAACCGACTAAAAGCCCGAGAAGTTGAACATGCAGCCTCACACCTAGGGCTGCCGGTTCGCTACGAGGGAAGACAACTGCGACCAGTGCACCGTTCACGCCGTATTCCCCGAGGCCACTTCGGCCGCCGCCTCGTGCTCCTAGAAGCGTGCTTGCGGCGCTTTGACGTCTCGGACGTGGTCCGTAACCAATGGCTCGCGGCACAAAGAGCGGCCGCGGATGAAGTTATTTTTGACCCAGAAGGGGTCTGTCCTGAACCCGTCTCCGCTGGCTAACTGCCCGCCATGAGCGCCACAACAGTGAAGACGGCAAGCGCGCGGCCTCGCGCAGCGACAGCCCGTGGGACTTAATCCGTCATTCTCCCTCGATGTGATCCATCACAAGCAGGCCACTGCGCACCTCCGTAGCAAGCGCTTGCTCTAGCGCGGCCGCCGGCATCCCTGTCTCGGTTTTCAGGTCACCAAACGTGAGCGATGCGCTCAGTGCTTTAATCCAAGCCATGCGCGTTGGGCTCAGCGACAGCGTGCGCGGACGACACGTCCGGCGACAAAGCAGGTACGCGATGAACGTGGGTAGCAGGGGCAATTGCCCCTGCCGTAGTTCAGCTCGCACGTCGTGGCTGTAGGCCGCCAAACGCACGCTTGGATTGAGCTTTAAACGTACGCATGCCGGCTCACCGGACGACACACGCGCGCGTCCAATCCCGGCCGATACCGCGTTGCCCACGACATCTCGGCCCGTTTCCCCGCTTACGGGCGGCGCGGTAGGGGGCGTGACAGGCGTCTCAAGTTCCGCAAGCGACGCACGCAGGCCCGCTCGAGGCACACTGTCCAGCACGCCTTCGAGCCAGGCCGGGTCCGGTTGCTGCCAGCCAAAGCCAACGGCGGCAAGCGCCGTCTCTTCCCGCGCGAGCCCCTGCCCCGTAACAAACCTGCGCCAGGCGTGATGCACCCACTCGAGCACCGCAACCGGCAACACGCCCGCTTGCGCGAGTTCGGCGACAGCCACGCAGACGACCCGAGTATTCTCAGACCAGACCGGGCTGCTACCAGAGGGCAGCCCACGCACCTTCGCTTCGAGGTGCTCGCGTTCCGGTGGCGTAAGCCCCGCCCGTAGCCCGGGAAAGACTCGGTCGATAAAATACCAACGCCGACTCTGCGCTGAACGTGCGTAAAACGGCAGACCCACCGCGGCGTTGTTCGTGAGTCGCGAGGGCTTCGGCTTGCTGAGGCCACGACTCGCTCCCGGCGCAACGGCATCGCCTGCTACGGCGTGTGGCGCTGCCGATTCGAACGCGGAACCGGACTTGCTCGCAGGCGCTGCGCGGTGCAACGCTCTAACCACGGTGTCGAGATAGTTCTCAAGCGCTGTCGGCATGTTGCGCTCCATTTTCGCTCAACTCGACCCTGACGCCTCGTTCAGACGCATGAGCACGCCAGCATGTTAGGCCGCGCTCGACCGCTTCCTCGACGCGCTCGAGCACTGCAACAACCTGCGACCAGGACCCGAAGTTACGTTCCCATTCGAAGCAAACGGGGATAGGCCCGATGTGCGCAACCGCTTCCTCGAGTAATGCCAACACAAGCGGTGCCGGCGCGGTCGCATGCGAATCCATCACCAGTCCCGACGCAGCATCCACGGAGAATCCACCTAGATGCAGCTCCCTCGCGCTGCCGAGCGGCAACGCCGCCAACGCAGCCATAGGATCGAAGCCAAAGTTAAGCGCATTCACGACCCAGTTATTGACATCGAAGAGCCAGCCAATCTCGCCTTGCTCCGTGAGCCAAGCCGCGTGCCCGGAATTCGAATGGCGCAGTGCGGGAACGCCGGAGTGTCCTTGGACCGCACCGTCGCCGGGTGAACTGAAAAGGGCGCGCAAAAACTCGGCCTCATCACAGGACGACGACTCCGGCCGAAAGTAGTATGCCGTGTTTTCCAGCAACACTGCGCGGCCGAGATGCGCACTCAGCGCGCGCGCCCGTGCGGCAGCGTGGGCGGCGTTCTCGGGTGTGAGAGGGATCGGCACCAGTTCGTGAAGCAACTCACCTCGGTGTGCTGAAGCGGCGAGATGATCTGATATCCAAGGTGCGGCCAAGGTGTCCGCAAAGGCCCGCACCTCTGCGCAGAACGCAGGCTCTAGCGGGTCAGTGCCAGCCACATTGTGGTGCACGGCGTGGAGCGTTATCGGAAATGCAGCCGCCAGCTCCGCAAGCTCGCGCGCGAGGCGAGGCCCGCGCCGCAGGTAGTTTTCCGGGTACACCTCGATAAAATCGACGGGCACCTGGCCATGGTGCGCGAGCAACTCCCCACACCAGTCGTGACGCAGCATCAGACCTATACACGCCCGCTGCGCGCGCGTCGCGGTCGCGCGTGGCGCACGCGCATCAGCAACTAACCGGTCTCGCGCCGCAGCCGCCGAATCTAACGCCATCGCGCGTGGTGCGGCTACGCCCCCTTCACCCATGTAAGGATCCTGTCGTTCGGGCGCCGGCGCGTGGCGCACACGCCCGCCGGCCGCAATCCCGCGTGTCCCGGTTACGCCCGGCCCCGCCGCGCCCATCGCTGATGCATCACGCGCCACGCGTAACGCTTAGCGCAAGCGCACGCATAAAAAAAGCCACGTCGCCTCGGTTCAAGGCAACGTGGCTTTCGTTAAGTCGCGGCAAGGCTGCCACGACTTGAAACACAGGATGAAACTAGAAGCCGCAGCCGCCTTCGAGTTCTTCCGTGCCCTCCAAGCCGCAACCGCCTTCTGCGTCGGCGTAGCCACACGCGCCACAACCACCCACAGCCGAGCAGCCACCTTCAGCGGCAAACTCGGTCTCTTGTTCAGCCGCGGAGCCACCACAGGCGGCGGTTGCCGTCGTAAGTGCCGTAAAGCTCGCTGCAGCTACAAGTTCTTTCCAGTTATTCATAATCCTCTATCTCCCATCCCAAGGTTAGCATAGAGCCGCGAGCGGCCCTGGGGCACAGACCAAAGCGTGCACTCGGTCCTCCCGAAACGCGCACTCAAACCGGAGCAACATGCCGTGGCCCTTGCCTTGAAGTGATATCGTACTCGAACGGCGATATCTAGTCCGATTTTTCGCGCGCCCCGGCAAGCACGGGTGTCAGCGGTTAGCGCCCTGTTCGATCCAGGCCTCGATCAGCGGACGTGCGTTCGGCGGCAACACCATGCTGTTGAAGCTAGCACCGCAGTTCCCCGAAATAACTTGAAAGAAGAGACTGCTATCTGGATCTCCCGGTACCACGCGTTCGGTAAGGGTCGGGCAACCGGAAGCGGGTGCACCTTGGCGCGCACTGTTCGTGACCAGCCCGGCAAACGCAGCGTCCTCATTCGCAAAACTTAACCCGGTTGGGTGGCTATCGTTATGGCAACCACCACACGTACGGAGTTGCGCAGTCTCGTCCCAGACGCGAGCAAAAGTGACGTCATCGAGATCTGGTTCCTCGGGCTCAGGTTCAGGTTCAGGACTTGGATCATCGGTAGGAGGCGTTGTCCCAGGCGGAGTCTCGCCCGAAGGGGGAAGTGTTTCGCTCGGATCGGGGCTCGTTCCTTCTTCCTCCGACCCCGCACATCCAAGAAAACACATTGCAAAAATCACACTTAACGTTCTCATAAGCCTACTCCCTTTCCGTTCCCCTACCGGATTATGAAATCACAACTCGGCGCCGGATGAAATAGCGCTGACACGCTTGATCGCGTTAATCGTGCGGCCACGCAAACGAGGCACCGTTCAAGGGCTAAGCCCTGAGCTGTGCCTCGTAGAGATTGCGCGCTAGGTGCACGCGTGATTCGAATACGGCTTCGAGCTCGGCGCGCTGATGTATATCAGACAAAAAAGCTGCCTGAAGCCCGGCTCGCAGCAGCGTTGTTATTTCTTCAAACGACGGGCGGAGCGTGCCTACAAGGCGCTCGAGTTCCGCTGTGAGCGTAGTCTTGGTGACGAAACGGTTGTCTGTATTCAGGGTAACAACCACACCTTGACGTTGATAGTCGAGAATCGGATGGTCCGCTAGCGCCGTGACGGCGCGGGTCTGCACATTCGAGAGCAGGCAACACTCGAGGGGTATTTTTGCGGCAACGACTTCCGCCAGCAGTGCCTCATCCTCTCGCAAACGGCAGCCGTGACCGAGCCGCGACGCACCCTCAGCCAATGCCGCGCGGATGGAGGTGGGCCCCGCGGCCTCGCCCGCATGCAGCGTAATCGCTAAACGTTCGGTGCGTGCAAGCGCCAGCGCTTCGTGATGGAGCTCGGGCCCGAAGCCCGCCTCGGGCCCCGCGAGGTCAATGGCGACCACACCTGCCTCCCGGTAACGTAGCGCAAGACGCACCATGCGCAGCGTGACTTCGGGATCCAGATGGCGCAGACCGCAAATAATCAGCCGCGCCCGCAGCGGTGCGAAATCCAACTCGGCGCGCGCCAACCCCGCTAGCACAGCCTCCACAACCGCGTCCTCGCTAAGCTCGGCCTGCGTATGCAAAAACGGCGCAAACCGTACCTCGAGGTAGATCCCCCCCTCGCGCCAGGTATCCTCGGCCAGTTCGTAGGCCACACGCGCAAGCGCCTCGGGCTGCTGCAGGACGCGTAGGGTGAAGTCGAAGGCGCGCAAGTAATCTACGAGCGACTCGCACACCCGCCCCGGCGCAAGCACGCGTTCTAAATCTGCCAAGGTGCGCACCGGAGCCGCGGCGTCCCCGAGCACCACGCCTTGCTGCTGCGCAAGCTCCAGTAGGGTCTCGGGTCGTAGCGACCCATCAAGGTGCACATGCAAGTCGGTCTTCGGCAACGCCTCGATCCAAGACCCGGAAGACGCTTCGGCGCTTAGCTCCATGGACGGCCAGCTACCAGCTTCCGACGCAGCTGTCGAGGCCCCCTCCGGCGCGATTCAAACCAAGTTGCCGCCCCCTCAAGCCGGCCCCAACAAGCGTTGGACACATGCGCTTCAGCCACAGCTGAACCCGTCCCGGGGTTCAGCTCGCTTCGCGAACAACTCGCATTCATCCAAGAGAAGCGCGAAGCTTGGGCTGGCGGGCCGCACGCGTTTCATCGAGGCGACGGAGAGGGGCTTGATGCGGTGCATCTTTGAGCTTCTGCGGTGCGCTCGACGCCTCGTCGGCGAGCGCATTCAATACTGCGGCGAAACGTTCGAGAGTTTCCCGACTCTCGGTCTCGGTAGGCTCGATAAGCAGGGCTCCCTTCACAACGAGCGGGAAGTAAACCGTGGGCGGATGAAATCCGTAGTCGATGAGCCCCTTGGCAATATCGAGGGTAGAGCACCCCGTCTCTTTCAGGTACTTATCGGAAAGCACCACTTCGTGCATGCAAGCGCGCGGAAAAGGTTGATGCCAGCATGCTTCGAGAAGCACCCGCAAGTAGTTCGCGTTGAGGACTGCGGCCTCGGCAACGCCGCGCAACCCCTCTGCGCCTAGCTCGCGAATATAGGCATAGGCTCGCACCATCATTGCAAAATTTCCAGCAAAGCCCCGCAGGCGCCCCACACTTTGAGGTCGATGGGCATCCAAAAAGAAGTGCCCTGCGGCATCCTGCGCCACTACCGGCACCGGCGCGAAGGCCGCGAGACGCGATTTGAAGGCGACTGGCCCACAGCCTGGCCCCCCTCCACCATGGGGCGTGGTAAAGGTTTTGTGCAGGTTGAA
>SLQV01000186.1 GCA_007131285.1 Myxococcales bacterium
AACGAGCGCAAAGTCTTTGCAGAATAGCAGAGACGCACTGGGGCTTTCGTAGCGTTCTTCTAGGTGCCGCTCCACCGGGAATCCGTGGCTGCAGCGCTGCGCGAGCGGAACAAAGTGCTCACAATACTCGCAGGTAAAACGCAGCGAATAACGATCTCGTTCCTCGCGGAAGCGCGCATCTTGGGGAAGTTCCACCGTCGAATATCCTCTCGGCAAGTCGCGTTCTAGTTGAATGCGGGGCTACTGTGCGAGTTTACGCAAAACATAAGGCAGGATGCCGCCGTGGCGCAGGTACGCTAACTCCGAAGCGGCATCGATACGTGCAATAACTTCAAACGAAATGTCTTTGGCCTTAATATTCAGGCGTGCTCCCGGCTTTAGATTCTCAAGTCCATGAATGCTAAAGGTTTCGTCGCCAGAAAGCTTCAAGCTTGTAGCGGACTCCCCGGGAAGAAACTGTAGCGGCAGGACACCCATTCCCAAAAGGTTAGAGCGATGAATGCGCTCGTAGCTCTCGGCGATGACCGCTTTGACGCCGAGAAGCTGTGTGCCCTTGGCTGCCCAGTCTCTTGAAGAGCCTGTGCCGTATTCCTTGCCCGCGACAATCACCAGCGGCGTGCCCTCGTCGGCGTAACGCATTGCGGCATCGTAGATAGACAGCGTTTCACCACTTGGAAAGTGCACGGTGTACCCGCCCTCTTTCTCTGGGGTCAGAAAGTTACGTAGGCGAATGTTGGCAAAGGTACCGCGGAGCATGACTTCGTGGTTGCCGCGTCGAGAGCCATAAGAGTTGAAGTCTCGCATCGACACGCCCTGTGCTTCGAGGTATCGCGCGGCAGGTGAGTCTTTGGCGATGGAGCCGGCGGGCGAAATATGGTCCGTCGTGATGGAATCGCCGAGGCGAGCCAGTACCCGTGCGCCTTCAATCGTGCTGGGAAGCGGCGCGGGCTCGCGACGCATACCGTCAAAATACGGTGGCTTGCGAATGTAGGTGGACCGTTCATCCCAGGCGAAGGTGGCTCCGCCCGTTGTTTTGATATCAGCCCACGCTGCGGGGCCTTTGGAGACATGACTGTAGCGTTCGGAGAAGAACTCGGGTTGCACCGCGTCACGTAGGGTATCGCGTATCTCTGCTGTCGACGGCCAGATATCACGTAACCATACTGCAGCGCCGTTTCTATCCTTGCCGATGGGGTCGTTGCCGAAGTCGATGTCCATCCGCCCGGCAAGTGCATAGGCTACCACAAGAGGCGGTGATGCGAGGTAGTTCACCCGAGTTACGGGGTTGATACGCCCTTCGAAGTTGCGGTTGCCGGAAAGAACAGAAGCCAGGATAAGGTCTTGAGTTTTCGCTGCGTCGGCGATAGCGTCGTGCACCGGGCCAGAGTTGCCTATGCACGTAGTGCAACCGTACCCAACTAAGAAGAAGCCCAAGCCTTCCAAGGAGGAAAGCAGGTCCGCGCGTTTGAGATAATCGGTGACTACCTGCGAGCCCGGGGCCAGCGATGTTTTGACTGCTGGCCGCACACTAAGCCCTTTTTCAAGCGCTTTCTTTGCAACCAAGCCCGCCGCCAACATCACCGAGGGGTTCGAGGTATTGGTGCAGCTTGTAATCGCCGCAATCACGACATCGCCATCGTGCAGGACGTCTTTGCCGCGTTCGCCAAGGTCGACGGGAACCTCGCGATGCAAGGCTAGCGCCGCCGAACTTGGTTCACCGCCGGCTGTATAAGCTTCGAGTGCCGCCGTCTGATCAGCGGACGGCTTCGGGAAGCGCTGCGCACCGTGGTGACGCCTCCAGGAGGTTTTTGCATCCGTGAGCGCGATGCGGTCTTGAGGTCGCTTGGGACCGGCAATGGACGGTACGACCGTCCCGAGGTCAAGCGTGAGAACTTCGTCGTATTCCGGCGCAGTGCTGGTGCGGGTACGCAGCAGCCCTTGGGAAGAGAGATACGCTTCGGCCCGCGCGACTTCATGGTCGCTGCGTCCGGTGAAGCGAAGATAGTTTAGGGTTTCAGCGTCCGCAGGAAAGAAGCCCATGGTCGCGCCGTACTCCGGGGCCATGTTCGAGAGCGTGGCGCGGTCTGGAAGCGTGAGCGCGTCCAGGCCATCGCCGATGAACTCGACAAACGCGCCCACAACGCCGTGGCCGCGAAGCACTTCGGTGACGCGCAAGACGAGGTCCGTCGCGGTGGCACCTTCTGGGAGCTCGCCGTCGAGTCGAAAGCCGACAACGCTTGGCAGAAGCATCTGGAGCGGCTCTCCCAGCATTGCCGCTTCGGCCTCAATGCCACCCACGCCCCAGCCGAGTACCCCGAGACCGTTGATCATGGTTGTGTGCGAGTCAGTTCCCACCAGGGTGTCAGGCACAAGCCAGGTTTGGTCGTCAACGGTCTTTTCAAGTACGAGCTTGGCGAGATATTCCAAATTAACTTGATGCACAATGCCCGTGTTGGGTGGAACAACCTGTAAGTTGTGGAATGCTCCTTGGCCCCATTTCAGGAAGGTATAACGCTCTAGATTCCGCTCGAACTCGAGACGCAGGTTCTCCTCTTGCGAGCGCAAAAGACCAAAAGAATCGACCTGTACGGAATGGTCAATAACCAAGTCAGCTTGCTGCAAGGGGTTAATCTTGGAGGGGTCCCCGCCCAGGGCAACCATGGCCTCACGCATTGCGGCCAAATCAACCACCGCAGGGACGCCCGTGAAATCCTGCAACACAACGCGCGCAGGCCGAAAGTCTAGCTCCCGCGCTTTGCCTTTAGGCTTCCAGCTCAGCAGTGCTTCTATGCCGGCGGAGGCGTTCGAGCCTTCAGATTGATGCCGGAGCAGATTTTCAAGCAGTAAGCGCAGGGAGTATGGCAAGCGCTCCAGGCCTCCGGGGCTGTGCTCCTCGAGCGCTTTGAGACTTGCGTAGTGGTAGACCCTGCCGTCTACGGTAAGTGTGCGTGTGACATCTGGTATGCTGCTTTGCGTCATAGAAACCTTTCTCGGCGCGGCTTCAACTCACTGAAGCGGCGGACTAGAGCACGGATCGGAATGCTCGAACGCACTCTGATACGTCACTTTGATTCCTAATTCCGGTCCGCGATCGTGCGCGTGAAGTGCTCGACTCAGGGCTTCGCGCCGCGCCCCGAGTCCCTCGCTCTATGCATGCCTACCACGCAGTGGCGTGCAGCTCTAGCGGATACGCATAAGGTGCCACTGGTTGAAGCTCTGTGCGGGGCCTAGACACGGCGCGAGCTCAGGGGGTGGCATCGAACGGTCCGACTGAAATACCACCCAGTCCAGCTTTCGAAGCAGGTCGCAACTGACCTTGCCTTGCACCTGCCTTTTTTGAAGCTCGACTGGGTCGCGGATGTACGCGTAGGTCGTAGCCAGATAGGTAAATGAGTGATTGAATCGGATGTCCTTTTTTAGGGACGCCAGCCAAGGCCAGTAGCGTAGCGAATAGCGAAGTGCGCCCGCGCCCCGCTCCCGTTCGTTGACGACGCCCACGTGGGAACCACTTGGAATCGCTGCCAGCAATGCAGGGAATGCTTGCATCTCCTCGCGCTCAAAGCGCATTTGTGCTGCAGCGTAGCCGCCAGCGTGGAGAACGTTGAATGCGAAGGCCGCGGTTACACCTAGCGTGTTCATGCGCCGCTGTTCGCGGTCTACGGCGATGGAGTCCACCGCACTAACGTGGGCTCTTCGGAAAAGAGGGCCCGGCATGCACAGCAGAAAAAGTGCCATGCCCGTACTAAGCGTGCGCGGTGAAATAACTTCTACATTGGGAATGTTGAAGGGCAGGATGGCGTATAGTGCAAGCAGTACAATGCCGATGCGCCACAGCGTCATCTGCGCGGAAGGGCCTTGCCGGTCAGCTTTAGCGTATGGCCGAGGATCGTCTCGGTTTGCCCACGCCGTCGTGCCCATCGCTTTGGAAAATCCGCCTTTTTGGTCTAATAATATTAGGAAGCCAAGGCCGAGGGCGAGGCCGTAAGCAAGCGTGTCTGACATGCCTGCATGAACACCCGAAAGGTCGGAAAATAATAACCGAAGTACGCTGGACGGTGAGCGCCACTTGAAGCCGCCATCTTGAGGAACGCTGCCGGTACTAAAAAGATAAACCCAGGGGATCACGAAGGCCACTGTTGCGCTTGGAAGCATGGCGCGTGGGCGGACGTGCCCACCCCACAGCAGGATAGGGACAGCAAGCCACGTCAGGCACCACCAAAGCCCGTGCGCTAGAAAAAGTGGGAGCTGAAGAAGTGCAAGGCACCATGGTCTAGCCCGCTCGGGCACACGAAAAACGCCCACGGCGAGGAGAATCCAGGCCAGAAAAATAGGGCGCCCGACAATGAACGAAAAGAAGCCGAAGCCCCAGTTGAGGTCATAGACCGACACCGCTGCGAGAGTGGGTCGCACTAGACCGAGTCCCAGGCGGCGTGCAGCTGTGTACAACAGCCAAATGTAGGCGGAGACAGAACACGATAAAATGAGCTTCGCGGCAATCAGGTCTGGCAGCAGAGAGCGTAGCGTCCCCAAGGCCAGATGCCCCAATGAGTTCGGCCACGGGAAGGGTCTTAGCGCGAAAACGTCGGGCACACTTTGGGTGAGTCCAAGCGCCTCCGATACCCTTAGGCCCACCTCGATATGACCGGGCAGGTCTTGCATCAGTGGATAGGTTGCGCTCCAGAGGGGAGCGAGATAACACGCGCACGCGATCAACACCGTCCAAGTTCCTGTGCTTAATGCGATAGTCCTGGTGTTCATCGATGGCCTGAGAGTGTATACCTCGTTGCGCGCCGTGTTTGTAGGACATGCGTATCTGGTGAAACACCGGAGTCGGCCATGCTGTTTTCCGTAAAAATGTCCGCTGCACCAAGCGACATGCAGCTTTCGCACGGTGACTCGCATGCTTGGCTTAGTCGCCAAATAAAGCACTCAACTAGGTTGAGCGCATGTGCGTGAATGCCAGTCAGATAGGGCGTGTATTCCGCGTGCCGAGGTGCGTTGGCCAAGATAAAATACTGTTGCGCCATTGGCGCTCATCCTGCAGCCGTGGCGTAACCGTTCAGGGGGCATTTTAGCAAAATGCCCCCTGGTTTTCGGGAGTAAATCCCGAACCCCCGCCCCCAAAAACCTAAAGCTGCGCGCGGGGCCCCAGCGCCCGCTTGCTCTTTCTTGCAAGGTTTCTGCCTTCTGAACCCTCTGAACGCTTACGCCGCGGCCCGGTTGTGTTTGTTGAATCGCGTATACGGGTCACCTTGAACACAACGTGCGCTTTGGATTTAGGCGTGGAGGGTTCGCAACCAATCTAAGCAACTTCTAGGACATTCTTAGATGCGTAAATTTTAAGAACCCGAAAGAGCGTTCGACAATGTGGAACAACGCACTAACTATGAGATGTGATGTCGACGAATCATTTAGAGACTAGCGAGGCGACATGTCACTAGCCTCCAAGGCTCGAATGGTCCGGAATTTTACTGGCGTATTCCTCAAAGAGTGTAACATTCAGGCGCCTTCGGTATTGGGGTTACTGGACCTCTGCCAAAGTGGATTGAGCGGTGCGTGCGCATCGCACTATCCGGATCGGTTTAACAGCGCAATCGTGGGCTGAGTCTGGACATCTGGGTGTGGCCAGACAACGTGTGTAGAAGAGAACGTGTGTAGAAAAGAGCGCTAGTTATGTGGTCGCGGATGCTCGGGAAAGCGTGCGCGAAAACGATGCAGACGTAGAAGTGGAAAGGGAAGATATTATGGCTCGACAAAAAACGGCTCGAAAGTTTGCGGGGGGGCGCGGGAGCGCAGAGGCGATTGAGAAGCGTCGCGTTGCGCGTCAGCTCAACTCGATGCTGAGTGGAGGCGTCAAGCGCGGTGCTAAGCTCGATGGCCGCACTGAAAAGCGACGGGAGCGCCTCCTCGAGGAGCTGCGAGAGGGCCGTCAGGGTTCACCACTCAAGCCGATAGATTTTGTCTCGCATGTGAACGAACTCATTGACCTCGGTGAAAGCGTTAGCAGTCTAAAGAAGCTCGGTGTGAAAACACGTCGCGTAGAACCGACGGCCGAGCTGCTTGAGGTTGTGCGCCGCACGCAGCAGGCCTACAAATTTAGCGAAGACGCATGGAAGATGCTCGGCGTGGGAGTCGAAGACGATGAGGTAGCGGAGCCGACTGTCGCATCGGCTGTAACTAAGAAGCGTGTTGCGAAAAAGCGCGCAAAGGCCTGAAGCGGGTCGGTGGCCAGATAGCGTTGCTGGTTGCGCGGCAGCCTCGCTGAGGATGCCGCGCGTCGATTAGGTGTGCTGCGATTGTGCGGCTGAGGGCGCGTACGCCTCAGCGTGTTTAATCCAATGCAGTGTGCTTAAGAAAGAATACGCCACTCAGTATCTGCTCTGGTATCTGCTCCGGCTGCACTGCGGAAACGATTGCGTTTCAGGGTGTGATGATGCAGACTTGGGCCTCGCGGCGCCGTAGCCAAGTGGTAAGGCAGAGGTTTGCAAAACCTCCATCACCGGTTCGAATCCGGTCGGCGCCTCCGAACGTACGAATACTATTTCGCGTCACTCTCGCAGGGTGGGGCGAGTCCGCCACAATCACTGTGGATCCTACCCCAACTTTGGGGGCTAGAGGGGCGGCGCGCGAGCGCATCAACATCCTTGGAGAAGCCCACACGCGGCGCGCCGTCAGTGCGTCGACGACAGGGCTTGAACGGCCTCCTGATGGCCGATGGCTCGAGGATCTGCCGCCGCAGCGAGCGCTTCTCCCCGCAGTTTGAGGTGGATAAGTCCGTCAAAAGCTACCCGGCGTAGTGATGCGGAGTCGCTTGTCGTCCACTGCCGGAGTGCTTTAACGCGTCCGCTCTGCGTTGGTAGTCCGAGCGCTTGGCCTGAGATTCCAAGCAATGCACCGATCCAAGCGTCATAAAGCTTCGAGTGTCCGGTCTCCATGAGTCGCAGCAGGAAGGTGCTTTGCTGGGTGAATGCGTCAACGGACTGTCCCCACATGGCTCGCGTTGGCGCAAACGAAGTGCGTAAGTGTTCTTCGATCCTCTGAGACGAAAAGGTTGCGGACGTGAGGACAGACGCAATTGGCTGAAGGCTTCGTCCAGCGGCTTCAAGCATTAGCGCATACATGATCGGAAGGGATTTCGCTGACTTGATTTGCCTCACTTCGACCGCCGACAGATCGTGGCCACTCAGCGCAAGTGCTTCCGCTGCAGCGAAACGCACTTCAAGCTTGGCTTTGTCGTCGCCGAGCAGCCTAAGAGCCTGCGGCACCATGGAGGCTGGCAGGGTCAATGAGAGCGCGTGCAGCAGGGGAAGCGCTTGCTCCGGCTTGTCTAGGTCAGCGACTACGGTCTCTGTGACCTGTTCAAGCAGTGGCTCAATCGCGTCGGGCGTTAGCGCGGGCCATAGAATTTCATCTGCATGTCTCCGAAGCGAGGGAGCCTCTAGCACGCGTTCGCCTAGCGCTTGCGCCATTTTGGCGTCGCCGAGCTGCACAGCTACATAAATAAGCAGGCCGAAGGTTCGTCGTGCGTCGCGTTGCAGCGGTGCATCCAGAGCGCGTGTTGCTGTCGCCGTGAACCAAGACTGCTCCTGGGCAACTTTGCAACGGCCTATGAGTTCAAGCGCTGCGTGCTGTGCATCGGGCATTGACCGCAACGAGGCCGTAATCTTTCCGATATCTTGATGGTCGCAAGGCTTTAGATGTGTAAGCGTCTCGCCGATGCGCGCGCGCAGCGTTCGATGACGTTTAAAGAGATCGATAAGGACGGGGACAAGTGCGTCTCCGGTGGCGTGAGTCGCGATCAGGTCAAGTAACGCATCTCTTCCCGACCCCTCTTTAAGCTCCGAAAAGAGTTTTTCCGTCCAAGGCAACGCAGCGAGTTCATCTAGGGATATGAGTGCACCTAAGAGTTCAAGCTTTGTCTGTATGCTGAATGTAGGACTGCTTAAGCTCGGAGCTAGCAGCGAGACGCTTCGGGGATCGCCTAGTCTGGCGAGCCGCTTTAATAGGAGCTCGCGTCGGCCGGGGTCCTGTTCCACGGCTAGCAGTATCTTGTATCCAGGAGCGCCTACCTCTGCATCGATCGCAAGCACCGCTTCGGTTCTGGGAATTCGCCCGTCGCTAAGCGCTGTCGCGACGACCTCGCCCGCACTTGATTCGAAGCACCGCATTAACGTTATAGCCGCGGCAAGTACGACTTCGCTCTCCGGCCGGGCTAAGAGTTTGGCCAGCTTGGGCTCCGCGGAATCGGTACAGCTTTGCGCGAGAGTACGCGTTGCGAAGATAACGAGCGCATCGGAATCAGAGTCTAGCGCCGCGATCAGAACCGGTGGACTGAGCGCACGGCCGAAAGCGTCTGCGTTGTAGCCCTCTATCTGCTGCAATTCCCCTGCTGCCAGGCCGGCGAGTGCAATCTTTTGGCCCTCGTCCACGCCGAGCTGTGCGAGTGCGAGTGCAATCGCGAGTCGCTCCGCGCCACTCGCAGTATCAAGCGCTTGCACGAGGCTGCCTTGAGCGTCGAGGGCAGCGGGCGTTCCGATACGCCTCAACGCGACCGCTGCTTCGTACTGCGCTTGACCGCCCTTCTTGATGTGTTCGGTCAGCACCGGAACGGAAGCAGCATCGCGACGCTGGCCGAGGTAGCGAATAACCCGCAAGCTCCTCTTGCCATCTAGTCCTTCGTTCAGCAGCCCGCGAAGGAGGCCAAGGTCCTCCGGTGAGCCTCGTAAAAGCGCATCTTCAATCTCAGCGTTGCGCTGCTGGTTGCGATCGTTGAAGTACAGAGCGCCAGCGCTCATCACCAAGACCAGCACAAACAAAGCAAAAACAAGCCATTTGGTGCGCGCGGAAACGCGCTTGCGCATCGCGGCGGCAAAGCGTGCCGTGCCGATAATTGATGAAGTCAGACGCTCGATGAATCCCGTATCCCCGGGGGGGCGTGGCTCAAGACCACTCGGCGGCTTCGGTACTTCAACCATCCCGATATGTTAACCACAACGCTCAGCGTTCGCGAAGGATTTTCCAAACACCCCACAATAGGACTGCTGCCAGCATGCACACCCCCGAGCCGATCAATGCTGCGCGGGTCGAGCGGGGGCGGGAGCGGGCGGTCGGTCGGCCAAGCAGGGCCATTTCACGAGACGACAACGCGTCGATATAACGGCTGGATTCACTTGAGCTCGGCTCGTGTGACTCGAGCACAAGGGCCCAGTGCTCAGCAAAGAAAAAGCGCATTATTTCAGCGAGGCGTGAAGGATCGAAGCAGGGGTAGTAAAGACGCAGTACCTCATCCAAAGCGTCGGCCAATATCTGAGCGGACGCGAAGCGCCTGTCGGCCTTGCGTTTGAGGCAGCGCTGAAGGATCTCGTTGACTTCTTTCGGTACGGAGGCCCGAGATCGATGGACTCGCGGTGTTCGAGGATATTGCGCTTCTCGTACGAGCGCTTCGGGTTCCTCCGCTTGAAAAAAAGGACTTCCTGTTAAGAGTTCAAAAATGACAATGCCTAACGCAAACACATCGGAGCGCGCATCTAGGGGCTCACCGCGAGCTTGCTCCGGTGAAAGATAACGGTATTTTCCCTTCACGATACCAACAGTAGTCGTCGCATGGCGTAGGCGGCTTTTTGCAATCCCAAAGTCGCTTATCTTCACGGCGCCTGAAAAGGAAATGAGAATGTTTTGGGGAGAGATATCGCGGTGTATAAGATTGAGCGGCTCCCCCTTTAAGTTAGTCTCGCGGTGCGCCGCGTGAAGGCCTCGTGCCGCTTCTGCTCCGATATACAAAACGACGTCAACGGGTAGGTTGTATCCCTTCTCAAGACATGTTTTTAGGAGTTCGGCGGCATTCGTTCCGGCCACAAACTCCATAACAATGAACGTATCCTCGCCGACACGTCCCAGTTCGTAGATTTGTGTGACATTCGGATGATCGATGTAGGAGGTTACGCGCGCTTCATCGACAAGAGCTTGCTCAACTTCCGCATCTCCAAGATAGTCTTCGCGCAGGCACTTGATGCAGACAAGACGCTGAAAACCGCCAATGGTTTCGTGCGTGGCCAAGTAAACGTCCGCCATGCCGCCACTGCCTACCAGGCGTGCCAGACGATATGGCCCAAGGGTGCTTGGGAGCTGCTTCATTTCTTCCAGGTCATTTCCGTCACTTCACGCACATATTAGCTAGCAAGATAATCCCTGCCCACTCAACTTCCCTCGGCCTAAGATTGATCCTCTACAGGTCTGCATGCACTTCTCGCAAAAATCTTGCAGGGGAGCCAGGGCAGCGTCCCGTTGGGCAGGAGCATACGGATTCTGCGGAGGGGCGCTTGGGGCACACACAAGTGGTTGCGGCGCAGTGTCCGGTTTTATGGAAATCAGGAGGGGACGGGAACGCTTCCGTGCCCCGCGCGCTTCCGCCTAAGGTCGCCGATCGATGTGGGCTCAGCCTTCTTCCCAGCCTCTGACCCTTGCTCCGGGAATGTGCATAAAGTTGAGAGTAGGGCCTAGGTATCCAGGGTAGGAGTCATGGGCGGGAAGGCGGTTAGCGCTTGGGCTTCCTGGACAACGCGTGCCTCGTGCGCAGCGTATTCGGCGGGAATATCCAGGCGCGCGAGCAACGAATAGAAGCCTAGCTGAAGACGATTCATCAGCAGCATGCCTTCGGGCAGGGCGATATCTTCGGCAATACCCCTTGCTTTACCGCGGATGACCACGTTTTTTAGGTCGTCGAATAGCTCACGCGCGTAGGGCTTGGTGATGTGAAAGGTCGGGGCAAGCACGGGTCGGAAACATGCGCGAACATACCCCTCCGCCCAGTCCCGATACGGGCCCTCGGGAGCTTCAAGTAGCTTGATGACCCCCTGGCCGAAGGCAGTCATATCGCCTCCAAGCGCGGCTGCGTGTACCGAGATGGCCACGTCGCGCCTGGCGGGCGAGAGAGCCTGCACGCAGCCATAGTCAAAGCACGCTACCTGGCCTTCAGGAAGAAAAGCGAAGTTGCCGGGGTGGGGGTCAGCGTTGAACTGTCCGCCGACGAGTGTGCCGCGAAACACAAAGCGCCATAGGGTTTCGGCCCAGGCCTTGCGCTCTGTGGCCGGAGCTTCCTGGGCGCGATCGAAAGATAGGCCATCGATGAAGACGCTAGTAAGTAGGCGCGGCCGGCAGAGCTGGGGAATAATGCCTGGCACAATAATCTGAGAGTCGTGGCGGTGGAGTTGCTCGAAGAAGATTTGTCGCCGGGCCTCAAGCGTATAGTCGAGCTCCTCTCTGAGCTTCCCCGCAAGCTCTGCCAACATGGCACCGGTATCAAAGCGCTTGAGGGGCCCGATGCTGAAGGTGCGCCGCAAGAGCTCGCTATTGGCAAGGTCGCTTTCTACTGCCAGTGCGACGCCGGGGTGCTGAACTTTGACCACCACGTGGCGCCCGTCGTGAAGTGTGGCGCGGTGTACCTGTCCTAGCGATGCGCTCGCGATTGGCACGGGGTCAAAGGTGGCGTAGGCCGCCTCCAAAGTTGTGCCAAGCTCGGCCTCAGCCAGTCGACGAACGTCCTCGAATGAGCTGGTTGGCGCTTGAGAGAGTAGCTCCTTTAAGGAAAGTCCGTAAGCCTCGGTTAACTCTTCGGGCAGCATCCCGTCAACGTACGCCAGCATCTGTCCGACCTTCGCGCCCAGGCCCCGAAGCTGCCCCAAAGAGTGTGCTACACGACCGGCGCGTTGCTCTTGCCCCGTGAGCGCATCGAGTCCCAGCCGCGAGCCTGCCTTGGCCAGCGATGCAAAGCGCGAAAGCCTGAGTCGCGCACTACCTGGTGTTTTGGAGTTGCTCATACATGCCTCGTGCGCAAAGGATGCCGCAACGCCCGCTTAGCCTAGTTAGGGTCGGCGTAGCCTCCCGCCTAGAGCGGCGCGGGCATGGGAGCGCGCGCCGCGCCCAGCGCCTAGCGGATCGAAGCGCTGACGAAGCCATGATCGATGGATAGCGTGCTAGCACAGCTTGACGCCTTGTCGGTACTGGGCTTGCCATCGCACGGTGCGGCGTTGATCATGGCGCCGTTCCACGGCTGGCGGCTACCCACTGCCTTGTGCGGGGTGCATGCTGACGGGGGTGCGGTAGGGTCCTGCTTTTTAGGCCGACTTGACCGAGCGC
>SLQV01000044.1 GCA_007131285.1 Myxococcales bacterium
GCCGTAGTAAGGCGTAGCTGGTGAGCAGCACATCACATGCCTCAAGCTTACTCTGTTGACCGTGGCGAGCGGCCCCTTGCCAGACCAATGTGCTGAGTGATGGCGCGAAGCGCTTGATCTCACGGTCCCAGTTCGCGACGACAGAGGTCGGCGCCACCACCAGATGCGTTTTCCCCTTCAGTTTAGACTTCACCCACAAGAGCAATGCGATGGTCTGCAATGTTTTGCCGAGACCCATATCGTCAGCAAGCACGCCGCCCGCACCCTGCTGATACAGAAAGACCAACCAAGAAAAGCCTCGTTTTTGGTAGGACCGGAGCTCCGCCTTAAGGCCGCGGGGCTTGGCGATAAGCTCGACATTATCTAGCGATTCAAAGCGAGAGAAGAGAGACTCCGCGTCCTTGGTGACTGTCGATTCACCCACCAACTCGACGATTTCCCGCACCTTGCCAAGCTGCGAGATAGGCAGCCGCTGTACGTTGCCATCCTGGGTGTAGAGTTCGTTGACCTTCTCCAGGAGCGTTGCCATGGCGTCGTCGTCGAGACGCGCGTAACTACCGTCCTGTAGCTTCACAAGCTTTTGCTTGCTCTCGAGCGACGCACGCACCGCATCCCAATCGGCAGCCGCACCGCCGACTTCGAAACGCAGGTCAAAGTCCAACCAGTCTACGCCCGTGCCGACGCGCACCTGTGGTGTGAGTGTGCCCCCATGGACCCGGGCGCCTACGAGACCCGGCGGCGCGAGTTTCTCCCAAGTGTTGGGCAAATCGGAGAACCCCTGCGTCCAGAAGGCGACCGCCGCTTCACCCTTAAGTACCAGCGCGCCCGTCGCTTCGTCAAAGACGAAACCTACATCCAGAAGCTGCTGCAGCGCCGTCAGCTCTACGCCCACATCGCGACGTACGATACGGGCTTTCGGGCCGGCCTCGCCGGGCAGAAACCCCAACGGAGAGGGAAGTCCCCCCACAGGTATCTCAAACAGGGTATCGCCGTATCCCGCACGCAAAGTCGCGATAACTTCGAGAATCTCGCCGCGGGCTTCGAAACGAAAGCGCGGCGGCATATCGAGCACCTCCGCCACCGTCGAGAGATCCGGCAATTCCGTCTGCAGGTAGTTCGCGAGCTTCGGCGTAAACTCCGCGATAAAACGCGGCAAATCTTCGACGGGATGCATCAATGCTGGCGACCGAAAGAGCCGCTGCAGCCAAACCGGAGACAGTGTGGCAGCAATGGGCCGCGCAACACCTTCGGCGGGTTCGATATGCCATCCCGGCGTGCCTTCAAACCAGACCCCGGTGCCCAGGCCGTAGCGCCTTCCCGAACCGTTAGGCTGAAATATAACCCTAATTCGCACCGCATCGGCTTGGGGCAGGTCGAGTTCGAGGCGTGGCTTAAGCTCCTCGTCTGGAAAGCGGAGCTCCTTAGCGGAAGGCTCAAGCAAGACGGTGCGACCGCGCATGAGCCCCAGAGCTTCGGAGGCATCTTCTCCGCGGAGCTCCGCCGATGAAGCCTGTAACTTCCCTGCGGCCCGCGACATTAAGCGCACAAGACTACGTTCGGCTCCCTTGACGCCATCGAACCCCGACAACGCATCCGCGAACGAAACGCCTTGGCGGCTCCCCGAATGGCAGGTCATCACCGTTATTGACGCGGGCCTCACGGTGATTCGGTAATCAAGACGCAGCGCTTCGGGGCGCTCGTTGAAGGGAAGCCAGGCATCAAGAGCATCACGCGCTTCACGCTGCACGCGCCGTCCGCCGCCACGTGGATTGAGCCGCCCGCGCCGCCCCCCAGCCGTCTCCCCTTTTGCCTTGGCAAGTGCGTCACGCTGAGACCGCTCTTCACCTTTACCACGGCCGTTGTTACGCCCGCGCTTACCTAGGCGTGTCCCTTCACGGCTGCCCTCGCTGGCACCGTCTCTGGCGACGTCCGCCGCCCGGGGACCGCGAACGTGCGCCTGCACCGGCCCATCTCCGTTTCCCCCGACGCCGCGACTCTTCGCAGGTGACCGGCCTGCAGCCCCTCGTGAGTGCTTTCCCCTCGAGCGGCTCTCTTCACGAGCCTCAGCAGCGCCATCTTCCCCGGTTCCACGCCCTCTTGCCCCCCGTCGACCATTGGCACGAGCACTCTGCGCCGACAGTGCCTCTTGCGATGTACCGCCTCCCGTACCGCCGTCGCGTCCAGCACGCACGGAAGCCTTAAGACATGCGACCACCGCCGCGACGTGCCGACAATGCTGCACGGGCCCGCCCCATTCGTTGCATGAACAGCGACTGGTGATCTTGCCTGCACCGTCGTAGTGCACTTCAACTTGGCGCGTCTCATCTGAAGTACGCCCCCGTATCGATGCAGAGGCATGACCCGAATCCAACCCCTCTAACGTTACTGCATTGCGCCGGGCATACATGCGGCCCCGCAAAAACGCGCTGGAACCGACCACTTTCTGCGCTGCACGGTCGGAAAGACCGGCCGCCCAATCCTTCAGATCTACCGGGCAAGCATCGACTGCAGCAGCATCAAGCGCAGCAGCCCCCTCAGGCTTTGTCATAGCGTCACAATCTCCCCAATGCGTCAGCACCTCAACGAGTGCGCAGGCGTCTTAAAAATCTCAAGCCTGTGGAGCAGGCAGGCGCTCCCATATCGGAACGCCACATTTCAGGTCAAAGTAGCACTGCTTCGTGACCAAAAGCCCAGCTGCGGGTGCCTCGCAACCGCCTCAGGGCTTCGGTTTCGAGCCTCACGTCAAAAGAGTCCCGAGTGAAAAAGAATCCAAACAAACAAGCATTAGCGCACCGAACAAGCACCGGAGCCCCGCTGGAGACCCAAGGCCCGAAAGGACCCGAATAACTGTTTGAATCGGTCGAATGACGTAGGCGCGGCCGTAACAGTTTCAGTGCGGCTGAAGAACGTTTCGTCAGAGCCGGAAGGCGAACATCTGACCAAACGACACTCGCTTGAGTATGCACGCCGAAAAACCTGATTGCAAGTACCCTTCGACGATATCCCGGGCGTAAACGCAATTAATACCCATCACCCCTAGCTTCTTTCCCACATTGGCCTTCCTTCGCTTCGCACCGACAGCGCTAAACGATGCTGCGGAGGAAGCGTGTTCTCTGTGTCGATGGGGCCATAAAGTGACCAAAATGTGATGCGCAGCCGCGTGGGGCGCTTACGGCTCAAACACCCACCCAGCTCCAGCCTGAACAGGCGTGAAACCGGGGGAGTTGGCGCTGTTAGAGCCGCTCAATTTGTACGAGCGCAGGATCGATAAGCGGCGATGGCGCAGGGCCCGAAATCAACCACAACTGATGTATTGCGCGCGTCACAGCGATGTGTAGCAAGTGCCGGCTCTCTGCTTCAGTGGTGTAACGGTTTGCGTCTGCATCCGCAACAATAACATAGTCGAACTCAAGGCCGCGCACTTGGGCTACATCCACGACATCAATTCCAGGCTTGAATGTAAAATCCTCATCGCTCACGTAACGCATGCGCGCGACTTCACAGCGGAGCAGGGCCGAATATAGACGCTCCGCATCATGAGGATGACGCGTGATGACTGCGACGGTAGCGTGCGGCTCTGCCTGCATCAAAAGCCGTAGGGATTGTCCAAGGTGCGCCACGGCCTCACCCGGCTCGTCGAAGACGAGATGAGTGACAGGCACGCCTTCACGCAACGCCTCACGATCCTGGTAGCGATCGAGATCGCCAAGAATCGCCGTCGCAAGCCGAGCCACCGGCGCTGTTGCGCGATAGGAGACCCGTAGCGCTGCCAATGAGCGGACGCCGATGCCTGCGTCCGCGAGCGTTCCCTCCCAATCCTCCTCCGGCAACGCGTCAGCTCCGCTCACAAAGCGCTGGCGCTGTGCGCGGTCACCCGCAAACGTGACACTCGGGGGACTGCCGCTTGCGCTCACCACCAGCGCCAACTCGACAGGCGTTAGGTCCTGGGCCTCGTCGGCAAAGATGTGCGCGAGAACCTGCAGCTTTTCACTCGCGCTCAGCGTCCGTCCAACCCAAACCAGCAAGGCTGCATCCGCTGCCGAAAGGGCCAGCGCCTCCATCTCGTAAGCGCCCCCCTGTGCGTCATCGCGGGCCGCAAACTCGCGCAACAAGCGTGAACTGTCTGCCGCGAGGCGCGCGGGCAACGTTTCGAGCTTTCCACCCGAAATGCCTGTAGCTGCCAGAGCACTACGCATCCGGCTGCTGTCGCCAAGCACGTAACCAAGCACCCGGTAAGGCTTATCGATCTCCGACACCACAGCCTTGATGGTGCGCCCCAGGACCTGAGCTGCGCTCGGGGTGACGCCGCGCACACTTGCCAAGGTTTCTGTCAAGTCCTCCAGTCGCTGAACAAGCGGCCACCCCGCACTTGCCTGCCACGCTTCGTCGCAACCACGAACCGCCGCCTCAGCGAGCGAAGCCTCAACCCTCGCAACCAGCTCGGAGGCATATTCCCGCAAAGCCAGCAGCGCCGCAGCCGAGGATTTTACCATCTCCACGTCGGCGTACCCGTGGTAGGAGGGTTCGATCTTACGACCTGGCACCAGTCGCGAAGCCTGATGAAATAGCCAGTCCTCAAAGACCTCGATGCGCGTACCAATTACGCCGAGAGCGGGCAGTACCAGCTCGATATAACGCTGAAGCGCTCGAGACGATACGAGCACCAGGAGTCGCTCCGGCGCAAACCGCTTCGGTTGCTGAAAGCTTAGGTAGGCCAGCCGATGCAGGCCAACGGTGGTCTTGCCACTTCCCGCACCGCCCTGAATTATGATGACCTGGTCGTCCGGGCGCGCGATCACCTTGAATTGCTCCGGCGACATGAGCCCCGTGACCTCGCTCAAACGACGGTCTTCGCTGGGACTATCCGCTTCCACACCGAGACCGCTTGTTCGCACCAGAGTGTCAGGACGAAGCGCCGCGCCTTGGCCTCCCTTAAGTTCTCCCCCCGGACGAGGACGGACGCGCCACGCCTCACCGTGTCGCTCATAAATCTCGTTGTCAGTCGCCACCCGATGCAACAGGCCACCGCGAATGGTAAGCGAACGCTTGAGGCGCACCGTCCCGTGCGTCTCGCGGTCACCGAAGACCTCATCGAAGTCGTCGCCTTCAGCGGCAGCGTAGTAAAGACGGCTTACTGGCGCATGGCGCCAATCCACGATGCGTAGCCCGCGCCTGACGTCGATGAGCGTTGTCCTACCGATCAATATCTCGCGGCTCCGCGCGCCTTCTTCCAGCACGAGTCGTCCGAAATACGGATTGGCCGGATCTACTCCAGGACCGGCTGAACGGTTCGCCAGGCGACGATTGAGCAGCCCTTGAAGACGCTCCATCTCCTCGATCAAGGGCGGCAGATCCTCACCCCGCGCTTCCTTAATCTGATCGCGCAACGAAATGAGCTGCGCATTGTATTCTGCGGCAAGACCTCGTGCTGCATAAGGAGCAGCCTCGGCGAGCGCAGACATGACGCGGGCCAGCACATCAAGCTCAACGCGCACGGTGTCAGCGATGCCAGCGGCAGCAGCATCTGCGTCTTGCAGCGCCGCGCCTGAACTTGCCTCCTTGACCCGCGGGTGGGTGTCGGAGGGCGAGGCATCGGTCGTAGAACGATAGGAGGCGCTGTCCGCGCTGGATTTGTTCATGTTCGGACTTGGCAGCGCTAGGGCTGTGTACTTTCAGTTCATGGTCCCGTCGGCCTAACACGAAGCGCTATCGGCCGTTTTCGGCTTGGGAGGCGGATCGATCGCGTTAGGAGCGAGGCTCTTCTATTTCGGATAGCGCGATGTCAGGGGCTGCTGCGTGAGAGTCTGCTTGGTTGGGCCCCGCGGGCCCCACGCTCGTAGCCCCACTTCCGGCAGCGGAGGTGGGCAGGTCGCGGATGAGTAACCAGGAGGGTCTCAGCGGAGCGAGCGTATCTTGACCGAAAAGCACCGATTCGTCAGGGCTCGCCCGCCGAAAACCCTGGGACAAGAACCAGTGCTCGGTCTGCGTGGTCCGCAGACCGAGGCGTGTGAGGCCTCGCGACTGGGCTTCTTCCGCAGCAAATGCGACTATCTGAGCCGCTAAACCTCGACCACGGTACACCGGATGAACCGCAAGCGCACTCACCGCTAGCAAGCCGCTATCGGCCTCCTCGGTCAACGCCGCAGTGGCGACGACCAAGCCATCACGCACTACGACGATATAACGCCCCAATGTGCTGCGTAGCTGGCGACGCGTCCGCAGGACAACCGTGCCGTGGCTCGCCTCCTGCTTAAGCAGCGAGGCAATCCCCGGGATATCGCTCGGGCGTGCTTGCCGCACGACATCGTAAGGCGATGCAGACACCAGTAGCCCTGAACCATCGCGGCTAAATAACTCCGCAAGCAGCGCGCCATCGAGCGCGCCATCGACAACATGCGCCCGTCGAACCCCCTCTCGCACCGCCTCTTTGGCTGCCAACAAGGCCGCCTTAAGCTCGAGATCGGGTTCTTCTGCCGCGAGCGTCTCCGCCTGTTCCGGCGAAACATGCCCCCCCTGCGTCTCGTAGCGCTGCCGGAGCGCGCTTGCTTCCGGTGCCAACACGACCAGCTTCTCCGCTTGCAAACGCGCGGCTACAGCGCCTCCAAGTGCGTGCGCGGAGAGGTTAAAGACCTCACCGGTCAGTGAAAAGCCTAAAGGTGGCAGCAGCACCATATCGCCAGCGGTTAACGCCTGGCTAATTCCGCTCTGGTCAACCGCTAGCACGCGCCCTGAGAAACCGAAATCCGTACCGCTAATGAGACCCATTGGCCGCGCCTCGACGAAATTGCCCGTCCGCACATGCACCTGAGCGCCTGCCATCGGTGAGCCCACAAGCCGTTGCGAAAGCCCTCCCATTAACTGCATGAGCAGTGCACCTGCCGCGGCTTGAAGCTCGTGCAGGACCGCCTCGTCAGTCACGCGAACGCCAGCTACCAAACTGGACGCAATGCCCCGTTCCGCGAGACGCTGCTCGAGTTGCGCACGCGCACCGAATACAAGGACTACTCGAACACCCATCGCGTGCAACAGCGCCACGTCTCCAAGCAGCGCTGCTTGCTGCGGCGACGCCAACACACTGCCCGGCGCAACGACAACGAACGTGCGCCCACGATGCGCGTGAATATAGGGCGCGGCGTCCCGAAGACTTTGCAGAAAGTAGCTCATCGCTCTCGTGTCTCGCCTCGCATGCGAGCCCCGGTGTTACTGGTGGCGCTCATTACAACATTCCATCGACCCACGCCGATTCTTTGCGTGCGCACAAGCGCGCCTGGCGCTTCAAGCCCTCGCTCAAGCGAAGCGCCGCGCTGACCCAGCCACGCCCTCACCGATTCGAGCAAAGACCCCTGCGCGGGCTTCTCGAACAACTGCCAAGCACGCCCAAAGCGCAGCAGTAGCGCGTCTTGCGGACCGAACCAGAGCTCGGGAGCCACAAGCGCTTCTTGCGTGAGCATGCCGTGCGGCTTGTAAAGTAATACCCGCACTTCGTGGACGAGCTCCTGCGCCAAAAAAGCAGGCGCTGGTGGAGAGGAATGCTTGCGTCTGCGAGCGCTTGGACGCCGCAGCGTGTCTAGCGCAGATGGTGCGTACTTTTCCCACCAGCGCTGCCAAAGCAGGTCAGCCGCTCGCGCGGCCCCCCCAGGCCCCTGAGCCGAGCGCCAAACCTGCAAGGTCTCGCCGAACCACAGCTCAACGCGCGTCACCACGTCTGGGCCTAAAGACGCAATCTCGAAAGCCATGTCTTCGGGCTCAGACCCTGATACATCGCTGCTCTCAGCTCCGCTTATCGCAGCCAGCCGATAATCGAGCGCCAAAACGCGCCCACCACGGTGTCGCGATACGCGTCGCGCTAGCTGATACGCTATCGCGTCCATCACCGCCCCCCCTTCAGAAGGCAACCGCTGCCGCAACACACAGCATGCGCCGCGGCGCTCCCAAAGCACGAACGCAGGTCCCGAGGCACACGCAGACGGAAGCCCCGCACAATCGATTGCAGCTAAATTTGCGGGCGGCTTGCCACACCCGCCGGGAACATCCGCTCGAAAAACGTGAACCGGCATCCGAATGCCTACACATGTATCCGACCCCAGTAGCCAGGCGGCATGAGCCGCGACACTCTCACCTTTCGCGTCGGCCTCGGTAGTTTTCTCGGGCCGATGTACGCTTGGGGTCGCTACCGAAGCACAAGGACCACAGTGCGCGAGTCCCACACACGCCAACAGGCCCCATGACGGCAACCTACTGCGGCCACTGCCCATCGCCCCCAGATGCCTGAGTAATCGCACGCTGAGCTCAGCGTTCCTCTCGTGACCACAGCCGCGCAACATGATACCGAGGCCTATCATTGGAGCCCGCGCGTGTCGGGCTAAGGCGCGAATCCGGCACCGCTAAGTTGGAAGTACGAGAAGCAACGGTGTTGAATCCAGGCCACGACACCGTGATGATACCACGACAAAATGCGCTTTGCCTCTTCCTCAACCTACGACACCGGTTGCGCGCCTGAGTACGTACGATCAGCGTCGCGCAACCGCCCCACCGAATCGCCAAGCATGCAAACCTCAAAAGCGGCCGCACGCGGCTCAGGCGCTCGAGCACACACGCGTGACAGCCAAACCAGCTCCAAACATGCCCTGATACGAAACGTCACTGTCATTGAACCGACCGGAACGCTAGCCTACGCCCGCTGCCGCGGTACATGTTGACCCTGCAAAAGAACACTGGGCTACCGCGTTACGCTACGGCATGCTCCCGTCTCCTTTGAGTCCTTATGGCCAATCTCACCCCGCGGCGCTCCCTCAGCAAGACAGCACGCCACACAGCTACCGCTATATCATCCGCGCGTCAGCCCGCGCTGACGGCGACGGCCGGTGACTTGAGAGTCAAACCCCTCCCGCCGAGTGAGGCGTCAGCGCTCGCTTCCGACGGTCGACGGCGACTGCGGGCACACGTCAACTCCGCATGCTTTCATATTGTTTTAATTGAGCCGGAAATACCACCCAACACGGGGGCGGTCGCACGTACCTGCGCAGCGACGGGTGCCGTGCTTCACCTCGTAGGCCCGATGGGCTTCGAAGTTAGCGACCGCTCAGTCCGGCGCGCGGGGCTCGACTACTGGCACCTAGTCGACGTACGAACCTACGAAAATAGTGCGTCATTTCTGTCGCAAGCTCCAGTTTCGCGCCTGCGACTCTTCACAACCGAAAGCGAAAGAAATCTTTTTGCCACGCAAGACAAGCCGCCCTTAAGCCCGGGCGACTATCTGGTATTTGGCAAAGAATCGACAGGCCTTGACCCAAGTTGGGCAGCACGCTTTCCCGACCAAACGGTCTCGATCCCTATGCCCGGCGCTATTCGCAGCCTCAACTTAAGCAACGCGGTCGCTATCGCGCTCTACGAAGGACTCCGGCAAACCGGAGCGTTAGCGTCCGCATTCCTCGGCTAGTTTCTTAGCGCAAAAAAGCGGTTTCTATCTGCAGACTGTGCGCGATGTCAGCAAAATCGCAACGAGGCACAAAGCCGGTGGCCTCGCTAAAGCGACGACCATCGACGGTGCAGGCATAGCGGATATGGTCAAGTTGCTCCGCTGGAAACCGTGAGGCGCGCATCCCCCACGCATTCGCGATAACAGCGCGCGCAAGATTCAGCGGCACAGTGCGAGGATTCCTTCCGAGACGCGCGTGCGTCTGCGAAAGCGGCAACGCACCCTGCCCTGCCACGTTGTAGACTCCCCTACTGAGCCCAGCGAGCGACTGCCCGCTGCGAACAAGGCCACCGAGTGCCAGTTCGACGGCATGAAGCAAGTCCCGCTCGTGAAGGAGCTGAACCATCGGGTCAAAACCGGCCAGCGCCAGGGGTCGCGGCAGGTTGAAGTAAATACTGGCAGCGTTGCGGACAGTGCCCACAACATGGCAGGGGCGCAGCACTACGGTCTCGGTGGTTTTGACGCGCCACATGAAGTTCTGCGCTGCCAAATCGAGACCCACGAGATCGCGTATTGCGAGGAAACGCTGAGCACCCAGAAGAGGCGCTTCCTCCCTAATATAGGCTGGGTTCGCTGGACCCGGGCCGTAGACGTCAGCACTAGACAGAACGACCAGGCGCGGCACTCGGAACCGTTCGACACACTCGAGCAACCGGTGAAACGCAGTCACGTTCCACGAAAAATGCAGCGCGTCTTTGGCCCGAAGGTTGTGTAGCGTGCCCAAGTGCACGACGGCGTCGAACTCTCCTCGTTCAAAAACCTCGATAACCCGTGTTGACCGCAGATCGATGCGGTAAAACTCAAGGTCAACCGGTGCCCCAGGGAAGGCGCGTCGGTCGAGACCTACCAGCTCAAAAGCACTACTAGCTTGCCGTAACCATAGCTGACCGAGACGTCCACTGAGTCCGGTGACAAGCACTCGAAGCGGGCGCCGCGTCTCGACGGACGCACGGGGCAACGCCTGGGCAACACGCGCCTTCGCGCCTGGATAGGGCTGCTCCGCAAGAGCGAATGGCCACGCGGAAAAGCGCTTATCATTTTCGGATATCGTCATAGTGGATGCGCTCGCGAAGCCTTGGATGCAGCTCTAATACGAACTCACTCGGTGTGTAGCCTGACCGATCCGCTGCGCCGAAAGACAGAAGCCCTCTGGCGCATTTAAGGGCCGATGTCTTTCAGAAAACACGTTCCCGTTCGCGCAGGCCGCGTTCGAGCAGCGCAGCGAGAGCGGCCCGTACCGTTTCCGCCAACACGCGTGGCGACGTGTTTTTGCCGCCTGGCAAGGCTTCGGGCTCAATGGGCGTTCCAAAGTGAAGGATATAACGGGTGGGCAGCGGCAACCAGAGACCAAGCGCCCACTGCGGTACAATCGGAAGGCCGGGAATATCGAACCGTTCAAAGAAGCTGCGCATCAAACCAAGCGAGACGTACTGCTCCTCAGAACCCACGACGGCCACCGGGACAATCGGCACACCGCAATCGATGGCCAACCTCGCGAAACCGCGCCCGAAGGGCTGGAGCTGGTACCGGTGCCGGAACGGCTTAAGCATGCCCGCAGCCCCTTCAGGAAAGACAAGCACCGCTTCGCCGCGCTCCAGCAGAAATCGTACATTATCCGGATGCCCAACGAACTGGCCCGCGCGCGCGAATAGCGCGTTGAGGTAGGGAACCGTTGCCACGAACCGATCAACCGCAGACCTCACGAGACGTGGCGGATCGCCATCAATGGCCAACGCCAGCCCGACCATTAGCCCGTCAATAGGAAGCTGGCCCCCGTGGTTGGCAGCCAAAATAACGGGACCTTTAGGAACGTTACTCAGTCCGACGGGGGTGACCCTGAAATAGGAACGGTAGATGAGCGTCCCCACCGAAAGCAACTTGGCTGCCAGAGAGGGATCGAATCCAAAGGCATCAAGACCGAGTCCGTTGGGCTGTGGGCAGAGCGCTTCGATGCGTTCCGGAAGCGAAAAACCCAACGCGCGCTCGTGGAGTTTCTGCGCAAGGCCGCGCGCGGAACGATGTCCGTGGCGTAGCGCCAAGCGCGCAAGTCTAGGGGCTTCAAACATTACTTGAGAGTCTCCGACATCAGGTCAAGGAGTGCCACCGTCACGGCACTTGCTCTCCCAATAAAGCGAGACGCTGAACGCGCCAACACGGATGCCTACACTTCCGCGACGTGCCCGAGCGCGCTAGCGTCGTCTCCATGGAACCTCTCCGGCTCACGCCTGAGCGCATCAACGCCCTACGACAGGCACTCCTACGCGCCGGCCGCAGCGCACTCGCTGCCCAGTCCGAAATGCAGCGTTCGTCGGAGCGCAAAGAAGACGGCTCACCGGTGACCGCGCTCGACCGAGCCGTTGAAGCCTCACTTCGCGAGGAAACCCTGCGGCATTTTCCTGACGCACATATTCTTGGCGAAGAAGCGGGGTTCGGTGCCCCAAAGCACACCGAGGAAGACCTGCTCCCGGTAAGTGGTAGCGACGACGAACAGCGTGCCTCCGCCGCGAATACTACGTCGTCCGCGGCGCGCACCA
>SLQV01000201.1 GCA_007131285.1 Myxococcales bacterium
CGTCCGTGAATCACCGATTGGGGCATTTCTCACTCTTCCTACTAACTCTCGTCGAAGCCTACCCCAATCCTACGTGGGGCGCTGCTGACCTTACTAATTCAACCCTGCTGAACCGATCTAGACCGCTTTTGCGGGTTGCGCTTTGACGGCTGCTGCCTCTGCCTGCTGCTGGGGGAACCTTGCCCGCAGGTCGATGGACTGTGGCTGCTGAGCAGCGTGGGGATGGTTCGCATCCGCGTATACTTTGAGTTTAGTCAGCATCCCTCGCCCAAGAGATGACTTTGGCAGCATGCCTTTCACAGCTTTCTCGATGGCGAAATCGGGACGCCGCTCGATGAGCGAACGGTAGGTCTCCGAGCGAATGCCACCGGGAAAACCGCTGTGCCTGTAGGCAAGCTTCTTGTCGAGCTTCTGCCCACTTAGCTTCACCTTGGCTGCATTCACGACGACCACGCCATCACCGGTATCGGTGTGGGGCGTATAAAGAGCGCGGTGCTTGCCCATCAAAATGGTGGCGACTTCTGTCGCGAGGCGCCCGAGGGGCATATCCGTCGCATCGACAATAAACCACTGCCGTACGACATCGGCGGCTCTTGTACTCGGTGTTCTCATGGGCGTCTCACTCAGGCTTGCATTCCGTAACGCGATTCGCGATCGGCAACGCACAGCTAAATCGGCCGCCAAGTAAAGCGCACCCCCCCTAATTGTCAAGGCCGGCATACCAGGCAACACCATCTGCGCGCCACGCAACGGGCGAGACGCGGCAAACACGCAAGATAGCCGGCAGGCCCAAACACCCGCAAAGTAGGCAAACCGGGCGCAGCCCGGATACGCGCGGTTTTCAGCACGAGGCTGTGGGCAAGCGGAATGCTCGCTCAACAAAGCAACGGCTTTGGAAACATCCCAGCCTAAGACGGCCACAAGGCCAGCATGCGGTGGAGGCTAGCAATGCTAACGTTATAAAGAGTTATGCCGCGTTCCTTAGCCGCCCGTTATCTTACCGAACATCTTCAGCCAGGGGAGCACTGGTTGCGAGATATCGAAGCAGCTATGGACGCGGGCCAGGTTGTATTCGCGGTACTCTCAGGCAGCTTTCTCGACATTATTGCCTTACAGGACTTGCTTGCGAAGCACGATCTTCCACCTTTAGAAGCGGTTATCGACGAACCGCGCTGGTTTTCCCAGGTCACCGGGGTGCCCTCTTGGAAGCCACGCAGGAGCCCAGGCAAGGGCGACGGCAACAAGCGTGGCAGCGACAACGGGCCCCGCGTCTCCGCGATCGCATTACCGTATCAGGTGCGTTCGACCAGGCAGCGTGAGATCGATGCTACTGACGCGCGTCTCCAGACGCTCTTACGCTGGCAGCGCGATGCAGGCACGCGCGTCTTACTGGTCCCTTGCACTTTCCTTTGGAGCAAAACGCCACCGTCGGCGACCCCATCGCCCATTGACCGAGTCCTCGGCACCGAAAGCGAACCACGTCGCCTTCGGCGACTATCTCAGGCACTACTCAATCGAAGACAAGCGGTCTTTCGCCACGCATCGCCTCTAGAAGTCAGCCTGGGGGCCACGGAAACCGTTGAGCGAGCGAGCGTCCGACTAAGACGCCAACTCGTACGAACGCTGCTGAAAGAGAAAACCCTTGTGCAAGGGCCAACGCGCAAGTCTCCCGGACGCGTACTCGAGGAACTGATGCGCTCCCCGCGAGTGCAGCGACACGTCGGCGTGGAGGCTCGCGTCAGCGGACGTGAGCAGCACGCAGTCGAGACGGAAGTCCGCAACGAACTGCGCAAACTCGCGGCCATCCAGGATCCAACGGCGCTGCGCTGGCTACATCGCGGCCTTCAGTGGACATGGCAAAACATCTACCAAGGCGTGGAAGTGGATGAGCCGGGCATTGAGCGCCTACGTGCCGCGGCGCGCGACGGCGGCATCGTGCTGGTGCCAAGTCACCGTTCGCACTTTGACTATCTCGTCCTCAGTGACGTGCTCTATCAATATGCCATGTCGCCGCCACTGATCGCTGCCGGCGAAAACCTTAATTTTTGGCCCGTGGGCCCCCTACTGCGGAGGGGAGGCGCCTTCTTCATTCGGCGCTCATTTCGCGGACAGAAACTCTACCCGGCTCTCGTCGAAGCTTACGTGCGCAAGCTACTGCGCGAAGGCTACAGCATTGAATTCTTCATCGAAGGCGGCCGCTCGCGTACCGGACGTGTCCTCAGCGCCAAGCTTGGGCTGCTATCAATGCTCCTAGATTCAGCGCTACTACTTCGAGACCGCGACGTTTTCTTCGTACCGATCTCCGTGACCTATGATCGCGTCCCCGAAGTGCCGAGTTACGTCCGCGAGCAGCTCGGGGGCGAGAAGGAGGGAGAAAGCGTCTTGGGCCTTGCGCACAGCGCGCAAAAGCTACGGCGCAATCATGGCAAGATCTACGTTAACTTCGGGACCATTCAGTCCATGCGAGATACCGTACGCACGGTCCGCAAGCCCCCAACCGTCGCCGACTCCAAAAGGGAGGCCGGCGCACCAGATGAATCCCTTGTGCTTCGACCCAAAGAGCGCAGATCGGTGGTTCAAGCGCTCGCCAACCAAATTATTAACGAAATTGCGGGTGCGACGCTCGTCACCCCGGTTGCCCTGGTAGCATCTGCACTGCTACTTGGCGCCCGCGAGGGCCGAGCGACCGTCACCAACCTCAGACTCCTCACTAGCGACGCCAGCGCCCTACTCAGCAGGATGCATCGCCACGGTGCTCCCTTGGCAAGCGCTCTTCGCGGACAGCCGAGCAAGGCATCCGCAACGGTGATCTGGCAGGCTCTCCGCTTGTTGGAATCCCACGAACTGGTCACCATTGTCGACAATTCGAGCACGCACAGCAATCTGAGCGTCGCCGATGAAGCCCGTCTCGAACTCGACTTCTATCGCAATACAGTGAGCCACTTCGTCATGACAGAGGCGCTGCTCGCCGCCGTACTTCTGGCTTTTTCGGGCCCGGTCAGCCGCAAAGCTTGGCTGGAACGCACCCACTTGCTTGCGCGTCTGATGCGCGAAGCGCTCCCGCCCGGCCTGACCACGCAGGCGGAGGCGCGGATCCGAGGTGTTCTTGACGAGGTTTTGGTCGCTGATGCGCTGGTGGCCGCAGACATCGTCACCGCTCATGCTAACGCCGCACCCGACGGAACCCCCCGCGAGGACGATAAGCCCGCAGAAGACCTGATCTACGCTTGGTGCGGTGGCAAACGCTGCATTTACAGGGTCGCTGCCCAAATCATGCCGGATATCGAAAGCGTTGTGTTGGCGATCGATGTGCTGCGCGAGCTGACCGCTGAGCCCGTCGCGCGCTCGGAATGGTTCTCCCGGGCCAAAACTCTCCACGGAGAACGTAGTCAGCGCAACGAACTATGCTTTTCCGAATCGCAACTTAAGCCCCGCCTTGATAACGCGCTGAAGGTCGTAGCGGAGGCCGGCCTGCTTGCCGAGGGTGACGAGGGCAGCATCGCACCCTCCGGTGATTTTGAGAGCGCAGCCATCAACTTGACGCCGCTCGTCGAAATTCACGCACGCTGGTGCGCCTTTTCCCGGGAGTTAGGCCACGAGACACACGACGTCATGCCTCTTGAGGCGAGTTAGCGGATGCATCCGCTAGCCGCGTCATCAAAGCGCACGCTACGATGCGAGGAAGATTGCGCGCCAAACCCCGCGACGTGGTAGCCTAGGTCCGTGCAGGAAGGCTCTCTGGTTGGCCGCTGTGGTAGCTGCGCCTACTTCATCGCCCTGAGCAAGGATGAAGCAGGGCGCGGCATTGGGGAGTGTCGCCTGGGCTGCTGGCCCGCGCCGCTGCGTGCGACTTCGACATGCGCGCACCATAAAGCGCTGGGTAGCGCCTGGGTTGCACCCCAGGCCGCGCGCCGGACTTCAAGCCCCCGCGGTCTGGGACGCAAAGCAGGGCGCGTCGTCGATGCGCGTCCGCCGCAACCGGCGCTACCGAAGGAGATCGATCTCGATATGGATACAGAGACGTTCAAAGCGACACTGACCGCCGTCCTCGACGAAGCCCTGGGGCTGAGCGATCATGACTTGGGTGACCGCTGGCGTGGCGGAGAACTTGTGCTGGTGCCTGGGCGACAGGAGACCCAAGACAAGCACGTGCCGATCGAAGTGTTCTTCAAGAAGCTCACCGCCATCCGGGAAAAACTACGCGTCCTCGAGCAAAAACTGAACGGACACCCAGATCTCTCGGCAGAAGATAAAGCGTCGCTTCAAGGCTACATTACGAGCTGCTACGGCAGCCTCACAACCTTCAACGTGCTCTTTCGCGATCGAGAGTCCGCGTTCGTCGGCAACAGCGGCAAAGACTAAACTACGAACCAACGCTCAGTAGTCACTCGGGGCGTGACCACCACCGGGGGAGGGAAAGTTGAGCATGGGCGCATAGTCAGTCGTTGTGTCTCGTCCGGTACAGCGACCAAAAGGACAGGTACGCTTCACCGTCGCAGGATCCTTCGCGGGTTTCGCTTCTTGCGCTTTTGCGGGAGCTTGGCGCGGCCACTTCGCCTGGGCACCATCGGCGGTACGCAGTGTCTTTGAAGTCGATTCCGGTCGCAGACTATTACTGCCCGGACGCGCGTCGCCGCCCTGCTTGAGTCCACGCTCGTACCAAGGCACTGACTTTTCCTGCCGCTCTGTCCGCCGCGTAAGCTCCCCCGCCCGCGTTTCAGACTTCTCAGACCAACGGTCGTTGTCGCGCGCCTCGATGCGCTCGCCGGGCGTGGAGGCTTCGACGGGCACAGCGGCCGCCCACAGACCAAAAACTAGGCATAACGCAAAAAATTGCCCAAAACGCAACGCCTTTTTGCACACAGGGTTGCCTTCCCCCAAACGGACAGAAGCCCGAGGAGCGGCATGCGCCACACGCGAACACGTGCTTTTGTATGTGCTGAAGCCAAACATGCCATACCTTCTTCACCCTTAAACTAAGCATTGTCTGTGCCAAAATCCACGCGTACCTTTTCACTATTTATATCAACACATTAAGCACGATCTTCTTCGACCGAGGCGGCTACTGCTCTATCGTGCTGGGACGCGCGCCAGCGCAACTTCTCAGGAGCATGTATTAAACGCGCCCTTTCCACGCACTTCGGCGCGGTTAACGGCCGACTGGGTGCAACCACTGGACCTGCTTGCAACCATGGTACGCGTCAATGCGCCGCCGAATACGCCACCAACGGACTTCCTAGATCTCGCAAAGCTGCCATGAACCGACTCTCTCTCGCTGCTCTTTCGCTCTTTTCCGCGAGTTTTTGGGGTGACTGCACGGCCTACCACTTAAACGAGCTCTTCGAGAGTTATGTGGTCACTCCACTAGCCGACGGGAAGACCGGGCGGCACGCCCGCCGGCGCACTCACTCCGCTGGAAGCACACGCTGCCGCCGTGAACGTACCGACGTCAGCATCGCCGACATTCAAGGCACAGGTTCGGCCAGCCCCCTAGAGGGTCAGTGGGTCTGGACCTCAGGTATCGTTAGCGAGACCTTCTTGGCACCGGGCGAGCTCAACGGCTTTTTCATCGAGACGGAGGCCGTTGCGGCGGGAGACCGCGGTGCGGCGCGACCTCGATCGGGTCTCTTCATTAGGCGCGGCCGGAAACGTTTCGCGCCCGCGGTCGGCGAACGCGTCCGGCTCCGCGGCCGGGTCGAAGAGCCCGGTGCGATGACAGCCATGAAGCTCGGCGACGCGCAACGCTGCGGCCGGGGCAACCTCGCGCCAGTACTTGCGATGCATCCCGATGCACATGAAGACGTGGAGCACCTAGAGGGATTGCGCATCGAGCTTCAAGGTCGCTGGGCCGTTGTCGACACGCACGAACTAGGACACTTCGGTGCGTTGGCGCTAGCCCCGGAGACCGCGCCTGACCGGCGAATTATCCTCGATGATCGCCTGCGACATCGCTTCGCACCGCAGCTGGCGGACTTGGGTCTCGCAAGCACCCTGCCACGCGTCGGTGCCACGGTTACAGGTGTGCAAGGCGTACTCACCGAAGCCTACGGCGGCTACCGCTTGCGACCCCTCAAAGCAGGTCCCCCGCCGCAGTGGCGCCTGCCGCAAGCCCCCGCACCGCCAAGCCCACCTGAACTAGGCCCGGCGCCGTCACTACGCATCGTATCACTCAACGCCTTTAACTACTTTGTGACCCTCGAGAAGCGCGGCGCCAAGACACCTGCAGGATTTGCCCTTCAGCACGCGAAGCTCAGCGCGCTGCTCGCCGCGCTCAAAGGGGATGTCTTTGCCCTGCAAGAGGTGGAAGCCGGCTCCGCAATCGCAACCGCCCGTCTAGCGGAATCATTAGCGGCCGCGACAGGACGGGAAACCAGATTCATACCACCCCCCGCCGGGGCGGATGAAGTCGGAAACGCCCTGATCTATCATCCAACGTCACGGGCGGGAGATATTGCGCTGAGTGCCAAGCCCCTGCGCATCTGCGCCCATGCCGAAGACTCTGGCCGACCCCCGCCGGTATATCAGCTGCGCGCGCACCGCGAAGCACGGAGCACTGAGCTTGCACTCACCGTGGTGCATCTCAAGAGTCGCGGCGGCTGCCACCGTGCGCGGGGCCCGAACCGCGACAAAGGCCAGGGCTGCTGGGACGCGCGCCGTCAACAACAGGTGCGTGCACTGCTCCGCTGCCAGGAACGAAGCCGCCAGGAGAACCAGCCTGGTACGCGTCAGCTTCTTTCCGGCCAAACCTCCGCAGGGCTGATCGTCGGCGACTGGAACGCCCACGCCCACGAGCCACCCCTCGCGCTTGCCGCCGCTGCTGGCTGGAGAAACTTAACGGCGGAGTTGCCTGTGAACGAACGCTTCTCTTATGTGTACAAGGGCGCAGCGGAGCTCATCGACCACGCACTGTGGCGGCCAGGCCCGGGCTGGCGCGTGGCGCAGACTAGGCTTTGGTCCGTTAATGCCAAAGCGCCCGCTGCCCTCAGCTATGCGGATGCAGAAGCGATTGAACACGCTCTGAGACGTCTTGGCCGAAGCAAGGAACTCTCCCAGTGGCGCCAACGTTGGCTACCCCCAGCGAAGCTCGACCGAGCCCAGCGTGCCTCAGACCACGACCCCATCATCGTCGATCTTGAGCTAGTTTTCAGTAGCGACGGAACCGAGCCGGCTACGCGATGAAGGACCCCGTGCAATCTCAGGAACACGCCTCACTTCCCATTCAACCCCACCTGGTTGAGATTCGCCAGCGCATTCACGAGCACGGCGGTCTCGTGCTTATCGCTGAGCCCGGTGCGGGCAAAACAACACAGGTGCCCCATGCCCTTATCTTCGGCGGCGAGGCATACGCGCCACCGTCCCTTGCCGCCCAGCACGCTCGAGGCGTCCTGGTCGAACCGCGGCGGGTCGCCGCACGGCTCACAGCGACCTTCCTATGCGAACGCCTAAACCAGCAACTAGGTGAGTGTGTCGGCCTTGAAACGCGCGACGAGCGTCATGTTTCTGCCCAGACTCGGCTTCGCGTGATGACACCCGGAATCCTGCGCTACGCCATGACAACGGCGGCGTTCTGGGAGCAAATAGACTACATCATTCTGGACGAGGTTCACGAGCGCTACTGGGAGGGCGACCTCGTCATGGCGCTCTGGCTGGTGCGGCGCAACGAGGGAGCGCCCGTGCCTGCGCTGGTCCTGATGAGCGCTACGCTCGATAGCGCTGCGCTGCCCACGCATCTCGGCGTACCTAGCTATCACGTAGAAGGCCGTAGCTATCCGATAGCGACACGCTACGTGCCCCCCCTGGGGCGTGAACGCAGCGACGCGCATATAGCCCGCGCTCTGCGCGGCGAACTCGCGCGCAAACCGCAAGGCGTGCTGGTCTTCGTACCGACGATTCGCGGCACCGAGCAAGCGCGATACGCCTGCACCTTCGCCGAAGAGGCGGGTTATCGCCTCGAAGTACTGCACGGCAGCCTATCGGCACAGCACCAACGCCAAGTGGTTGAGCCGCGCAGTCCGGGTAGACGCGTGGTGTTCGCAACCAACCTCGCGGAAAGCGCATTGACGCTTCACGGCATCGATACAGTGATTGACACGGGCCTCTACCGGGCCGCAGCAGAAGCCCCTAGCGGCGTGACACAGCTCAAGACCATGCCCGCACCGCGCTTCAATCTGACCCAGCGGGCGGGTCGGGCGGGACGCCTAGGTCCGGGCACTGCCATCAAACTCTACAGTCAGGCAGATGAAGCGGGCCGGCCTAGAAGCGCCGCCCCCGCCCTGCTGCGCTCGGACCGACTTGAAGCGACGCTCGCCGCTGCCGCATTGGGTTGGGTCGGCGAGGCCCTGCCCTGGCCCGACCCACCGCCGCCGAGCGCCTGGCAGGAAGCGCGCCGGACACTCGAACGCCTAGGTGCGCTTGCGGTCTCCCCGGCACCACCCCAGGCAAGCATCACGCATGCCGCAGAATTCACTGGCCGCGCGCCGGGGGAAAGCGAGCTCGAGATCAGCTCAAAGCTGACCGCTTGGGGCGCGTGGTTGCGAACCCTCCCCGTCCACCCAAGGCTCGCGCGCTTTGGCGCGGACCTCGCCGCGCTCGGGTATGGGCCGCTTGCCGCGCAGCTCGTGCTGGCGCTGGACGAAGGCGTGCTTGTGCCCCCGGCCGGCGAGTCACTCTTGCTACTCGACGAAGCCTTGAGCCCGTGGGGCGAACTTGAGCTCGAGCTTCGCCTCCCGGAAGCGCGCCGACGCCGCATCGAGCGCAGTCTCGAATGCAGCATGCGAGTTGCGGGAGCCCGAGCACAGGCGCTGCCGGGACCGGGCAATGCTTCGGACGAGCTACATGGCGACGATGACTGCCACACCGCGGTGGCTCGGGCAGCGCTCGCGGCGTTCCCCGAACGCGTGGCCGCACTGGCTCATGGGCGTTACCGCTTAGCAGGAGGCGGTGAGTTTAAGCTCGAAGCGCCCCCGTCGTCGCATCTTATCGTGCTCGACGGCATCTACATCGGCAAGCATCAGCTCAAACCTACTGTTGCACTAAGCGTCGACCCTATCTGGCTCCTCGAGCACGAGACATGCCTTGAAGAAACGACGCATTATCTTTTTGAGCCACAGAAGGCAGGGGTTTACCTACGAAGAAGCTTGCGCTTCCTAGAGCTCGAGCTTGAGCGAAGCGAACGACTCGCAGAACCCAACGCCGAGGTAGCCGCCGTTCTCGCCGCAACCCTAAGCGCGCGCAACCTTCAAGACCTGGGCCCCGCGAAGCATATTGACGCGGAGCTGAATCGCCTCGAAACGGCCTATGCCGCAGGAATACTGGCTGAGTTGACGAACGAAAGTGCGGCCCAGCGAGCGATCCAGGGCGCGGATGCGTCACCGAGTCAACCGGCACACGAGCGCACGCCATCCAAAACCTCTGTGGAAGCGTCCCCAACCGCCAGCACTTCGACGCGGGGCGCGTCTGCGTGGCGTGATGCCTTGGCCTTAGCCGCTGCGCGGGGTTGCGTAACGCTTGCTGACGTCCGAGCGCTGGGGTTGCGCGGCGCACTGCTGACCCTTGTCGGCGCCGCCACCCAAGCTCGCCTAGACGCCGAACTGCCCTTTCGTCTGGATCTCGGCGGACATCGCAGGTTCAACGTAAGCTACCGCCCGACAGGCAAGGTGGTCATTGCAGCACCACTGCAAGCCTTCTTTGGCCTCAAGGCGCCGCTGACCCTGGCGGGCGGCCGCATCAAGCCCGTCTTCGAGCTGCTCGCTCCAAACCAACGCCCGGTGCAGGTAACGCAGGATCTCGCATCCTTCTTCACGACTACCTACCCGACCCTCTACAAGGCCCTCAGTCGTCGCTACCCTCGCCACACCTGGCCGGCCCCGGGCCCCACGACGACCCCTTGACAACCCACCTAGAGACCAAATGCGAGGTTGACGCCCAAAAGCGCCTCGAAATAACCGGGGTTCACGGCATCACCGAAGCCCCCAGTGGCAAAAAACGCCGGCCAAGTGAAGGCGCCAGTGAGGTCGACCGCCACACGCCGTGACGCATGCACGGTATACCCACCGGTCAGGCCAAGCGGCACCCAGAGTTCAGAGAAACGCGGCGACATCACACCGCTGCGCGGCCCGATATAGAAAGCCCGTGTCGCCTGAAAAAGCACGGTGAAGGGCAGGTCGAGATTGGCCCGTGTATCGTCAACAAGCAGCTCAATCTCGACACCGGTGTCGATACGCGCGGCATTGGAGATGCGGTAGCGCATAGGCAGCGCGAAGCCGAAACCCAAGTCTGTGTTCGTGGGCACCTGGAGCGTTATGTGCAAACCAAGCTCGAAACCGCCTGAATGCACGAAGCGATAGCGGCCGTAGAACTCCAGATCACCGAAGCCCGCGCCCGGCGCGAAGTCGATAGGTAGGAGCAAAGAGCCAATTTCGAAGTTATCGGTGATACCGTAGGCGGCCCCGATATTAAGGACCGCGGAGGCGTTCCCGCCGGGGGTACGTCCAAGACGTAAGCCTCGGCGGTTTCCGATCTCCATGCCAACCCCGTCTAGGATCGCGTCATCACTCGGACCGACATCAATACGCAATGTGCGCGCGGGTAGCGTAAGCCCACGTTGCACCGCGGGCCCTTGTGCCGACGCGCTGGGTGGCGCGCTCAGACATAGCGCACTCAGCAGCAGCGTGGCTCCCGCGGTGCACACAGCCATAGAGCATGGCAAGCGCTTCGTCTCCGGATACGCGCTCGCCTCAGCAGCCACATATTCTTCGTTTTTCGTCCTCATGCTGATCCCCTGAAGACATCTTCATGCCGCTGTCATCGAGACGCTAGCTCTTGTGAACTCGGCGCCAAGCTGACACCGCGCGAACGCGCGCGCTACATAGCATGCGCTCCGTCTTGCAAAGGGCGAAGACGCGACGCATGGTATTTTCGCAGGGCGGCACACGCTCTGCCACATTGAAAGCAAGGTCCTGAAGCCATGTCCAAGGAGTCACTTTCCTTCTGGAAATATGAGGGAATCGGCAATGATTTTATCGTTGTCGAGCGCGAGCATGTCCCCGCAGCCCTTCGTTCACCCCAGGCACTTGGAGGACTCTGCGACCGCCATGTTGGTATCGGGGCCGACGGTGTACTGGTGCTGTCTCACGCCCCCTTGCGCATGAGCATCGTGAACGCTGACGGCTCAGCCGCTGAGATGTGCGGTAACGGATTGCGCTGCGCCGTGCTGCACTGGCTTTTGCAACATCCGGATAAACTGTCCGCTTCAGACAACTTTATCGTTGAAACCGATGCCGGACCGCATCGCTGTCGCGTGCTCAACGCTCGGGCTGGAAGCGCCCAGGTCGAAGTGGATATGGCGCCGCCTATCACGGAGCTAAAACGGCTGCCCGTCGACCTCGACGCCTGGCCCGAGGCCAGCGAGCGCGCCAATGAAGGCCGATTACTCGACGTGCCGCTATCCCTGGAAGAGCACGCGTTGCGCCTCTCGGTTGTCTCTCTAGGCAATCCGCACGCGGTAACGTTCGACGTGACAAGCGAGGCCCTACGCGGCTTTCTGGGGCCGGCGGTCGAAAGTCATCCGGCTTTCGTCGAGGGCGCTAACGTAGGGTTCGCGCACTTTCGCGAGCCCAATACGCTTGACTTGCGCGTCTGGGAACGCGGCGCGGGCTGGACCCTCGCCTGCGGCACCGGTGCCTGCGCTGCTGCGGTGGCCGCGGTTCTGACCGACCGCGCGCCCGTGAACACGTGGCTTACACTGCAACTTCCCGGCGGTGCACTGGAGGTCTGGGTGGGCGCGACAGGTGCGCACGTGACCATGCGCGGCCCCGCGCGCCGCGTCTTTGACGGCCGTGTCGGCGGCGCATAGCCGCCGGGCGATTCAAGTCCTCCTTCCGGGGGTTGCGCCCCCA
>SLQV01000056.1 GCA_007131285.1 Myxococcales bacterium
AGGGCTGTAGCGGCTCAACCTTAAGCTGAAGCGTATTAGGGCGAGCCTGCGTCGGCGGCCGGCCGGGCCCCCCGGGGGGGGGCAAACGAAAAAGCGCGCCCGCTTGTGTGGCGTGGCGCGCTTGGTTAGAGAAGCGCTTGGGCGTCGATGGCTGGGGTCAGTCGAGGATGTCGAGGAGCTGGATGTCGAAGACGAGGGTGCCCTGGGGCGCTCCGGCGGCGCCCTTGTAGGCGAGCTTTTCGGGAATCCAGACAACACCGCGCTCGCCCTTCTTCATGAGCTGAAGCGCCTCCGTCCAACCGGGTATGACCTGGTCGAGTGCGAAGACGGCGGGCTGATTGCGCCGGTAGGAGGAGTCGAAGAGTTTGCCGTCGGTGGTCCAGCCTGCGTAGTGCACGCGCACTTTGCTCGTCGGGCCCGGTGAATCCTTGCTCGTGCCTTTTTCCTTGCGTACGTAGGCCAATCCCGATCGCGTCTTCTTTGCCGACTTCGGCGGTGTTGCGATGGGGCTAGGAGCTTCAGGTCCTGCGGAGGCACCTTCTTTGATTTCCAGGAGCTCCACGTCAAAGACGAGCATGCCGGCGGGCTTCTCAGGTGCGCCGCGGTACGCGAGCGCCTCGGGAATCCAAAGCCGTCGCTTCTCGCCGATGCGCATAAGCTGGAGGCCTTCGGTCCACCCTTCGATGACCTTGTCTAGGGGGAAGCTCGACGGTGAACCGCGCCGGTGCGATGAGTCAAAGAGCTGTCCGTCGGTGGTCCAGCCACTGTAATGCACCGTGACGATATCGGAGGCACCGGGAGTCTTCTCACCAGTCCCAGCCGCAAGGATCTTCGAAGCCAAACCGGAAGGGGTTTTCTCGGCGTCTTCGGGCACTGCAGCCACGTCGCTGGGCGCCTTTAACGCTTCGTCAACAGCTTCACTCGGTGCTTCCGGTGCGGCTTCCGGTGGGGCGGCGGCCGTGTCACCGGTACCGGCTTCCGGTGCTTCTGCGCCAGTCTCTGCCGGTGCATCGCCGCTTGAAAAGAGCTTCTTGAGGCCATCACAGGCGCCAAGCATCGGAATCAGCAAAAGAGCTGCAAACAGGGTCCATCGCATGCGAGCAGATCTAACGCTCAACAACGACTCAGGTCAACCCCATTGTTGCCCCATTGTTGCGCCGCGATGCAGGCCCGTTCACCTAGGCTGCGAGACGTGGGAGCTGAGCCAGCGTTGTCTCGAAGTCGGCTATCAGGTCGTCAATATCTTCGATGCCCACTGAGAGGCGGATGAGCGCGTCGCTGACGCCCAAGTGTTTTCGTGCTTCGGCCGAGACGGATGCATGACTCGAAGCCATGGCCCGGCAGAGCGTTGTGGCAAAGCCGCCGAAGCTCGGCGCCACGCGGGCGAGGGTACAACGGCGCATCCACGCCTCACAGGCCGGCCCGTCGCAGTCTAGTTCGAAGCTCAGCAGCGCCGGCGGCGTAGCGAGCCGAGGCGCGGTGGGCGTCAGGCTTGGGTGGTGCACGCGGCGAACCGCAGGTTGGCTTGCTAACCATGCGGCCATGCGGCAGGCGTTGTCACTCTGTGCGCGAAAGCGCAGGGCAAAGGTGCGCAAGCCGCGGTGGAGCAGGAATGCGGAGTTGGGGTCAAGGCTCACACCCCACTCGGCCATGGCAACGCGCAGCGGCTTTAGGCGCGCGCTGCTCCCGGTGATGACCCCGGCCACGATATCGGAATGACCGTTGAGGTACTTGCTCGCGCTGTGAATGGTGAAATCGATACCGAAGTCGGCAGGATTGAGGCCGAGGGGGGTTGCCACCGTGTTGTCCACGGCGATAGGAATGCCGGTTCCGCGGCCTAGGGTAGCGAGCGCTTCTATGTCGCAGACCGTGAGGAGCGGATTCATGACGGTCTCCCCGTAGATAAGCCGGGTGCGAGGCGTGATGGCGCCGCGCCAGCTCGCCGGGTTTCGGATATCGAGGCGGCTTACCTTGAGTTCCAATCGTCGTTCGAGATCGGCGATCACCTTTGCCGTGCCGCCGTAGAGGTTGTCAAAGGTGACCAGGTGATCTCCCCGCCGAAGGTGAGCACTAAGGACAACGTAAATCGCTGCCATGCCTGACGGTGTGACCAGCGCATCTTCCGCCCGCTCGAGTCCTGCCAGCTTCCGGGCGACGGCGGTTTGCGTCGGCGTGTTGTTGTGGCGCAGGTACGGTGTGTCCCGATAGCTTTCATACGCCTCGGGTTCGTCCATCTCGAAGACAGTGCACTGGTAGATCGGCGGAACCAGTGGTTCATGCAGCCCATGCGGGCCCTCGGCCTCGTGCACAGACCGCGTGCTGTCTCCATACTCTCTAACGCTGGACATTTGGCTTCCAGCATAAGCCTAAGCACGATGTGCTGACAAATCATTGGGACGGATCTCTTGCCGATGCATCGACAAGAACGAGAGCCGTGCAGCCACATTGATCCGTTGCAGGAGAGTTGACAGCTCTCTGCGAAATTGCGAGTGTTTAGATGGGTCTTCCGCGAAGACGCGCTCTTGAATCGGTTGCCATGTCCGCTCCGTCGCTCCTCAACACGTCTCCATCTACCGTGCTTCGTCGCGTGCTACTAGCCGCAGTGCTCCTGCTGACCGTTGTTGGATTAGGCCATCGGCTTGGGGACCGAGACGCACTGTGGGAGCCAGAATCGGCAAGCGCTGACCGGGAAGTTGCGCAACGAGTGCGTTCGACCGCGCGTGCCGTCTTGGCGGCGGTTGAGCGGCGCATCATCTCTCGGCCGCAACCTGATGCTCACGCGTTCGGTGGCACAGGGGAAGGGGAGTCTCGCTTCTACGAGCGTGCGCGTGCCTTCGCGCAACGCGCGGGCAGCGCGCTTGGGTCAATGGGCCAGCGCTTAGGCGTGGTGGCGAGCCGTGCGCTCGGGCTCGCGCCAAGACACGCGCTTTCTGCCGGCGCTGAGCTCGCTGTGCGGGACGCGCCGACTTCGCGCGTTGGCTACGGCGAACAAGAAGCGGGAGCCGTCCAGCAGGAGCCAACCGGGATTGCTGTCGCCAAGGGGCCCGCGCTGGGTGCGTATGTCAAAGGGGGGACAACGGGTCTTGATGCGCCGGAGCCGAAGACCCTCGACGCCGCGGTAGTTGATGTCAATGGCCCACGGCCTGAGCGGCTGCGTAGCAGCTTTTCCGCCGCGCAGTTGCGGGCAACGCCCACGGAGGCGGAGGGCCTGAAGGTGCTCGCTTACCAGTACCACGCCCCGATCTATACGAGCGTTTCCGACAAGCCACGCGTCGAAGGTATCGCCCGGCGCGGTACGATATTGCCGGTGCGCCGGCAGGTGTATGGCCCGGGCTGTGACAAGGGTCGCTGGTTCGAGCTGACCACGGGTGGCTACGTTTGCACGGGCCAGGGGTTTTTCTCGGGCAACGATTTCGAAGGCTCGCGTTTCTTAGAGCAGCGCCCGGTGGACCGCGAAGCGGATATGCCCTTTCGCTACGGTGAGGTCGTCGTGCAGGGTGCTCCCCGATTCACAGCGACCAAGGACGACGAAGGTTGGTTTCGGGATATCCTCAAGTCGCGTGCCAAGGTAAGCGCGGATGGTGTGGAAGAGTTGCGGGGGGAATACCTGCTGGCGATCGATAAGCTGACATCTCACCGTGTCGCTGAGCAAGTGGGCTGGTTCTACCAAACAGTTCGCGGGCGCTACGTGCGCCCCGGTGATGTGCGCATGCTTTCGTCGACGCTTCATTCCGGCGAACTCCTCGACGAAAAGACACCGCTTCCTTTGGCTTTTGTGCTCGCCGAGGCACGAGCCCAACCCTGCTTTGTGGAAGCGGGTGCGGGGCCGCATCCCGCCTGCGGTCGTGTCGATTCTGTCCACGCGCCTGAGGAGCAGGATGCCGGGGCGGTTCCGCCGGATACTGGCGTCGCGAACGAACTTACGCTTGAGCGCTACAGCCGTTTCCCAGTGACGCTGCCGGACGCGAATAGCGCGTTTGTCGTGCTTGGCGGAGGGCTCACCGTCGAGCGTTCCAAGGTGCGGCTCGCACTGCCACACGCGCGGCCGTCGGGCGTGGGCCGCGATGAGAAGTGGATTCACATTTCCCTCGGAGAGCAAACGCTCGTGGCTTACGAAGGCGATACCCCGGTGTTCGCCACCCTTGTTTCCACCGGAAAGAAGGGCTACGCGACGCCCAGGGGGAACTTCCGCGTCCATGAGAAATATTTGGCGTTTACTATGAGCGCGACAGACCCCATCGATGGCTTCTATGAAGTGGAGGAGGTGCCCTATGCGATGTTTTATTGGCGGGGCTACGCCATTCACGGCGCCTACTGGCACGATGATTTCGGCCAGGTGAAAAGCCACGGCTGCACCAATCTCGCGCCGATCGATTCGAAGTGGCTCTACTACTGGTCCGCCCCAGAAGTGCCCGTCGGTTGGCACGGCAAGCACGACTCTTTCCACGGTACCCACGTCAGCGTCACGCACTGATGACACCCCGTTGACGACGCGCGCATCGATCTCGCCGCGGCACGGTGCGCATCCAGACGATGGTCAGCGCGACCGAACGGTTAGAGGCGCCGGTGGGCGGCGATAGGCATGCGCGAGCGCACCTGGGTGAGGAGGTCTAGCTCGAGGTCGAGGCAGCCAATGCCGGTTTGGTTTGGTCCGAGGTTCAGCAAAACGTTGCCCCAGGGGTCCACCGCTAGGGCGTGGCCGAAGGAAGTGCGCTCGCCGAAGTGGTGGCCGACTTGAGCCGGGGCCAGGACGAAGCACTGCGTTTCGATCGCGCGGGCACGAACGAGGACCTCCCAATGCGCAGCGCCCGTTGGCACGGTGAATGCGGCGGGAATTGAGAGGATCTCAGCGCCCCGCGCACGTAGAGCTAGGTATAACTCGGCGAAGCGCAGGTCGTAACAGATCGAAAGACCCAGCATGCCAAGGCAGGAGCGCGCTGTGATCACGGCAGAGCCCGGGCTGACTTGCGCGGATTCGTCGAGGCGTTTGCCGTCGGGTAAGGTGGCGTCGAAGAGATGGATCTTTCGATAAGCCGCAAGAAGCGCGCCGTCCTTGCCGATGAGCACGCTCGTATTGTGGACGCGCCCGTCCGGTGCCAGCTCCCAGAAACCCCCGCAGAGTATCTCGAGGTTGTGGCGCCGTGCGGTCTGCGTGAGACAGGCAAAGTCGGGGTGGGACGCATCGAGCGGGCCTGCTTGCGCAGGCAGCTGCGCCGATGGACCAAGGTAGAATGCTGCTTCCGGCAGTGCCAAAAGGCGCGCTGCCTGCGCCGCTGCTTCCTCCGCGTAGCCCTCGACCAGGGCGCGGTTGCGCGCGCGGTCGGCATTCGAGTTCATCTGCGCAAGGGCGACCCGGACCATGATGACGGTCTACCCGCGATTGCGCCGCGCGCCAGCCTTGAAGCAGGTGGTCAGAAGCTGAAACGACGGATAGAGACGTTAAGCAAGAGCCCTAAACCTACCATGATGGCGATCACGCTTGAGCCTCCGTAGGAGAAGAGCGGTAGGGTAACACCCACCACCGGCAGCAAGCCCATGACCATGCCGAGGTTGATGACCACCTGCCAGAAGACAAGTGCGGAGACGCCGACCGCGGTGACCGCCCCGAAACGGTCTTTCGCTTGGGCCGCAATCTTGAGGCCCCAGAGCACTACAAACATGTAAAGACCGATCAGAAGGCACGCGCCCAGGAGTCCGTGTTCTTCCGCCCAAACAGGGAAGGGAAAATCCGTATGCTGGTCCGGAAGGAAGTGATGCTGGTTCTGCGTGCCAAGTTTAAAGCCTTTCCCCCAAAAGCCTCCTGAACCAATGGCGATGAGGGATTGATGCGTGTGCCACCCTTCCGCGAGGACGTCGGTATTCGGGTCGATGAAGGACAAAATGCGCCCGCGCTGGTAGTCTTTCAGCAAGTAGGTCCAAGTCAGCGGTGCAGAAAGAACAAAGGCCGCAGCAAGCGTGAATAGCGCTCTCAGCTTGAGTTGCGTGAGCAGCATAATGGTGCCGAAGATCAAAGCGCAGACCACCGCGGTGCCGAGGTCCGGTTGCGCCAAGATCAGCGCCATGGGCACCGCGAGGATCATGCCCGGAGCGACCAAATCCTTGAGAGCTCGGCCTTCGATCTTGGGGTCGTGGTGGAGAAACTTTGCCAACGCAACGATCAGCACGAGTTTCATGATTTCGCTCGGCTGCAGGTAAAAGCTGCCGATAGGAATCCAGCGCTGTGAGCCCCGAACTTGGCGGCCCACCAGAAACACAAGTACCAAGAGTACGAGGCCGCCCACGTAGGCTACCCACGCGTTGCGTTCGATATGCCGGTAGTCGATGGCGACTGCCAAGGTGCCGAGGCCTGCGCCGAGCGTGAGCCAGTAGATCTGCTGAATGTAAATATCCGACCGGCTGCCGCCACTCGCTGACGTGGCGCTGTAAAGATTGAGCACGCCGAGAACGACGATGGCCGCGACGGCGAGAAAGAGCGGCCAGTCGAAGAAGAAGAGCCGTTTACGAATGCGACCCATCGGGCGTTCCTCCCGCCAGGCGCGCAGCCGCCCGCTTCTTTGTGACGTAGTTCAGAATATCGAGCCCTATCGGTGCGGCTGTTCGCCCGCCCGCCCCGCCGTGTTCGACGAGCACGACCACCACAAACTCGGGGTTGTTGAAGGGTGCAAAACCGGCGAACCACGCGTGGGAGCGCCGGAAAAACCAGGCTAGCGGGTCGTCCTCGCTGCGTCCACCAAGGCCGGTAACCTGTGCGGTGCCTGTCTTGCCGCCCGCACTCACCGAGTCTTTGCGCTTTGGGTCGAAGGCGGTGCCACTTCGGTCGGCAACTGTGAGCCGTAGGCCTTCCAGCATCGTGTCGAGATGCGCAAGTGAAATAGGAAGGCGCTGACGGACGGTAGGCGTAAACGTGAAGATAGGTTCGCCATCGTGGGAGGTGATGCGCTCGACGAGGGACGGGCGTAGAAGGTTGCCGCCGTTAGAGAGCGCAGCGTAGGCCATGGCTATCTGCAGCACCGACGCGCGGGTGTTGCCTTGCCCAATCGCCGCGTTAAGGGTGAAGCCCGAGCGATAAGGTCGCTGGTAGCGCTTCTCGTACCATTCGCGGGTCGCGATGAAGCCGGATGCCTCGTTTTCGAGCCCAATCCCCGTCGGTTCGCCGAAGCCCATCGCACGGGCGTAGTGCGCGAGCCTGTCGACGCCGATAATCTCCGCCAACTTGTAGAAGTAGACATTGCAGCTCTGACCCAGCGCCTGCTGCATATCGACGTCTCCATGAACATGCGTGCAGCGAAAGCGCCGGTTGCCGAGCTCGTGGTAGCCGCCGCAGTGAATGGATGCTTTGGGGTCTACCAGCCCGTCGGCCAGCGCTGCCAAGGCCGTGACTGGCTTAAATGTAGAGCCCGGAAAGTAGGTCTCGTAGAGCGTTCGGTCGATCAGGGGGCGGTGTGGGTTCTGAATCAGCGCGTCGTAGCTTTTCTGCGACATGAAACCGGTGATTTCATTCAAATCGTAGCTTGGCTTGGAATAAAGCGCGCGCACCATGCCGGTCTGCGCTTCGACAACCGCAATGCTTGCTGCCGGGTACGGACTCACGAGCTTCCGGATGACGCGCATCAAGTCCATGTCAAGCGTGAGCTGGACGTCGGCGCCTGGTGCTGGAGGGCGATGCGTCAGCGGTGTGACAGGCAAAGCACCCCGGCTACGCGCTAAGATCAGTTCGTCAAGAATGCGTCCGCGCGCGTCGACGAGCTGAGAGCGAAAGCCGCGCGCGCCGCGAAGTTCCGCTTCCAGCATGCGCTCGATGCCGAACCGTCCGCCCAAATCACCGAGGCGGTACGTATTGGGCTGCGCCGCAATCTCAGCTTTGGAGACTTCGCTTAGGTAACCGATGGCATGTCCTCCGAGTGAACCGAAGGGGTAATGTCGCACCGCAACGGCACGTACCTCAACGCCGGGTAGCTCGTTGCGGTGGGCTTCGACCGCAGCGAGTTGGTCACGCTTGATGCTACGCAACGCCAATACCTGGTGGTTGCGCCGGTAGACGGGAAGCGCGTCCATTCGACTTTGCAGTAGATCAGTCGCCTCCTTATCGAGATCGAGAAGTGCGACAAGACGTTCCTGGACGCCGGGCGCTCCGAGTAGCGATGGCGTGACCAAAAGGTCGTAGGCGGGCTCATTGCCAGCGATAAGGCGCTGTTCGGTATCGAAGATAAGCCCACGCGAGGCGGGCAGTGTCTGCGTTTGCGTGATGTTCTGATGGGCCAGCGTGCGGAAATGCTCGGCGTTCCACACTTGGAGCTGGAGCAATCGTCCGAGTATTACGGCGAAGAGCAACGCCGCGAAGCAACCCATCCACTTGTAGCGCTTGCGGAACTCGCCAAGGTCCCGCCGAGGCGAAAATAGTACCATCCGCGAACCCCCTTGGCCGTCAAACCTACCGCCAACGGTCGACGGGGCAAGTGACGCAGACCGCCTTAGCGTTGTATCCCGCGATCGAAGCGGCGTCAGGGCTCTAGAATCGTGCTGTCATGGGACTTAAGTTGTCTATCCGCTGTACGAGACGAAATACAAAGGGCGCGAGGGCGGCTGTCAGCAACGCTGAGCCGAGCACGCCTCCCGCATCGTCTAGCGGCGAGCGGTTAGTCTGCCCGCTGGCCTCGAAAATACCGCGAAGCAACGACACACCGAAGCCTGCAAGCGCGGCTACCACCCAGGCAAGGCCCACTTGGAACGATATCCCGCGCAAAAAGAGCCGGGTTCCAGCGAGACGTGAAAGCAAAAACGTGGCCACGAAAACGAAGGTCTGAAGTCCCAGCGAGCAGGCCGAGAAGCTGTCGACAAAGTAGCCGAGAATAAAGGCGAGAATAGCGCCTCGCGCCAGACCAATCTCTGGGGTTACACCGAGGGAAATAACGATGGGCAAAAGGAGGTTGGGGTGAACGGGATGGAGAGGGACAAAGACTGCCAGTGTCGCCTGCGCCACGAGCAACGCAAAACCTAGCAAGAGAATAAAAAGAGTTCGGGTAAACATCTTGGGTACGGTCCTCGCTCAGCGCTAGCGCGCCGCCTTGCTGAAGTCTCCCAGTACTAAAACTTCTTGCAGTCTGCCGAAATCGACAGCTGGAGTGACGCTGATGTCTTGATGAAGACCGATTTGTCGCGTCCTAACCGTCTCTACGGTGCCCACCAAGATTCCTTCAGGAAAGCGCTGATCGAGGCCGGATGTCACGACTTCGTTGCCGACTTCAATCGAATCCCGCGTGGCTAGATACTCGACGCGGCAGTCGTAGTTGTTGGACGCTCCAACACCCTTGAGAATGCCCCGGGCGCCGCTGGGACGTATCACTATATCGACCGCAGAAGCGCGGTCCGCGATGAGCAAGACGTCGCTGAAGCGGTCTCCGCTACGTCGTATTTGGCCCACGAGCCCCTCGCTCGTGACTACAGGTGTGCCGGCGCTGATGCCCTCAGGTTCACTGAGGTCGAGGCGCACGCGCACCGTACGAAAAAACGGTGTGACCTCGCGACCGATAACTTTGGCCGCGAGCCCGCTGCGAAAGCGTGTCTCCTTCAACGCTAGCAGCCGTTTAAGCCGCGGCAGCTCCTCGAGATCATGCTCTAGTTGACGATGCCGCATCGAGAGGTCGCGCAGTTGACTCCGCAGCCCTTGATTTTCACGTTCAGTACCTACGAGCCATATATACTCTTGAACCGCGCCGGATACGGCTTCGGCGGACAGCGTCGCCACATACTGCAGCGGCGCTCCGAGTCGCAATACCAGGCTATCGAACCAAGAGAGGTTCTCCGGCGTCTTTAGATTGGAGCGGAGCGTGAAGAACGGCAGTGCCAGCAGCAGTGCGCAAATCGCCACATCCCTTAGCCGTTTAAGCGCAAACATAGTCAGCCCTCAACGTAGCCCTAAGCAGGCACCGGTGCAGTCTGATTGGGCGCAGGCTGCCCCCCCGTGGGCGCGTCCGGAGCTGCTATTCTAGACGTGCCCGTTACGCGGTCATCTCGCAACTAGTTGATACAAACCTCGCGCAGTAGCTCGATTTGGTCGAGTGCCTTGCCTGACCCAAGCACGACAGCAGATACGGGGTCGTCGCAACGCGTCACGGGAAGCCCCGTTTCCTCTCGCAACAAGACGTCCAAGTTCTTGAGCAGCGCGCCGCCGCCGGTCAACACAATGCCCTTATCCACAATGTCTGCTGAAAGTTCTGGCGGAGTGCGCTCTAACGCAATCATGACCGCTTCAACAATGGCGTTGATGGGTTCTGCGAGGGCCTCGCGGACTTCATCTCCGTTGATGATGACCGTCTTCGGTACGCCAGCGAGAAGATCTCTGCCTTTAACTTCAATGGTATCCAGTGCTTCGCTCGGATGGGCGTTGCCAAGCTGGCATTTTACCCGTTCCGCAGACTGTTCGCCGATCAGCAAATTATATTTGCGTTTGAGGTAGGCAACGATTGCCTCATCCATCTTGTCGCCGCCAACCCGCACCGACTGCGAATAAACGATGCCCGCGAGGGAAATCACCGCGACTTCCGTCGTTCCGCCACCGATATCCACGACCATGTTGCCGCTCGGTTCGGTGATGGGGAGACCCGCGCCGATCGCCGCAGCCATGGGCTCCTCGATGAGGTACACCTCGCGAGCACCCGCGCCCTCGGCGCTCTCCTTGACCGCGCGCTTTTCAACTTCAGTGATGCCAAAGGGTACACAAATGATGATGCGCGGTTTGACGAGAGTCTTGCGATCTTGGGCACGCGCGATGAAATAACGCAGCATGGCCTCGGTCACTTCGAAATCAGCGATGACGCCGTCGCGGAGGGGCCGAATTGCTTCAATGCTTCCGGGGCAGCGGCCGAGCATTTGCTTGGCTTCGCGGCCAACCGCTAGTACCCGCTTGCCGCCCCGGCGGTCGCGCTGCACGGCCACCACGGATGGTTCACAGGATACGATTCCGCGCCCCTTAACGTAGATAAGCGTGGTTGCTGTACCAAGGTCAATCGCCAGGTCATTGGAAAATAAACCGTAAAACCAGTCAAACATGTTGGGCGTACTCCAGGTCAGTTCGCAAGAGGTGGGCTGACATACACAACCGATCCAACCCACTTGCCGCGACAGCCAAGGCTGCACGCTACCTCGTAGTGGGAGACTAAACCTTGCGCGCGATCCAAGGCTGCGGCACGCGCTTCGGACCTAAGCCGCGCGGCGAAAAGACTAGCAGAAGGCCGCTAGCGCGCTCGCTGCTGGTCATGCTTAAGCTTTCTGTGCAGCCTTTTTCCCAGAAAACGCGCGGCTGCACTTAGGGAAGGTCTTCGGTGACATGGATGAAACGTGCGCGGGTGCCACGTGCACCCGTTTCTCCCGCGGCGTCACCGGGCGCAAAGCCACCCGCACCACCCCGCCCCTGAAGGCCAACAAGCTCGACGTCCACGCGCGCCCTTATTTCGTCTAGGTAGGCTTGGCCACCGGAGCCCAAGACAGCCACGCCCCATGCGTGTCCACCGCAGCCGCCGCCGCCGCCGCCGCCCGCACCGCCGTCACCCCCGTCACCCCCACGACCGCCTTGTCGCGCACAGAAAAACGTGGACAAACCGCCTAGGCCCCCGGCGCCGCCGCTGCCGCCGTCTCCTCCGCGAGCGGTGATAATGCGCACCTGGTCCAGGGCGGGGCCGCGTTCAAGCCCGCCTAGGCGAATCACGATTCCCGCGGACGTGCCGCCGCCCTGACCGCCGGTGGCACCTGGGGCGCCGCAACCGCCACTGCCGCAACCCTTGTCGGTCACGAGGTCGCCATCGCCACAGCCGCCACACTCCCCATCAACCACGAGCTCCCCGTCGCCACAGCCGCCCCCCTTACAACCGCCCCCCCTTACAACCGCTGTCGGCGAAC
>SLQV01000207.1 GCA_007131285.1 Myxococcales bacterium
AGCGTCTTGGGTTTTTTCATCGTCGGTCGCGCAGCGTCATGGAGGCCCTTGAGCACTACATTCTCACGTCGGTCGAAAATCCGGTTTCGCCGGAAGGCAGGCGTTTCGGTGGTATCCGCCTAATTTCCCTACGCCTGCCATTCCCGTCCCTCGGCGAGCCCGTTGCTCCGTACCAGCCGGCCCAACTTAGGGAGCTCACGCCGCGACAGATGAAGGCTTGGTTTTTTACGCCAGTCTCGCGGAGGCGCCTGTGGTGCAGTGGCGCGACTGCGCCGCTTGCGCGCTGGAAAGCTGCGCGCGCAACCAAAACCAGGAACACCGCGAATGACTAGTCGTCATGTTCCCTCCTCTCTCAGTCGCGCGGCGGCATGGCTCTATCAGCCTGTGCGTCTCGAGCGTCTCGTGTTCCTGCGTGTGTTACTGCCCTGGATCATTTTAGGCTTCATGAGTTCGCGTCTGGTTCACGCGGACTTCTGGGTAGGTGACCAGGGTTTCTCGGTGCCGAACCTTGGGGGAGATTGGCGTCAGCCGATTTATCTTCCGCCGTTTCCAGGCAACTGGGCCTGGGTGTTCGCTGCGGTGATGGTGCTTTCCGGGGTGACCACAAGCTTGGGCCTGCTGACCCGTGCATCCGCGCTAACGTTTGCAGCAACGCTCGCTTACGCTGCGCTTGCAGACCGCCTCGCCGCCTTCACCGTAAGCAAGCTTTCCCCCGTGCTGATGGTTGCACTGGCATTTTCGGGTGCAGGCAATGCGCTCAGTTTGGATAGATGGTGGCGCACGCGCCTGGCAAGCGAGGCGCGACTGCCCGTATCATCGCTGCGCGTTTCCGGAGGCGGACTTCGGTTTTTTCAGATTCTTCTGCCAACTTTCTATTGCGCCTCGGGGCTGTGCAAGGCGCAGGGGCATTGGCTTGAGCGCTCAGATCTTCTCTACACTCATCTACACGACAGTTACCAGACCGCGGTGTCTCTCTGGCTCGCGAACCACATGCCAGCCGTGGGTTGGGGGCTAGCGCAGCACACCACCCTAGCGTTCGAAACCTGTGCGCCGCTCTTGTTTGGCGTTGCTGTGCTGCGGCCGTACGCGCTTGCGTACGGACTCGTGATGCATTTGCTGATCGGTCTGATGTTTGGTCCGGTTATCTGGTTCTCGCTGCTGATGATGACGCTGCTCTTTGGAGCCTACGGACCAGCTAGCGTTTTCGAGCGCGAGTGAGGCGCAAACCTCGGGGAATGAGCCAGCGTTCGAGGCTCTCGAGCACCACTTGCGCGATGAGCGCCAGCGCAGCTGCAGGCAGTGCGCCTTCAAGCACGGTAGGCGTATGCGCCGTGCGGATCCCACTGAGAATTGGCTGACCGTAGCCTCCAGCGCCGATGAGCGCGCCGAGCGTGGCGGTGCCAATGGAGACGATGGTCGCAATGCGCACGCCTGCAAGAATGCCGGGCATGGCAAGGGGCAATTCGACCAGACGCAGTTGGGCGAAGGGCGTGAGACCCAGACCGCGTGCGGCGTCGAGAATGCGTGGGTCAATGTCGCGAAGGCTCGTTTGGGTATTTTTGACCATCGGTAATAACGCGTAGAGGATCAGCGCTAAAATTGCCGGCCCCTCACCGATGCCGAGTAGCGGCACGAGCAGCACGAGCAGTGCAAGCGAAGGGATGGTCTGGAGCAGCGAGACAAGGGCCAATACAACCTGGCCAATGCGCCGATATCGCGCCGCCGCAATGCCCAAGGGCAGGGCGATGGGGATTGCGACAGCAAGCGCAATGCCCACAAGGCGCAGGTGTTCAATACTGCGGTCGGTGATGCGTGCTGTCATGCCCGGTGCCCGCGTTTCGCCCGCAGAAAACACCGGTTGGCTCGGCCCTTGAGGGGGGGAGGTCGGGTTTTCGTTGGTCGAGGCCGGAAGCGCTCCGGTGTCTGCAGCGGGGTTGTCCCTGAGTGTCTCGAGCAGCCGCAGCGCGAGCGACTGGATGGAGCCGCGCTTGCGCAGTGCCTCGGCATTGAGTTCACGCATCAGCTCAGCGCTTAGCTTGCCTTCCGCGCGCTCGAGTGCCGCAGCGCATTCCGGCTTCAATGTGCTTCGGTAGAGCCAAATAGCGGAGTAGTCAGGAAAATAGTCTTTGGGGTCTGAGAGCGTGACGAGGTCCTTGATGATCAACTCGCCATCCGTTTGGTAGGCGTCCAGCACGTCGGCCTTGCCAGAGGTCACCGCCCGATAGGCGATTGCGTGGAGCATCGTCTCGACGCGTGTCGGGTGCAGACCATAGTGCGCGACGATGCCCGGGTAGCCGTCGGGTCTTTCGCGGAATTCGTGACTCAGAGCGAAGCGCAAGTCCGGATGCTTCGCGAGGTCTTCGAGGCTATGAATGCCGCGTTCGCGCGCCAAGTTTCTCCGCAGAGCAAGCGCGTAGCCGTTGGCAAAACCCAGCGACCCGCTGCGCGCAAGGCCCTGCGCGGCCAACCAGGTATCGACGCCTCCTGCGCGCTCGAGGTCGACCTTCGCCGCCAACGTATGCTGGAGCGTGCCCGTGTACTCGGGATAGGCATCGATATCACCACGCACCAATGCGGCGAAGAGCACCCGGGAGCCGCCGAGTTCTTGGCGATGCACCGGTGTTGGGTGGCAGTCGCGCAACAGAAGTCGCCCGAGTTCACCCAACAGTACACTTTCGGTAAAGGTCTTGGATGCGACTACCGGCTGGGCGCGCGCGCTGTGCGCATGACCAACGGTGCACAGCGCTACCAGGTACGCCAGCCGCAAGCCCCAGATTTGGAAGCGGTTCAGCAACGGGCCTCTGGGCGCTCGGCGCCTTGGAGCCCGAGTCCGCCCGCTTCCAGGAAGCGGCGCACAAACGGGTGGTGACTACAGCGCACCTCTTCAACGTTGCCGGTCTCCACGATGCGTCCGTCATGCATCACCACGATTCGATCCGCCATTAAGCATGCTTCATTGAGGTCGTGGGTGACGATAAGAACGCCTTTTCCCAAGCGCGAAAAGATGTCGCGCAAGTGGCCCTGGAGCTGTGATCGCGACATGGGATCGAGGGCGCCGAGCG
>SLQV01000183.1 GCA_007131285.1 Myxococcales bacterium
CCGAACCGCTCGCTCACGTACCTCCGATGAAAACCTGCTCCCCTTCATTCTCATGTCTCCTAGACTCCCTCTTTTCGGAGCCTCCAGGAAACCCGGGGGGATTCAAATTGTGGGTCCCCCCGAGACCCCCCGCGGGCCCCGCAGCCACGCGCTCGCCGGGACCCCAGTCTTCATGCGTGAGCGATTGAAGGCGCGCAGCGAACACAGCAGCGAACCCAGGGCTGTAGAGGCTCAGCCTTAAGCTGATGCGTATTAATGCGCTGGCTAGATAGCTTGAGCCCGCTTGTCGACTGGCCGTCGACTGGGCGCGGAAGCGCAGCGAGGTGCGTGGAGTCTGAGCGGTCTCCCTCCCCGAGACGCATCCGCGGCCTCCGTCTAGATAAGAGCCAGATGTTTGCGAGCATCGAAGGTAGAGGGCTGTCGCGGATCAACCGGTGTCCGAGAATCGGATTTGCGCGGCGTAGCAAGTGATTTATGCACTTGTCTGTGCACGGCTCTTATCTCTGCACGCGTGTGCCTACGTGTCAGTGGGTGAGGCGCTTCTCGGTTGCGTCTAGCGCGATACGTTCTTGACTGGCCAGCCGACGAACATCGATCACGCCGGGAATGCTGCCGAGCGCCCGCATCAGGCGTTCAAGTTGGTCTAGATCTTCGACATCAATGTGAAAATCGTTAAGCGCCATGCCGTCCTGGTCGACGCGGCAGCTCGCCTCGCGTATGTTGAAGATGTGCTGATGGAAGGCGCTGGACAGGTCGGCCAGCACGCCGCGTCGGTCTTCGGTAGCGACCTGAACAACGGCGGGTAGGCGGACCTTGGCATCGGTTGCCCAGGAGACCTCGATGCGGCGGTCTGGATCGAGTTCCATTGCGCTCGGGCAACTCTTACGGTGCACGGTGACGCCGCGGCCTCGCGTGATCCAGCCTGTGACTGAGTCTCCAGGTACGGGCGAACAGCAGCGAGCGAAACGGACCATGATGTCGTCGTGGCCTTCGATCACAATGCCATCGCGGCGCCGAGTGACACGTTCGAAGGCGCGTTCGATGATGCCCTGCCGCATGTTCGATTTTTGCTCTGGTGCCTGGACGTCAAGCTGACCAACGACCGATGCCGTTGAGATATGCCCGTAGCCTACGTGGGCGAAGAGGTCGTCAAGTGCTTGGAGCTGATAGTGTTGCGTGATTCGCTGCGCCGATTCGTTTTTCATGAACTTCTGTAGCGAAAATCCGTAACGACGTAGTTCGCGTTCGAGGATGTCTCGCCCGAGTTTAATGCTGTTAACGCGCTCTTCATTGCGCAAAAAGGCCCGAATCCGCGACGACGCGCGGCCAGTTACTGCGTGATTCAGCCAGTCTTTGGATGGTTTCTGTGAGGCCGACGTGATGACTTCGACGACGTCGCCGCTATGCAGTTGTCCGCGAAGCGGCATGATGACGCCGTTGACACGCGCGCCTTGGCAGTGGTCGCCAACCTCCGAGTGAATCGAGTAGGCGAAGTCAATTGGCGTGGCACCACGCGGGAAGGTTTTAACGTCGCCCTTGGGCGTGAAGACGTAGACCTCGTCTTGAAAAAGGTCGCCGCGCACGACCTCTAGAAACTCTGAGGGGTCGGACACCTCGTGCTGGGATTCGGCGAGCTGGCGCAGCCAAGCGAAACGCACGTTGTCCTTTTGCGAGACTGCTCCCTGTTTGTACTCCCAATGCGCCGCGATGCCATATTCGGCCGTTCGGTGCATGGCTTGGGTGCGAATCTGTATTTCGATACGTCGCTGCCCCGGCCCGATGACCGTGGTGTGCAGAGACTGGTACATGTTGGGTTTAGGTAGCGCGATGAAGTCCTTGAAGCGGCCGGGAATCGGCGTCCAAGTAGAGTGGAGCGCGCCAAGGGCGGCGTAGCAGCACGATATGTCTTCTACGAGCACGCGGAAGGCGATGAAGTCTTGCACCTGTTCGAAGCTACAACCCGTGCGCTTCATTTTGTCGTGAATGGAAGCGAGGTGCTTGAGCCGGCCGTGCACCTCCGCTTCGATATTGGAGCTGCGTAGCAATCCTTGGACCTGCTCGCTTACTTGACGGATGTAGCGCTCCGAATCCTTGCCCTCTCTGCGCACCTGCTCCTCGAGCTCCCTGAAGGCTTCGGGGAAGCGGTGTTTGCCACTAAGGTCTTCGAGTTCCGCCTTGAGCCAATGCATGCCCATCCGCGCGGCAAGCGGAGCGTAGATGTCCTGTGTTTCCTGTGCGATGCGCCGCCGAGATTCAGGCCGCATAAACTCCAGGGTTCGCATGTTGTCGAGCCTGTCGGCGAGCTTGACGAGTAGCACGCGGATATCTCGCGCCATCGCGATGAGCATCTTGCGAAAGCTCTCGGCTTGTTGCTCTTCTTTTGACTGAAAGTTGACGCGACCCAGTTTTGTCACTCCGTCAACCAGAATAGCCACGTCCTCTCCGAAGAGTTCGGCAATATCTTCCCGGGTGCATGGGGTATCTTCGATCACATCGTGGAGCAGCGCCGCCGCGATGCTGGCGGCGTCCAGGCGCATATCCGTAATGATGAGCGCGACGGCGCAAGGATGAGAAAAGTAAGGCGCTCCTGAACGGCGCCACTGCCCTTGGTGACTTTTCTCGGAATAAGCAAAGGCGCGCTCTATCAGCCCGATATCCGCGTTGGGATGGTAGCCTTCGACGCGCGCAATGATGTCAGCGAGGGCAACCATATTTAGGTACGGGACTCCTCGGCAGGCCGGTCTCTCACATTATAATTGTGCATCTTTCCTGGTGTTTAGGCAAGGGGTATGCCTTGATATTGCTGGGCGACTTAGGGGTCTCCTGCGTTGCATCAAGAAGTGCAGGCAGGACCGGAATCTCTATCTAAGTCCGTGTTTTCTAGCAAGTTTATGTAGATACTTTCGGTCCATCTCCGCCGCACGGGCGGCGGCGGAGATGTTGCCCCGATGGCGACTGAGCAACCAGCGCACGTAGCTGCGCTCAAAGCGCGCTTCCGCGTTTGCTTTAAGCGTGCGGTATGACTCTGAAGCATAGAAGGCAACGCCGGCATCGGTCATCTCAGGCGCAACATCCTCGAGTACGAGTTCGCTGTCCTGCCGTTCCATTGCCCGCAGCGCACCCCCGCGAATACGCTGCTCCAGGCCCGCAACTTCCTGGAGATAGTCGGCACCCTCAAGCCATTGGAGCGCCTCGCTGTTTAGTGTTAGGCGCGGTGTGAGCTGCTGCGCCGCGCAGAGCCGCGCCAATAGGGCCTCTGCGAGTAGGGGGATATCGTCTCGGCGATGAGCCAGGCTCGGCATCGTCAGTGAAGCCGCTTCAACGCGCGCCACGCATTCGCCGCAGAACTCCGATGCAGCCCGCGGGGCGCGATTCGAGAAGGTCAAGAAAAGGCGAACAGGGAGTCGGCGTACGGTTAAGCCGCTGACATGCATTCGTAGCGCCTCGAGGAGCGTAGGGCGCAGCGCCGCCGGTGCCAGGTGTAGGTCTGCGAAGAGCAGACCACTGCCGGATAGGTCGAAGGCGCCCGTCGCAAAGGCGTGAATCTCTTCGGCATCGCTTGCGGAAGCGATGCGCAGCCGACGGGAGCTTTGGTTGCTAAGAGCAAGCAGGGCGCGCGCTAACGTGCGGCGTCCACTGCCTTCGGGCCCGGCGATGGCGACGGGGCTCGTCGTTCCGCAGATCTCCCGCGCAGCGCGAAATACCGCTTGCATCGCGGCGCAACGCCCGACCAGCGGCCCGAAGCTCTCGGGTCGCGGCGGCACTGAAGCTGCCGCGAGCTCCTGTACTTCAAAGCGAAAGTCGAGTGCTCCAACCGAGAGTGTGCCTCGGCTACCGAGTTCACGGAACTGAACGAGAGTGCCATCTACGACGGTGCCGTTTGTTGACCCGAGGTCGCGGACGCGGACAGAGCCCGCTTCGATCTCAAGGCGGCAGTGCGCGCGCGAAACCGTATTATGATCGAGTACCAGGTTGTTCGTCGGGGCCTTGCCCAACGAAAAAGGTGTGCGATCAACCGTGAAGATCTGGCCTCGCAACGGGCCATTGAGTGCGTGTAGCTGGCATTGAGCGCCGAGCGCGGTGGTTGATGGGGTTGCGGGCTTTTCACTCACCGGCTCAAGGCTCCGGCCGCGGTGGCTTCAAGCCCACCAGGGGGCGTGCGTGTTGCGGTATCACAGCTCGTGAAGTGCTCAGCATGCACGTAACGTATGGGATTATCGAGTGTCCATGTGCGTGATATCGCGATGGATTGTCTCTGGCACGCGCCTTGGTCGTTCGCCAGGGTAAGCGTGTAGCGACCTGGCCGTAGCGTCAGTGTCCACTGAACGCTGGATGGACTGCCCCCGCCCCCCCCCGAATCACCAGCGGCGTTGCGCTTCTCGCCGGGCCAAGCCGCGCTACATGGCGCGGTGGTGCAGGCCCGCGCCAGGTTGAGTTGCGCTAAAACGTCTTGGTCATCGCTGGCAACTGCCTCAAGTCGTGACGCATGCGCTAAGGCCGGGGGCAGCATGACCCTCAACGTTACAGAGGTAGGGGCCTCCTTGGCCAGCAGAAGAGCGACCCACCAAGCGCCCGCTGCCAAAACGGTCACCGCCGCCACGGTTCGCCACATTGGCCTCGGCCCAAGCTGAGCGTCAACGTCCGGAAGTGTCATGTGCATAATCGCCACCGACGCTCACCCAGCGGTTAGGCAGCCAGCTTGTGCGCTTCTGCTGCAACATCGACGCTCTTTCAAGTGTAAACGTCGCTTGGTGAGTGTGCGGGTCGCTTGTGGATCAAGCGCTTGACTTTCGGCAAGCCTGCCTTCAGGCCCTAGCTTCGCGTCCAAAGCGCGTTGACACGACGAAGCCAAACGTGGCCAAAGCGCAACTGTTTTAGGGCGAACCTCGCAGAGGGGTGGTGCACGACGCGCCTCATGTCCCCTCGTGCTGTAGCGAAAGTTGCAGGAACGCTGCGGTTAGCGAGTCTTAGGGCACCCGCCTCAGGGCGGCATAGCGCGAAAGAGGCGAGCGTACGCGCCGCACCCAGGCCTGCCCATCAGGCCGCTTAGTTGGAAGCGAATGCATCGACTGTGGCCTCGGGGCCGCCGGTGACGCTTCCCCCCACCCCGAAAAAAAGGAAGAAAGACTAGAATATGCCACATCAAGCCGTCAACCCAACCACGAAGCGGATGTGTTTCCACGTGCTCGTTTTAGGATGCATGCCCGTTTTCGGGCTAGGCGCCTGCGGAGGCGCTCAACAACAGCAAGCGCCCGTAGGTGTGAGCGATGGCGCTTCGCCTGACGAGGCGCCCTCCGGCGACTACAGCGAGAGTGTGGGTGCGCAGAGCGCCGAGTACGCGGCGCCAGAGGTGGCGGAGGCGGGACCTGCCGCGGTGTCCGATAGCGAAGTCGATGCGTTCGCAGCGGTCCAGATTGAAGTCAGCGCAGTCCAACAAGATCTGCAATCGCAGGCGCAAAAAGAGGGCGCTGACGTGCAGCAGCTACAGAGCGAGTTCACCCGCAAGGCGTCTGGCATCATCGAGAACTCGTCGCTTTCGCGCGAGCGTTTCGATCAAATTGTCGAGCAGGTCTCGAATGACCCAGCGCTAGAAGCCCGGCTTCGTCAAGCCATCGAAAACCGAGTTAAAAACTGAGTTAGCAAGCGTGCGGGTCTTGTTCCCGATCCCGCGCCAACGGAGACAGGCACCATGATATCTTTACGTAATCAGACATTCGTATCTTCCTCGATGACCCTGCCAGCATTGCGGCCGAGCCGTTTGCGCCATGCAGCGATTCTCTTTGCATGTGCGCTTAGCAGCAGCGGATGCGACAAGTGCGCGAGTGCTTCCGAGCAGGTAGATGCTTCGGAGGCTCAGCGCGACGGTGTTCAGCCCGCGGACACGCAACCCGGCGCTGCGGGTACAGCGGCCGCGCCTGCCCAAGCGGGGGGGCCGGAAGCGGCGGGTGCACCAGACGGCGCAGCGCCCGGCATTACGCCTCCGCCTGCCGCGGCTCCCGAGGGACCCCACGGCTTTGAAGAGGCCGAGGTTAACGCCTTCGCCGAGGTCCAGTTAAAGCTTATCAAAACGCAACAGCAGCTTTCTGCCAAGGCGCAGGCCGGTGCCGATCCTAACGCGTTGAACCAGGAGATGATGCAAAGTGCGCAACAAGCGGTAGAGGCATCGGATCTCTCCATGCAGCGTTATCAGGCCCTTGCGGAGCGCATCGGTTCGGACCCGAAGCTCGAAGCGGAGGTGCGCGCCGTTATCGAAGCGAAAATAGGCAGCTAGTGCGGGAGCGCCCCGTCCACGCACGGGGCGCTTGCTTGGCAATACTTCGGCCGAAGCGTGAACCGTCGGGAAACGTTTTGGCCGCTTGACGATAATCCTAAAACACGCCCAAGGATGCTCGGCCTCACGCCGCATTTAGCTTTGTAGCAAAATAGTCAGTGGCGCCAATAGCGCCGCGGGGGCGCTAGCCGGTCATCGCTCGGTTTATCTAAATATTCGATATGCCTTGAAATACGGATAGGGAACATGTCCCTGCGAGCGCGTGATCGCCAGTTCCACCGGGGGCATGGGCACGCTCGCGTGCGCTTCCGGCGCTCCGCAGAACTAGGCGCTGCGCTGAATGCCCGGTTCCGGGTGGCTCGAGACACGTCCCGGGCACCTCTTAGAGCCACGCGCTCGCCGGAATACGGCCTCGGAAATAGCAATGCTTTTGCGAGCAGCGAACGTGAGGTTGTAGCGAATTGACTTCAGGCTGAAGTGATGGGGCTGCGCCGGCTAGCTCGTTATCTGAGGCGGGAGCGCGCGTCGCGGTTGCCGGGTTCGAGGCGCACAGCGAGGCGCCATTGGACTTTGGCTTCCTTGTGCTTGCCGGATGCGGCGAGTGCGTCGCCGTAAACCACGCGAAAGGGCGCGCGCTTAGGCCTCAATTCGACGGCACGCTCCAGAAAGGAGAGCGCATCCTCATGTGCGCCTGCCGCGAGGGCGAGCTCGCCGAGGCCGAATAAGGCACGGTTGTTTTTAGCGTCTATCGATAGAGCCTTGCGGAAAGCGGCGGCCGCGTTCTCCGAATCGCCTTCGCGCGCGCGGCGCTGCCCGAGAAGGACCAGCGCGCGCGCGTCGGTCTCTTCGATGTCTTCTCTGGCTTCGGTCGGGCTGTCGTCGCCACGCTTGGCGCTGGTTTGGGCGGTTGCCTTCTCAGCCGCGCGCGCGTCTTGAGTGTCGGCGCTGCGCTCTGCTACCGGCTGGTCTTTGGGGTTAGGGGCTGCGGTGTTGCCGCTCGGCTTGGCTATGCCGGGTGGGACTTCGATTTTCGCATCCGATGTTGCAACTGGCAGTCCATCTGCCGAGCTACCGGCCAGTAATGGGGCGTTGGCGACCTCCGCGGAGGCGTGGTCGCTGTTTTCGCTCGGCGCGGTCGCGGGCGGTGCTTTCGCAGTGAGGACGCTACGCTTGCCAGCATCCGCGGGCATCCCAACAAGCGTTTGCGCGCGCGTGACAATGCGGAGCCAGGCGCCTGGCGGCATCAGATGCCAAGCGCTCAAGCCCGTAACCGTGCCAAGCAAGAGCAAAGCGATGGCGAGCCGCAGGTCGCGTTTTTCCGGCCTCTTGTTCCTGTCGGGTGGGAAGCCGATGGTGGTTGACGATGCCGACATCGCATCTGCGGGTGCTCGCGTGTCCGGCGCCGCGTCCGTTGTGCTGCTTTCGGGTTGCTTAGCGCGCAACGACCCGATGCGGGTTACGGGCTCCGGGGTATCTGTTTCATCGAGCTTCGCAGGTAGTGTCGGTTCTTCTCCCAGCGGTCGCGGTAAACCAGCGGCCCGTTCGCGCACGTCTTTTTTCAGTGTCGTGGTTTCGGCTTCCTGCAGACTTGGTGCACTCAGGTTGGGTGTGACCTCCGAAGCTTCTTCGAAGTCGATGCTGAGGCGTCCGAGCCTCGTGGCCTGCCCGCTGAGAGGCGTCTGGTCGCTTAGTGCGCGCCCGCGGTCGTCATTAGCGCGCTGTGTGCGCAGCGCTCCGGGCGCTGCGTTGGGTATTGACTGGGGCCTGCCTCGCTCGCCGGACTTAGGGCTTCCGGGTAGCGAGCGTAGCCGCTGCAGGAGCGGGGCAACAGTCGGTGACAGGCGCGGAGGCCTGGGCACGTTAGACAGATCCTTGCCGGAGCGCGTGCTGAACTGTTGCGAACTAGAGGAAAAAGCCCTGGCACTGGTCTCAGTGCTCTCGTGGTCCGAATCCAGTGGTGCTGGCAGCGTACGCGCTTGATATCCAGCGGAGTGCACAGGCTGTCCAAGCCGTATCGGAGAAGCGGGCGCGTGTGGGCCAAGTGCATCAGCCACCGCTTGATCTACCTCCAGCATCAGGTTGAGCTTGAAAGGGCGTGCGCGCTTCTGAATGGTGACCGTGCCGCCTTCCAACGCGACGTAACACGCCAGCGCTTCGAGCCCTTCAGCGACGACGTCATTCTCCGGGAGCCGTTGCACCGTGGCGCCGACGAGCAGGCCTTCCGAGACGGCCACCTGAATTCGCTGTCGGCGCTGGACCGCTTCGACCAGCATGCCTTGTGGGTGCCGTGCTAGAAAGCGCAGTAGTTGCACCGGTCCCATTTGCGCCAGGGCATGCTCGACCGCCGCGCGGGTTTCGAGTGCGCTTGCCAGTGTGGCGTAGCGTTGATGTACTTGGCCAAGCCGCAGTGCGATGCGCTCGCTCGACGGCGGTGTCCCGGGAGTTTCGAGAACGTCATCCCAATGCACAACCACCAACGCCGACCAGCGCAGGCACGGGTCGCTCTTGAGGGCACGCAGCGCGAGCAAGCCATCCGCGGCTAGACTATCTGCGCCTACGAGCACGACATCGGGGTAGAGGTTGTGTGCTCCCGTGAGTGCCCCGACCTCCGCGCGTGCGACCAGCACCTCCGCGCCCGCGTTTCTCAGCGTTTGCGCTACCAAATCCGCACGCGCGGGATCTTGGTCAAGGAGTAGGAAACGCAGTTGGCCGAAGAGCGATCTATCAATATCGTGACGGTCGAGGCTGTCGTCTTGCGCTAGGGCCTCGATAAAATCGTAGTGAAGCGGCTCGGCAGCAGAAACGTTAGCGCGAATACGCTCGACGAACTCCTCGAGTACATTGGAGAGCGGCTTGCCATCTCGAATGACCAAGCGCACGTCTTCGTCACCTTGGCTCACGTGCAGAATGCCGTTGCGGAGGCGGCTGCGGATGAGTTCGGTGATTTCGTCGAGTGAGGCCTCCTCACCCTCGGTTACGGGGGCCGAGGCATCGCTGTTGGGCTGCGCCGCGCCGGCGTAGTGTGCGGCGCTCGGTCGACGCAGGCGGCGTAGCGTGCCGGCCGCGAGTGCATCGACGCTCGGCGTTCTCGGGAGGACGCGGACTTGTTCAATGGCTTCGAAGCGTAACCGATCCTCCAGCGACGGATCGGTGAGGATCACCACGGTTGGATGGTCTGGTCCTGCCTGCTGCTGAATGCGCGGTATCAGACTCGCCGCCTCGTCGGCGGTGGCCGCGAAGAATACCGTTCCCTCGACTTCAGGCGTAGCCTCTTCGGCATCCGTAAGTACGTGCACGTCGGCCCCATGCCGTCGGAAAGCTTCAACAAAGCCTTCTTCCATTACATCTCCCGTTGTCAGAAGTTGTAGAGTGGTCGCGCCCGGACTCAGCATACCAGGTGTTTATGTTGGCACAGCCTGTGTGCAAACTGAAGTTTCAGGTGCGCTCGCGTGTTTATTTCGTCGGCGTACCCGGCCTGATCACGTTGAACGGGCATTAGAAAGCGTTGCAGTTACGAAAAGCCTTGGCGTCAAGCGCGCCGAATGACACGAAAGTGTGCGCCGCAAGCGTGAGCGGGTGCGCGGCGCTTCAGGTTTTCGGGGAGGCATTGCCGGGCCTCATGCCCGGCAATGCCGAGGGCAATTTCTAAAGGGTCCCCGCCAACATCAGTTTAGTAGCCCCGGCGCGACCGCTGGTCTGGCAGGCGTCGGCGAGAGAGCGCTGGTATGGTGATGCAAGAGCCTCCAGGCGTTGGCCTCGTGCAAGAAAAGATTCGTCGCACAGAGGGCGGCGCCGCCGCTTTCGAGGCCCTCGTGGCAGGTAACAAGCGCCACCGTCTCGCTGACCAAACTCACGCGCGTTTCCGCGGCGATGATGCGGGGCGTGCGCGGGTTAGCCAGCAGAGCTTTCCAACTCGCGAGCACGGCTTTGCGTCCGTAGAGCGTTCGTGTGCCAGGGTGTGTACAGGAAATCGTTTCGCGTGTTGACCATATTGCCCGCATGCTCTCCATGTCTCGCTCGCGAAACGTCTTGTAAAACGCCTCGTTAGCGCGAATAACCGCATGTTCTTCGGCGCTTGGTGTGTCTTTCACTACGGTCCCTGTTCTGCTGCGCCAGCACCGACGTGGTATTTGATACGTCTAGCGAAAGCGCCCACAATCACTCCTCGATACCTAGCATCTAGCAGCCATTCAGTGCAAAGATACCGACTCGCGCGCCGTGCGTGGGCGTGCCGTTTCGCGTGTGCAGCTTTCCCCCGGGCGACGCACCGTTGCGGCCCCAGGTTGCAAGTTAGCTCCGGCGTTGCGCAAGAGAAGTCCGCCGCAGCTCGTCCGCGTGCGCCGTGGTTAGCCGCTTAACTCACGAAAAGGGAAGCAAAAGCACGCGCGCGCTGTGGCGCCACGTGATAGACACGCTTGCATGTGGGCCATGGTGGCGAGATGCGCGATTCGGCTCAGGCGCGGGATGGCCAACGTGCTGCGTTTTCAGCCTTTTTCCCCGAGTGGCATGTTAGCGCTCGTTCTGGCGCTTGGAGTGCTCGTTGCGGTCGCGATGCCGCGACATGACCTCGTGCTTACGACGGTGTGCGTGGCGATGTTAAGTTTGCTCGGGGTTTTTGCGTTACTGGTGATGCTCGGGGCTTGGGGCCTGAGGTCACGGGCGCAGCTTGAGCTTGCGACCGGGTCGCACACCTTCGAGACGGGCGCGCGTTACCGGTTGCCTTCTCGCCTTGCGGTTGCACGGCTTTTGCCGCTGCTCCACGTCGACGTGCAGTGGCTGCAGCCGCGCAGCGCGTGGGTGGGTCTGGAGCGCGTTGCTAACCACCGGCTCGGCGCTGTTGAAGCCGTCATTCCTGAACGTCGCGCCCATGCCTCGGAGATACGTCGCAGGGTAAGGGTGACCGACGTATTTGGACTGTGCCGTGCAGCCGTTTCCGTGTCGCAAGCCTCCGATCTCACGGTACTGCCCTCGCGCGGCCGCCTCGCGGAGCAGTGGCATCTGCGGTCGTTAGTCAGTGGTGATGCCATCGCTGACCCGCGGGGTGAAGCGAAAGGTGACCGGGCGGAACTGCGGCGGTACATGCCCGGAGACCCTGCACGCTTTATTCATTGGAAGCTTTATGGCCGCACCGGCATCGCCATGGTGCGCCATCCGGAGGCAGCCGTGGCGCAGTCTTCCCGAATCGCGCTTTTTTTTGTTGCGGGCGCCCTCGATGAGGCGAGTGCTGGCGCGGCCAGAGTGTTGCTTGAGCGGTTGCCCGCCGAGCAGGCCAGTTCCCAGCTGAGCTGGTATTTTTCTGCGTCAGGGGCGGACGCGACCACCGCCGATCTCAACACTGCGTTGCGTGATCTCGGCGGGGCCGCGGGTGAAGCCGATGCCGCGCTTGGTCGCTTGATCAACGACGTCGGCCACCAAGGACCCTGCACGCTCATTCTCTTTGTGCCGGCGCAACCAGGGCGCTGGGAGGATGCGTTGCGTCGTCAGCTCGATGGCTTCAAGGGGCCCGTGCATTGCGTGGTCGCGATCGATGCGTTGCCCAGGCGGCGTTTGTCGCAGGCGCGGCGCCTTTTTGGCTGGCGG
>SLQV01000115.1 GCA_007131285.1 Myxococcales bacterium
ACAATTGGGTACGGAGCTGCGCGCAGTGCCCAATTGTGGGGGGCTCCGGAGGGTGCGCCTGCGCGCCCGGGCCCCCGCGGGCCCCGCAGCCACGCGCTCGCCGGGACCCCAGCCTGCATGCGTGAGCGATTGAAGGCGCACGGCGAACCCAGCAGCGAACCCAGGGCTGTAGAGGCTCAACCTTAAGCTGCAGGCGGGGCCCAATGCGCTCTTGCCTTGTGCCGGAGGGTTTAAGTGTCCCCGACCAGCTTTACGCTGACATGGTTCGGCTCCGCCCAAACTACCTGACGGGCCGATTTCCCCGGCCTCGCTTTAGAAGGGCACGCCAAAGTTAGCGTAGCCTTGCACGCCGCCTAGTGGGTCGCCGAAGCCATAGGCAACGCCTATGCGCACGTTCAGCGGCGCGACGTAGGCGAGAAAGAGGTCGAACAAGAGCTCGCTGCCAGTGCCGAAGAGCGGGCGTATGTCGGTGTAGGCATTGAAGACGTCGCCGACATCGACAAACGCAAGGAGGCTGGTGCGCGCTAGGTAGAAGGGCAGTGTCGATACGCCCCGTTGTGCGCGCCAAAGAGGAAGCCGGTACTCGAGGTTGGCCAGGTGAAGGTGGTTGCCGGCGCGTGTGAATGCGGGGAAGCCCCGAAGGCGCGCCCCCAGCAGTTGTTCGCCGCTGATGAGGCCGTCGAGCAGGTCTACGGTGCGGTAGCCGCCCAGGACTAAGGTGCCGACGCCCGCGAGGCCTCCGAGCGCCGCGCCTCCGCTGTAGGATGCTGCCAAGACGTGAAGCCGGTGCCATGGCATGCGCCAAAAATGCCGGAGGCTGTAGCGCAGTGTAACCGTTGGCGACGCCGCGGCGCTGAGCGGGTCAGAGAGCAACACATCGAACGTGGCTTGGGTGCCGTCGGTATTCGAAATATCAAAAGGACCACGGTAGGTGTCCGTAAAAACGTAGCCCAAACTGGCCCGGCCCACCCAACCGAAAAAAGGTAAGCGCGGCGGGCCAATGTTCGGGTCGAGAGGAATAGCGAGCGGTTGGCTAGCTTCTATCTGCGTCGCACCCAGGCTGCCGCGCACAAGGTGATTGCGGTAGTCCTGGCGCAGCGGTAGCTGCGAGGATAGGTTCAGCGCGGTGCGGTTCTCTCGATAACCATGGGGCGTGGTGCCAATCCGGATGGCGTCACGCTCAACCTCTCGTTTGCTTACGCCAAAGCTCGTAGGTGCGAGCAGATGGTTGTAGCGAATGTTCCCATCTATATTAAGACCCGGGAAAGTGACCGGTAGGCCAAGGCGCGCCGAAACTTGAGTGAACGTGGCTGGATCCGTCGCCGTCATGGTGAGCGCGACTTCCTGTCCCGCACCCGCATCCTCATAGGCGATGCCGTAGGCACGCGGCCAGAGGTGGCGGAGGGGAGAGTAGGTCTCGTACTCAGTGGCGTCGTGTCGCGGGACGGGCGCGTGCGGTGGGTCCTCGCGAACGGGAAAGCTCGTGATGGGGGTCCATGTCTCGGGTGCGTAGGGGAGTCGGTAGAGGTCGAAGCCTGCTGCAGTGTAACCGACGTATACGAGGTGGTCGCTCTCGTCATCGACGATTGGGTAGAAGGCGCCCGTCGTGACCCGCGTCACCCGCAAGATCCGGCCGTCGCGTCTATCCCGCGCGTAGAGGTCAGAGACGCCATCGCGTTCGGAGGCAAAGAGAATAAAATGACCATCTGGGGTGTAAAAGGGATGCCGGTCGATGTTGCGGTCGCGCCACCAGCGGTGCCAGGAGCGCGCCTCGAAGTTATATGTGTAAAGGTCTCGGTAGCCGCCGTTGCGCCAAATACTGACCGAGAGTTCGCTGCCGTCAGGGCTCAGATGCGGCGAATAGACTTGGTCGCCCGCATTCACCCGCAACAGCAGCTCCGGCTTGGCCCGAAGATTTGTCAAAGGCAGTGTTGCTAAGTGCCTCGAGCCCCCATCGTTCATCACAAAGACAAGCTGATTTCTGACGGCATCGAATGCGGGCTGCGACGCGCGTAGTCCATGCGTTAGGCGTCGGGTGCGCCCTCTCGCGTCCATGCGAAAAAGGTCACCGAAGGTATGAATGTGGCGCAAAGGCGCAGGTGCCGAGTAGTAGAGGGCTCTCGGGCTTGGTGCCGTGGGAGCGGCGCTCCCGAGGGTTCTCACGGCGCGCACAACCTCGCCGGTGCCCAATGAGACGCGGTGCAGTCCAGGGGGGCCGTCGGGCGGATTCGCGTAGACATAAAGCTGCCCCGCGTAAAAACGCGGCTCGGCGAAGTGTTGACCGAGATGGGTGACTCGCGTGCCCTCGATGACGCCTGCCCGTTCTATGGCCTCAACTTGGCTTCGGGCGCTTGCCTGTGCGTGGGCGATGAACTCGGGATAAAGCGTTTCGAAGGTCGGTGTGCCGGTCCGCGCGAGCGCGCGGTTCATCGCAAACGGGAGTGTGTGGGCGCCGTAAATAGCGATAAAATGTCGCAGCACCTCGTGGCCGTACGCTTCCGCGATGTAGTTCACGAAGTGGCCCCCCAGCAAATACCAGGCGGTGCCTTGGGGCCAGGTGTCGACGACGTTTGAGAGTTGATCTAGGCGCAACGGGTGTGCCTTCAGCATCTCCGAGCGCAGGTACATATCGAAAACGCGCGAGCGCAGTCGACCACCGCCATCGATCAGGGACTCGCCATAAACGGCGAGTCCCTCGATGAACCAACGTGGCAAGACTTGATTGGGGAGGTACGTGCGGCCGAGCACCTTGTTAATCACAGCAGGCAATCCACCGGTCTTGTCGATATGGGCGATGTGCACGAATTCGTGCGCAACCAGCAGTCGCAGCCAGTCACGGTATTCATCCAGCGGGCTGAGGTCGGGAGGCGAAGATAGAAAGAGCTCGATGCGGTTGAAGGGAATGCCCTGGGCAGAGCCGTTGGCACTGTCGGTCAGGTCACTGAGCACCACGTGCGTTGGCATGTTCGGCACATGACCAAGCAATTGGCCGACGCGCAGGTAGCTCTCCTCGGAGAGCGCCGCCACCTTTTCGGCCGCGTCCCCGAGCGGCGCGTGGTAGTGGACTTCAAAATGGGGCGTGCGCAGCGTCGACCACTCAAGACGTGGATCGCGCCCTTGCGCCGCAGCGGGTGTTGTCACGCTCACGTGACCAAGCGCCAGCAGTGCACAGAGGCCGAAAGCAAAGATCACGCGTTCTCGAAGAATCACGGTAAGCTATCTCTAAGCATGCAGAAGCCGTGGAGCATCAGGGAAGTATCTCGTACTTGCTACGCCGCAGAAGTCGCGGAGATTATGCGCATCGAAGCGCAACTATTCGAAGCGGCACGGCGTGAGTCCGAGACGGGCGTGGTTGCGTGTTTTGCAGGAGGCCTAGCGCAGGTTGCATGGGTTCACGATAGCATTGTGGGCTACGCACTCGCGCGCCCTTTGGAGGCCGTCGGCCATACACCCGGACCCGCTCAGGACCCTCAGCTCGGTTGTGGGACCTCGGCGTACTCGGTTGCACTGGGCGTGGTGCCCGCTTGGCGACGCAAGGGCCTCGGGCTCTCCCTGAAACGCGCCCAGATCAACAACTTGCGGGGACGCTTTCGGTATTTGTGCGGGCGGCAGCGCTGGCCCGAGGCCGCCGCCATGTTGCGACTGAATACAGCGCTTGGCGCGCAACCTCAGACACTGATCTACGGCGCGTACGGCGTGCCCGAAGGTTTATCGGTTTACTACCGCATTCCGCTCTAGAGCTGCGGCCGTGACGATGGGTCAAAGCGGGTGCGTCCGGGTGCATGCCGCGGCCGTCAGGTGGATTCGATTACTGCGATCTCTGCTCGAGCCGCAGGCTCTGAGCGTTGTGCCAGAGCATAACACTGCACACCGCCCAAAGAGAAAGGCAGACTAGGGCGACAATCTCAACCGGAAAGGCGCTTAGCGTTGTTAGGCTAAGCAGAAAGAGCGCAGTACCGGCCTTAGCTGACCGGTAGGCCCAGACATCCGCGATGGACTTGCACGCAGCGCGCAAATCTTGGGGAAAGCTCTGATAGATGCTCTCCCGCACCACGCGTTGCCAGCTATAATCGAGCGCCTTGACCACAACCTTAATCGCCAGAATGGCGGGCAAGAGGATAACCGTTGAAGAGACTAGGCCGATGCCCAGAAGGCCAAAAACTGGCCCGAGCGTGAGTCCCGCGAGGTGACCGCGCCGCGATGCGATCAAGCGTGCGCCTAGCTGCAGTGCCAGCGACAACGTGTCGGTCGCAACGTACGTCAGCGCAAAGAGCTGGGCCATCACAGCGCCCTCCGCGGTTTGCCGCTCTATGGCGATGTTGAAGAGGTAATCGACAAGCACGAGTGAGGTCTGGGTTAAGCTGACGAAGACGATGAGCAGCAGGGCTGTCGGCGTGAAGCGAACGTGATTCGTTGCTAAGAGCCGCGTCGCTTCCGCTGCCCCGGCGGCTCGCCTCTTTGGCGGACGTTGCCCTGCGCGCGGCATGGATGCGTGATGGATGTTTCGCGGCTTAGGTGTCGAGGTGCTCCTGCGCGGTGGTAGACCGGTGAAGGAGGCTAGTAGCAGAAGCAGACTTGCCGCTAGGGTTGCCAAAAGAGCGCGGTTATTCACTAAGTCAAAGGCCCATGTTGGGCAGCTACCGGAAAAAGAGGCGGCCCAACGACGTGCCCAGCTTTGGAAATATCCCAGTGGACCCAGTGCAAGGCCGCCTGTTATGCCGCCCAGGGCCCCGGCAATGCATAGGTAGCCCGCTCTGCGCTCGCTTGCTTCGCGCAACACATCGCGGTGGGCGAGTGTCCAGAACAGCTCAAGGACACAAACAACGTAGATATCCTTGGTGAGATAGAGGACGTAGAGCCAGGGAGTGTAATGCGCAGCGAGCAGCGCGCACACGGGCAGCGCGACCGCCGAGAAGACAATGATAGCACGCCACACGTTGCGCACCGACAGGCGCCGCAGCAGCACCATCTGGAAGGTCACAACAACAGGCATCGACGCGCCCAGCCCGAGCCATACATGCGGCAGGCGCGCGCTGCCGAGTCCTGAAAGAAAGGCTGCTTCGACCATGGGTCGACAGAGTCCGTAACTCGCCAACACGAGAAACGCTGTTATTAGGTAGCGGCCGCGCACGCGTGCCAACTCTGACACGCATCACGCGAAGTGCAGATAAATAGCCTACCTGAAGCAGGCACGGGCCTGGAACTTGCAACGGCCTACTGAGCCGTGGCGTAGCTACATTCGGTGAATCGCGCTAACGTCGTGTCAGTTAGGCGGATGATAGTAGTGGAGGGGGCTTTTTAAGCATGAGCGGTGAGAGATCGAAACGAAGTGCTGTAGAGTTAGCATGCGGCGGCATTTCAGTTCCGCGCGCTACGACGAGCACTTGAAGTGTGTCTCAGCTGCCCTCGGTCAAAACCGGTGGTGCTACGCCTAAGTGCTTCGGGTAGGGGGGGGGAACGAGGACGCTCCTGGACTTAATATCAAGCCGGGATCACAGTTCAAGGGTTACTTCGGGAATCGAGCCGCGGGCGTTGCCGTTCGCGCTGGAGCTGGAGTCTAGGCTTAGCGACGTAGACGCGATGGTACAGTCGAACAAAAAAGCCGAAGAAGTGCCCTGGGGCGAGCGAACGGATGTGCTCGACCCCCCCAAAATGATTGCCGGCAAGTATCGGCTGGGCCGCCTTTTAGGTGAGGGCGGGATGGGCGCGGTTTACGCTGCGGAGCACGTCGGACTGGGCGCTCAAGTGGCCATCAAGGTGCTGAGCGAGCGTTTTGTGAGCGATCCCAAATCCCTCATGCGCTTTCGCCGTGAGGCGCGTGCAGCGGCTGCTGTCAAGCACCGCAATGTCGTCTCCGTATTCGATACCGGTACCGATGAAGACGGCGTCCCCTTTATTGTGATGGAGTTGCTGGAGGGTGAATCGCTCGCTGCCCTCCTCCGCCGCCAGCGCCAGCTATCCCTGGAGGATGCGGTGGTCATTGCCTGTCAGATTCTGTCCGGGCTGGGGATGGCACATGCGCGGGGCGTCGTGCACCGTGACCTCAAGCCTGCGAATATATTTGTGTCGCGCAACAGCCAGGGTCAATACGCCGTCAAGATTCTCGACTTTGGTATTTCAAAATTTGCATCAGAGCTACGAACGATGGAGGTGACCGGGGATGGCGCCCTTATCGGGACACCCCAGTTCATGGCCCCTGAGCAGATTCAGCGAAAAAACGATATCGATGCTCGGGCCGATCTCTACGCTGTTGGAACGCTTCTTTATCGTATGTTGAGCGGGCGTATGCCGTTTACCGGCGGCGAGTCGCGCACACTGATGCAGGCCGTGCTGCGGGGTGCACACACGCCTATTCGCGAGCTGCGCGCTGAGGTGTCCGAAGACCTTGAAGCGGTTGTCCTGCGAGCGATGGCTTGCGACCGCGACGAACGTTTCGCAACGGCCCGAGAGTTTTCCTGCGCACTCATCCGACTCTTCGGTCACTTGCCGGTCTTCTCCGCGGTCGAGGTGCCGATCACTCAGAGCCTTAGCGAGCCCGACGACGAAGATATCCTCCTTCCTAATGCCAATATGTCCAACCTTAACCGGCCCTGGGCACTTGCCTCGGCCTTGGTGATTGGATGTATCGCGGTGCTCTTTACGCTTATCGCTCAGCGTACCCGCACCGAGCAGAACCAACGAAGTGGCGAAGTGGTTTTGGGTTCGCAGGCTGCGCCTGGTACAGTCGTTGCGGATACGCGTAACAAGCCGTTGCGTTTTGGGATCACGCGATACCTGCCCAAAGATCTCGTGTTGCGCAACCACACCCCGTTGACGGTGTTTGTATCGACAGAGCTCGACCGCAAAGTGCAGATGACCGTGGTCGAGGACTACCTCGACCTCGCCCAACAGCTCCTGGCCGGTGAAATCGATTTTGCGGCGCTCTCTGGATACGCGTACGTGCGTGCCAAGCGCGCGTCGCCTGAACTACACCTGCTCGCAACGCCCGTGACTCGCGCTGGCTCAAGTTACGAGGGTTATATCCTGACCCGCGCTGACAGTGGCGTGCACAGTCTGACGGATTTACGCGACCAGGTGTTTTGCTACGTCTCGCCAACAAGCACCTCCGGCTATCTTTATCCACGGGCGCTCTTTCGCCGTGAGGGACTTAACCCCGACAGCGACTTCAAAGCGACGCGTTTTACCGGTGACCATCTTGCTGCATTGCGCGCGCTTTACTCCGGCGCCTGCGATGGCGCGGTCGTCTTCGCGAATATTCTTTTCGACGCTTCGGAGTACAATATGACACCGGAAGCGTTTCGAATACTCGCAAGCACCGACCGCATCCCCTACGATGCGTACGTTGCACGAGCGGGTCTAGATCCCGCAACGGTGGACGCGCTTAAGGCAGCGCTACTGAAGCTCGCGCCCGGCGGCCAGGCCTCGACCTCGGTCTTTGATGTTTCCCATAAGATCCTCGGTTTTACCACGGTAAGTGACCGTGACTACGATGGCGTTCGGCGCATCGAACGCTATCTCGACGACGAAAAGCGCGCTGGTAACTCCGTGGCCGCCCAGACCGTGCGGCCATAGCACCTTGATGAGACCGCGCGTCCCGGCGACGCGAGGCACTGCGTTGGATGTGGGGCGGGAGCGTTGCCCACCGACGCGTGAGATCAGGAGCCGAAGCTGTAGGCGAGGGCGACGCCTAGCGAGAAGGTTTCCGCAAGCTGGACGCCGCCGGTCCACTGCCACAGCGGCACGTTGACGCGTACTTGGTAGCCGATTCGGGGCGTGAGCTGGCCAAAGAGGCGGGCGGCGGCGCCGACGTCATGGCGACCGCCGAGGCGAGCCCGTCGCGCGTCTCCCTCGGCGTCAATAGGCACAGAATCTGCGAAATGGCTGCTGTAGGCCGGCCCCGCCGCCAGCGAAAGCCACTCGGGAACTAAGGTCACCGTCAGCAAGAACGTACCGGCCACATCGGGCCCCCAGAGAATACCATCGCGCGTCCGAGTCAGCGGAATGCTGACGGTGTGGCTGGTCTGAAGGCTCAGTCGCGGGGAGAGCGCCAGCGCGCCGTCCACACCGAAGATGAGTGCGAAGGTGTCGAGGCCGAGGGTGGTACGGGTGTCGAAGGTGATGATGTCGATACTGCCGTCCGGGCCGCCCACAACATCCGTGACAGAGAGCCCCGCGCTCGGGTCGTAGCGGCCTGTCGGCAACGATACGCCGGCCCTTAGCGCAAGGTCTGCCCGCGGCGCCGCACGCTTCTGCAGCGGCGCGAGCCGTTGGCCAACCCAAAGCTGCACGTCCCCAAGGCCGCTTGCCGTGCGCTGCGCGTTCTCGGATTCGCTGGGCGGGTGGGTACTCAATACGCCGACGGGCAGTACGACACCGAAGAGCGTTCCGCTTGGCAACGCCAGTGTGGTCGCTGCGGTCATCAAGTGAAGCTGAGCTTTGCCGAGTTCGCTGCGGTCAAAGCGTGCGCTGCCGTCAAGCGCCCGACCGAAAAAGGCAAAGTCGTAGCCGAGTGCCAGGCGCAGCTCAGGCCCGGCAAGCGCGTAACGCCTCGCCCCCGCCCCCCCGAAGAGCGAGAGCGACGAGGTGCCGACGCGGCCGACCGCGCCGGCGTGATGGTGCGCCGCTGCAGGCCACGTCCACGCGCACCCGAGTGCAAGCGTCGCCATCACGAGGGCATGCGGGGTGCGCTTGCCCATCAGCGCGTTGCTGCCGCTGTGGGCGCGCCGTCCTCGCCCCGCGCCCACGGGTCTGCAAAGCGCGGATTCGTGAGGAAGGCGTCGTCAGTCAGGCTCTCAAGGAAGGCGAGTAAATCCGAGCGCTGTCGCTCGTTCAGGGTGAAGCCCACGACAAAACCACTCTTGAAGGGGTTGCTCCGGCCATCGCCCGCATTGGGCCCTTCGCTGATGACGCGGCCGCCCGCGGCGTAGATGTCGATCACCTCACCGAGCGTTTCTACCGATCCGTCGTGCATGAAGGGTGCAGTGACGGCTACATTGCGCAGGCTGGGCGCCCGGAAGCGACCCATGTCGCTTGGCGCCCCAGTGAACTCGATAAGGCCGCGGGCAGTGAGCGGGTAGCCCCCCTCGCCATCCACGTTGTAGAGTCCGGTGTTATTGAAACGCCTCGCCTCGAAAGGCGTGTTGGCGTGCACTGAGGCTTCCGTGAAATTGAAGCCGCCGTGGCAGTGATGGCATTCGAGTTCTTCCGAAAAGAAGAGGTCCATGCCGCGTTTCGCGGAAGCCGACAGCGCCTGCGCTTCCCCCTGATAAACGAAGCGATCAAACGCCGAGTTTCCAGAAATAAGTGACCGCACAAAGGAAGCTAGCGCCATCGCGACCGCATCCCAATCGAGGGGCGTCTCGCGTTCGGGAAAAGCGGCCGGGAAGGCCTCTTGGTAGTACGCGTCTGCGGCCAGGCGCTCGATAATCTCGACCTGAAAAGGGGCCGCGCCGAGTTCCACGGGCTCTTCGCCGAAGATGGGCACAAAGATTTGCGTTTCGAGCGAAGTCAGGAGCGGGTTCGCCCAGGTCAACGTGCCTTGGTAGACCGCATTCACGAGGTGCAGGCTGTTGGCATGGTGTATCTCGCCGGTGGAGCCGGTGGGCAATGCACGGCCATCGGCAAAGGCTTTGGACTGTTCGTGGCACGAAGCGCAGGACTGCTCGCCGTTGCCAGATAGACGCGTGTCATAAAAGAGGTGGCGCCCGAGTTCGATTTTGGCGTCGGTGAGCGGGTTGGTCGCGGGGATGCGCGGCGGCGGAAAGCCCGGCGGGATGTCGAGGCGCGTGAGCGCGGTCAGTTCCTCGGCTGGTTGGGTGGGTTCGTCCGGGCCAGCCTCGCCAGGCGTCGGAGCGTTCGGCGGCGCGTGCTCGACCACGGCAAAGGACGCTCCGTCTGTGCAGCCCCACGCCAGCGTGACAAGACAGCACGCTTTCAAGCAGAGGGGGCGGCACTGAGTCGGCATGATGGGGGTTGGCATGATGGACATGGCGTTCGGCTTTCCCTACGTGGCTCGGGTGCTTAGAGGGGGTCGTGGGTTTCGGCGAGGGGGGCGGTCGAGAAAACGCGCTGCCCGTCGCATTCATCTGCGCACAGGCCCGTTTCGAAGCTAAGCCCGAGGTTGCTGTAAACGGGTACACAGTCGGCGGATTCGGTGCGTGCGCTCATGCAGCCCGGTGGCGTGCCCTCCACATTCGCACTGAGGTCTGCACCCGCCACAAGCGCACCGAGATCGATGACTACCTTGTGTGAATCCGCGACAAATTCAGGCAACGCGATGGCCGGACGGTTGGCAAAACCGCAGGGCGCTTCGGGCGGGGACGTCGGCGCCGCACCGACGCATTGGCTCGCGCCGAGATGAACGTTCCAGCGCGGAACCGCCGGTGCGTCCTCGGCATTAAAGTCCACGGTTCCGCTCAGTGAGATGTCCCAATCGACCCGAAGGTACTTGTAGCCACCGCGCCAGTTCCAAAACATCGGTGCCACGTTGAGCGGCGCGGGTGCAACGGCGCTGTCGTTGTGGTTTAGATTGGTCGGGATGCCGACCTGGAAGCGCAGGCCCGTGTAGGTGCCCTCGGGAAGGGTGCCGACCACTTCGTGATTGAGCGACGCATCGCCGCTTCCCGCGCACGCCTCGCTACCGTCTTCGAAGTCGAGCAGCGCCACGTTGTGGGCTTGCCAGGGGGTGTCTTGGTCAAGCGCAAGCGCCACCCACTCGCCGCTTGCGTTCCGCACTTCGATATCCGTAAGAAATAGGCGCGCATCCGCCAGCCTCGCGGGGGTGGCGCCGCTTCCGAGTGCGGCGTATTCCCGATCACAGGCGGCCGGTTCGTCGCCGACGCGTGCATCGAATGCCAGCGTCACCCGCTGGGCTGCAGGGGGCGCGTCATCCGGCGAGGCGGCGTTAACTTGCTCGCCCTCGCTCGGCTCCGGCGCCGTTGCCGCGAGGTAGCTGGACGCATCATCCGCGCAGCCAGTGCCGAGAGCTATTCCCCATACAAGCAGCACGGCGTACCTCGGATCGGTCTGCCTTGGTGCCGTTGTGGACGTATCGCCCCGAAGGGGTTCACCTTTATTCGAACGCTCAACACCGAGCCCCAAACACTCAAAATCATGCATCTCTACGACTCCATCGGTAAGGGATTTCCGGAGAGCTAAGCCGGCACATCTTCGTGCCCGCTGGTGCTCCGCGCGAGGGTGGATCTGGCGCACCCGAGGCGATACGTAAATGTGGCAGATTGTCGCCCCCCCTTCTCCATGGACGCTGCCGGAACGCGAGGTCTTGAGTCGGCGGCGCTTGGGGGTCAGCGCGCGCGCCAGTCGCCCGAGGCGATAGGTGGCCGTCCAGCCGCGAGCTTAGGCCGAAGCAGGTACGTCAACGCCGTCAGTCGCATACCGGTTGTGTGCAGGGTCACGGGTAGGGTTTCGCGCGTGTATTCCTCGGGGCACGCCTCGTAGTCGTCCAGTGCGGGCAGTCGCTCCGGCGCAACTCGGTACACCTCCCCCACCACACGTGTCCGGCCGCCGGTGAGCAAGCCCGGCCAGTCGCCCAGATCGACGAGCGTGAACGCGGCATCGGTGGCGGCCTCACCCAGCCACTCGGCTTCCGACAGTAAATGCTGCGCCGCCTCTCCTCGCCGCAAAGTCCCATACACGAATACGTAAATCATAGCGTAGTAACCCGGTGAAGCATGCGGTTGAGCCTGGCAGTTGGCCGGGCGCGACGGGGAGGGGGCGCACGGCGAGCGCGTCCCGGCGAGCGCGTGGCTGCGGGGCCCGCGGGGGCCCGGGCGCGCAGGCGCACCCTCCGGAGCCCCCCACAATTGGGCACTGCGCGCAGCTCCGTACCCA
>SLQV01000212.1 GCA_007131285.1 Myxococcales bacterium
CAGGGCCTTCCTGAGTGTCAGCGTTCAGGGGTCGCGTACCCGCGTACAATGTCTCTATGAGCACGGTCTCAATGAACACGCGCTCCACTTTCCGTCCCAGCTGCACCTGCGGTCGCGTTCGCCTTCGCGCATGCTTGGCTAGACGTACCCCTGGCTAGACGCGCGGCGCGAAGTAGATGCCTGGTAACCGTTCAGGGGGTCCAGAAAGCAAAAACGCTGCGGAAAGAAGCAAGTGGGCGTTGGGGACCCGCTTGCCGGCTTTAGGCCACTCTTTAGAGGTACAGTGGGGGAGGGTTTGCGGGATTTGCTCCCGTAAATCCGGGGGCATGCGTGTAAAATGCCCCCCTGAACAGTTACGATGCCTGAACCGGAAGCCGCGTTTGAGATTCCGGGGCGTTCGGTTCGCGTTTTAGAGCCGCGATGAAAGTGTAGCGAGTTATGCCCGCCGCTGTTCAAGTAGCTCCCTCAAAGCTGAAGGCATATAACGGCGCGCGCGTCGCGTGATGACGTTCTCTTTCTTCTGCCACAGCAGTCCGAGATAGATAATGCCAAGGCCTATGGCGGAAAGCGCCACGGGAAATAGCCACATGTCGCTGAATACGTGATGGGCGACGTAGCCGAGATAGAGCGCAACCCCAAGCGCGCCGAATACTACAAATACCCGGCGAACAAGCACCGCTCCCACCCCAACTAACATCAGATTGATACAAAAATATACGAACTTTGACAGTTCGCTTTCTGATTCCTGCAATGAAAGACCGCACCAGAAGGTGATAATGCCAAACAAATACATCCAGAAAGCGTAGTCTCCGGACCTAGATGAACGCAAATCTATCCAGAAAGAAAGCAAGAGCATTGCGAGGCCGAAGTACAAAGACACCTGAGTGCGGAGCTTGAAGTCGGCTGCGCCGTCTGCGAGCAGCGGCGCTAGGTCCATCGAAAGATACCAAAGCGTGAGTGCGATGGGCATCAAGAGAAACGGATAACGGTACCGGTAGGCGATGATGGCGCCGGCCGCGAGGGTCCCAAGTTCCATGTAAAGCCAATGCCACTTGATATAACGATGGTAGTCTCGATATGCCGTTTCATCTGGCCACCATCCCATGCCTTGCTGCAGGCCGTAAATGGCAAGAGGTGTTAACGCCACAACAAAAGCTGCACAAAGTCCGGAAGGAACGATGTGGTCGCCACGCCGAAAGCGGTTAGCTAGCGCTATTCCGCCAGCGGCATATAGTAAAGTGATTCCTAGGATCCCCCAGCCGCCAAACGTTTCCCAGCTCAGGTTCATGAATATCGTCATGGCGCCTATGGCGATCAGTCCGCCGAGGTAATAGAGCACATGCGTAAAATCGAAGCGAGGAGTGGTCGGTGTTTTTGAAAACCATAGATCGGCGAGTTGTGTGGCCTGTTCTCGGCTGATAATGGATTTCTCAACAGCTAAGTCGAGTTGCTTCTGGTTCACGTTGTCCTCTGTAACATGTCGCCTTGTCGGTCTAATAGAAGGTAAGGGTTCAGGGGGGTGCGGCCCTGAGCCATCCCCGTCAATGAGCCTGGGGGACGAAAGCCGCGGGGAAATGGGCCTTTCGTGCGCGGACCCACCCACCCCACCATACTTACTCCAGGCCCATTTCCCCGCGGCTTTCTGCGTCTCGAGTTAATGAGGGGATCGCTCAGGGTGCGGCACCCAAAAACATCAGCAGTAGAGGGCAAGCGGGTGTGCGCGGGCCGCGCGCAACGGTAGGCCATCTTTCCGCGGTGTCGTGGGGGAGGAGGCGTCGGGCGTTTCGCCCACCTGCATGCGCTGCGGCCCCATGAACCGAGCTGCGGGGGCGCTATAGCATGCGTATCCGGGGTGCCCCCACGCGTAGCGCCCGGGCACGGGCCTCGAATAGAGGTAGGCGACCAAATCCTCGACGCGCTAGTCTGCCAAGTCTATGACGCGTCTGACGCTTGGGGTATTGGCTTTGGTCGGGCTATGTTGGTCGCTTTCGGCGCAGGCGGCGCCGTTGCCGCTCGAGCATGTGCCGGCGCCGTTACGCGCCTGGGTTCCCTGGGTCTTGCACGCAACCTCCGACCTGCGCTGCCCGCCGCTAGATAAGGGTGGGCGCCAGTGCGAGTGGCTTGCCAGTCTAGCGCTCGACGTCGATGCGAGCGGCGTGAGCTTCGTCGCCCGTGTCGATTTAGACCGGCCAGGTTTCGTACGCCTGCCCGGCGACAGCGCCACAACGGTAGCGGTGCTCAGCGAGGGCAAGGATAAGCCGCTTGTGCCGGTGTGGGTAGACGGAGAGTGGCGGGCTTTCGTAGGTGCCGGCGAACGCACGCTGACCGGCCGTTTGACCTGGCAAGCGAGGCCTGACGCGATGGCGCTCCCGGATGGTTTCGCCGCGGTGACCGTTAATGGTCTCGCGGAGGACGGGTATCGCATCGATGGGGGTCGTTTGGTTTTGCGCGCGCGAGGCGGCACCGGCTCCGGGGCCGAATCGGACGCAGTAGAGGTGCAGGATGGGATGCACGTCGAGGTGCAGCGACGCGTCGTTGCGGGGCGCCAAACCATGGTCGAGACGCGGGTGTTGTTGGAGGTTTCCGGCCGGCCGCGCATGGTGGAGGTGCCGGGCGCCTTGCTCGAGGGGTTTGTCTTGCATGCGCTCGACACACCTCTCGGCGCTGAGGTGACCGGTCAGCGCGCGCTGGTTCTCGAAGCGCTGCCGGGTGAATGGGACGTTCGTGTCGTGGGCCGGGCCGCGCCCGAGACGCTGCGCTTTGTGCCGGAATCCGCCCAGGCCCTGCCTGATTTGCTTGCGGGTGAGACCTGGGTTGTGAGTTCGAGCGCTCTACCCATTGCCGCCATTCTCGGTGGGAGCCCCGTCGATCCCGCCCAAACCCGCCTGCCTTCAGACTGGCAAGGTGAGCGCGCTTTTCGCCTGGTGCCTACAGCAACCCTCGCCGTTACCCTTGGGCAGCCGGAAGAAGTGCGAGGTTCGCTGACGCTTCATCGCGAGCTTTGGCTAGATTTCGCGGGCAAAGAGCTGAGCGGCCGCGAGCACCTCAGCGGCACGCTCTTAAGCGAAAATGGGCGCGGCGTTGAGCGTTTGCGGCTCAACGCGCAAGCCCCTTGGGTACCCGGTCGCGTTTTGCTCGGGGGCGTGCCCCGGCTCATCACGACGGACCCCACAAGTGGACTTCCGGGCATCGAAGTGCCTTCCGGACCCTTCGATCTGGTGGCGGAGATGCACGCCTCGCTTAAGCGTCCGATTCAAGCGCAGCCCGTGCTGCCTTGGCATACGGAGGCTACCGAGGCGACGGGGCTGATCCATCTGCCGCCGGGCTTTTTGCTGCTCGGCGCCAAGGGCGTGGTCGCATCGGAAAGCTGGCTCGGCGCGTGGGATCTTTGGTTGGCCTTCGTCTGGTTTCTATCGGTCTTCTTGGCCTACAAGCTCTTTGGCTGGCGGGTAGCCTTGCTTGCCTTGGTGGCCTTGGGCCTCTCTTTGAGCGCCGCGGCGGCGCCGCGTTCGGTTTGGGTATGGCTGCTCGCAGCGCTCGCGAGTCTTTCGGCCGTTACCGGTTTGCTCGAGAGTCGCCCCGCGTTGGGGCGCGGCCTGAGGCAGGCGTTTCGCTTCTTGACGCTCGGCGCCGCACTCACGCTCGTCGGCTACCTTATCCCCTTCACCCTCAGCGACGTGAAACTGGCGCTCTTTCCCGCCCTTGAATCGGGCCATGCCATGGAGCTAACGGCTGAGAGTATGGCCGCATCTTCCCTGCGAGGCGCGCCCGCGCCGCGCCGCCGCAGCGCGCCGCGGGCTGATGCGGCGGCCGAATACGAGATGCTAGCCACCGCGGAGATGAATGAAGATGTGATCGCAGGCGATAGCCCCCAAGCGCCGCCTCACAAAAGCACGCACTCTCAAAGCCAGCAGCTTGTGCGCAAAAAGCTCGAAAGCCCGCCGGGACCTGCCGGTGCGGGCGGCGGCGCCTCCCTCGGTGATGCGCATCAGCTCGCCGCGGTGCAGACGGGCACGGGCCTGCCTCTCTGGCGCTGGCGGACGCACGCGCTCTCCTGGCCGGGCCCGGTCGCGGCTTCGGCGTCCTTCCGTTTATGGCTCGCGCCGCCCTGGCTCGTTGCGCTGCTGCGCTTAGTGCGGTCGCTGCTGGTGTTGGCTTTGGCCGGGCACTGTTTGCACCGCCTCGCACGCGACTATCGTGAGCTGTCCCCGGCGCAGAACACCGGCACAGCACCGCTCGCCGCCTCGCTTGCGCTGCTGGCGGGTTTGCTCCTGCCAGCCAGTGCCGCCGGTCAGTCAGAAGGCGCCGGCTTTCCCAGCGAGGCCATGTTAAGCGAGCTGCGCGACCGCCTCGCAGCGCCGCCGGACTGCGCCCCCGGTTGCGCCGCCGTGGCGCACATTCAAGTGCGAGCGAACGTCACGCACCTTGCCCTGGAGGTAGACATTGAACACGCCGCCCGCGTCGTCAGTGCCTTGCCCACGCTTGGCGCCGGCGGGTGGCCCGAGCGCATCGTCACCCGCGGCAACGAAGCAATACGCGTGACGCGTGTGGACAGCCTGCTCTTGCTGGAGGCACCCGCAGGCCGCCACCGGATCAGGCTTGAAGGCCGTCTCGACGACGAGGTCGCCGCCCTCAACTTACCGTATGCGCCGCGGAAGCTAACGCTGGACCTCGATCACGTGCTGGTCGAAGGGGTGCGCGATGGCCTGCCTGCGGGCAATACACTCACCCTGCGCAAGGTCGCGGCCCGCGTCGAGCAACCAGGCGACCTGGCTGCGCCAGGTCCACAGCGCCAAAGCGTCGAGCCGTTTGGCCATGTTGTCCGCACCCTCGCGCTGACCTCCCAGTGGCAGCTCAGCACGACGCTTTCCCGCGAGAATCCCTCGAGTGGGGCACTCCACGTGCTGCTGCCACGTCTACCGGGTGAAACGCCGCTGAACGATCAGGTTGAGGTGCTGGGCGATGCGCTTAAGGTCACGCTGCCCGCCGGTGCGGGCGCGCTCACGTTCGAGTCACGCATTGAGGCGCGGCCCCAGCTCAGCCTCACCCGTGTGTCGAGCCCGCAGGTCGAAACGTTCTGGCGCTTGCGCAATGCCGGGCCGTGGCAGGTCCGGGCGGCCCGCCCAGGTGAGCTGCAAGCTGCCCCAGGCGGCATGTTGGAATGGACGCCCTCGGCGGGAAGCACAAGTCTCGATGTAGGCATCTCACCCCTCGCTGGTAGCCCCGGCGCGACAACAACCCTGACCCATGTGAAACTCCGGGAGCATCAGGGTGCAACCACTCGCCGCTCAACGCTAACCCTCAGCTTGCGCTCAAGTGTGGGTGAGGCGTTCTCGCTGCCGCTGCCCAAGGGCGCCGTGCTTAGCCACGTAAAGCGCGCCGGCGAGTTCATGGCTACCAACAGCAGCGCCGAGGGGTTGCGTCTTGCGGTGCCGCCCGGTGAGCAAGAGGTCGAGGTCGAATGGACCGCGCCCCACGTGCCCGGCTTCCGGCTGCGAACCTCTGCGCTGAGCTTGCCATTCCCCACCCGCAACGTATCGCTCGCGCTTGACGTCGGGGCACCGCGTTGGCTGCTCTGGCTGCAAGGGCCTGGTGCCGGTCCCGCGCTGCTGTTCTGGCCGACTGTCCTGCTGCTCGCGTTGCTCGCTGTTGTGCTGGGACGCTTGCCGCTACATCTCACTGCGCTGTCGTGGTTTCTGCTGGGTCTTGGTTTGACGCAGAGCCTCCCAGCGGCGGGGCTCACGCTGGTTGCCCTCTTTGCCACGTGCCTCTGGCGGCGGCGCGTCGAGCTCGCCAATCCCTATCTTTTTAACCTACGGCAGCTCTTGTTGTTGTGGTTGATGCTGCTTGGCCTTGTGACCTTGCTCGATGCGCTGCGCACCGGCTTGCTCGGCGTGCCGAAAAGCTACGTCGCGCACGTGATCGGTGGCGACGGAGCCTCTCTGCTTGAATGGTTCAGCGCGGCCCAGGTTTCGTCGCTGCCCCAAGCCACTGTTCTCTCCGCACCGATGTGGTGCTACCAGCTGCTGATGTTTGCCTGGGCTCTCTGGCTTGCCACGGCCTTGCCAAGCTGGGTGCGCTGGATCGGTGGCAGCATCGTTCAAGACGGCCTCATCAAGCCCCTTAACCGCCGCCAATCATCGAGTGCACCACCTGCTACGTAATGCACCGGTTCCGGCGCCGTCGGCACCGGTGAAATCAGAGGGCGCGTGGTGCCGGGGTTGCCAAGCTGCGCCGTTGGCTTTAGTTCGTTTATGAGCAGGAAAGAATATGAAAGATTCGTCGAAAGCCGAAAAGCGAGTGCTAACCAACGAAGCTGGGGCACCCATCGAAAACAACGAGCATTCGCAGCGTGCGGGCGCCGCTGGGCCCACCTTGTTGCAAGACCATCACCTGGTGGAGAAGCTCGCCCGTTTCAACCGTGAGCGCATTCCCGAGCGCGTCGTCCACGCCGTTGGCACCGGCGTCTACGGCACCTTCGAGACCACCCACGCATCGGTGAGCCAATGGACGTGCGCGAAGCTCTTTGCGCAGGCGGGCAAGCAGACGCCGGTCTTTTTGCGTTTCTCGACGGTGGCGGGCTCCCGCGGTGCTTCAGACACCGTGCGCGACCCCCGCGGTTTTGCCGTCAAGTTCTACACGGAAGAGGGCAACTGGGACCTTGTCGGCAACAACACGCCCGTGTTCTTTGTCCGGGACGGCATCAAGTTTCCCGACTTCATCCACTCGCAAAAGCCCGACCCGCACACCAACCGCCAGGAGCCCGACAACGTCTGGGATTTCTTCGCCCATTCACCGGAAACCACCCATCAAGTGGTGTGGCTCTTCGGCGATCGGGGCTTGCCCGCCTCCTACCGCCACATCGACGGTTTTGGTTCCCACACCTTCCAGTGGGTCAACGCCGAGGGGGCGCGTTTCTGGGTGAAGTTTCACTTCAAGACCGACCAGGGCATCAAGTGTTTTACCGCGGAAGAAGCGCGCGCAGCCGCGGCTGAGGACACGCTGCACGCACACAGCGACATGTACGCGGCCATTGAGCGCGGCGACTTCCCCTCCTGGACGCTCAAGGTGCAGGTGATGCCCGAGGCCGAAGCCGCGAACTACCGCTTTAACCCCTTCGACCTGACGAAAGTGTGGCCGCACGCGGACTACCCGCTCATTCCCATCGGCAAACTTACGCTGAACCGGTTGCCGGAGAACTACTTTGCGGAAGTGGAGCAAGTCGCGTTCAATCCGGGCAGCTTTGTGCCGGGCATTGGCCCTTCACCCGACCCGATGCTTCAGGCGCGCCTCTTCGGTTACGGCGATGCCCAGCGCTACCGCCTTGGCATCAACCACACGCGTCTGCCGGTCAATGCGCCTAAGTCCGTATCCGGAGGGGCCTCCAACTACGGCCGCGACGGGGCGATGGCCTTCGATGGCAACGGCGGTCGCAGCGTAAACTACACGCCCAACACTGTGGGCGGCCCGGCGCCTACCGGTGCGCCCTACGCGCTTGGTTACGACGCCACGGGGTCCGTCGGTCAGCACGGCCTTATCGCCCACCGTGACGATGATGACTTCGGTCAAGCAGGCGCCCTCTATCGTGTGATGGATGCCGCCGCGAAAGACCGCCTCATCGCTACCCTCGCCCAGCAGCTGAGCGGCGTTCGCCGCGAAGCCGTACGCGAGCGCGCCCTCGCCAACTTCACCCAAGCCGACGCCGACCTCGGCCACCGCCTAACCCAAGCCCTAGGCGCCGCCCGCGGCTAAACGTTGCTTTGCCGGGGGCAATGTTTGCAGAAAGCCTCCGGTTGTTTGGGTGATGACGCCGCGTCGCTTCTGCTCTTCGGCCTCGAATGCGGACGCATAGCGGGATCCTGGCCTGACGAAGGGGAAAATGGCAGCGAGAGGCGAATGTAGAGCGGTCGAGGATCAGCCGGAGGCTCAGGCGTTTTACGGCCGCGGAGGCCCGGCTCAAAGATGCTTGCGTTGTGCAAGCATAAGCATGATCCATGCAACTATATGCTTGCTGTGAGATATCGCCGTTTTCAACCGGCACAACGCAGCCATAGTGTGCGAGGGCTCGGGGCACGCGCCGCCAACCGGTTGCGCGCCCTGCTGCGGCGCCTGTTCTGCCTCTAGACTCCGCCTAGTTTTCCGGGCCCAGTGTTGGGGGCGTATCGTGCCCGGTGCGTTAAGTGTGGTGCCTTCTGCCGGCCCGGTGCGGATTTAAGTGGACCGCTAGGTGCCGCCGCAGGGTTAGGGCTCATGCGTGTCCGGCTCTCGGGCCTGAGCCGGCCGTGCGGCCTCGCCAAAAATCCCGCGCGTTCCAAAAGGCACGCTGCGGTTGCGTGGCGGTGGGCGCGCGTGCTCAGGCCCTCAACCGAACACGCAGCTCGCTTAACCGATCACGCATGGGGTTAGGCCGCGTTTAGCGGCGTCTTTTTGGGGGAGAGGCCCTTGGGTGAGGCGGCGTCTTGGGGGTTCGGGCGCAGAAGGGCGAGCAGGGCGCTTAGGGTTTCGGGTTCGATGGGGGTGCGGTAGGTGTGAGAGAAGTCGTTGGGGCCTCGACTGCGGCGGTAGGGTTTGCCTAGGAGCTGACGTAGCGCGGCGAGGTTGGGGCCGAAACGGGCCGGGTCGACCTCCAGCCGCAGGCGAACCCGTGGCTTGGTCCGCGGCCCGCGACTCAGCGTGAGCGCGAGGGCAAAGCCTCGATCCGCGGAGCGCAGCGCTAATGCCACAGCCAGAACTTGGCCGGTGGCCCCGCGTGCTGCCCGCCGGTCAAGCGCGGCCTCGGGTTGAATGTGGCCTAGGCGTTGGGCGAGTACTTCCGCGCCTTCCCGCAGCAGCGACGCGCTCAACTCCGCGCGTGCCAGACCAAGCCTTAGCAAGGGTGGCGTGAGCGCTAGCCATGCTGCGAACCACAGGACGGTCGGCAGATGAATCCAGCGTTGGAGGTCGGGCACGCACCAGAAACCCAGTAGAAGCGCAATCACCCCCCCGGGCAGCCACGGAAGTATTAGGCCTAGCCCGCGGGATAGGTGCTGTCTCATGCGCTGACGCAGGCGCTGCGGGGCGCACTCGGAAACCGTGCTGAAGACGTCGCGCGTTTCAACAAGTGGCGTCCAGGTTGCAACGGTATCAGGGTTTCTCCAGGGCATATGCGCTAGGCAGAGGGCGAGCATGCAGGCTGCCGCCAGCACAGACCAACCCAAGCCCAACGCCAGTAAGACGCACCCGAACATCGCCCCCAGGCTCGCCACAGCGGCGCACAACCAGAGCGGTAGACAGAAACCGCCCAAGTTTAGGTTGCTTAGGCCGACACGGTCGCGGCGCGAACGCGCGCTCGCGGTCGCCCATCTCACGTAGATGCCGAACGCAAGGGACAAGAGCAGGCCGAGGACCAAGGCCGGAAGGCGCGGTATCAGCAAGTCTGCCGCCATTCCAAGTTGGTTCCCGGTCCGCGTGAGCGAGGCCTGATCGGGATCGGTGCGGTGGCCTTGGTCAACTTGTGCGTTAGCTTCAGACCCTGATGCGGCGGGCTCTTTCCTGCTACCGGATGCACTCAAGTGTTGTCCGGGATGCTTCGAGCGAGCGGGAAGGGTCGCGCCGATGGCCCAGCGCGTCTCGCGCGGCACGTGCTCACGCGCGAAGGTCGCAAAGTGTTCCCCGTCGACCCACGTCTCGCTCACCCGCACCAGGTCCGATTCGCCCGGGAGCGGACGGGCGCCTGGGGGCAGCTTGAGACGCACAGACGCTTCAAATAAGTCGTGCTCCCAGGGCGGAAAGACATAGTTCAGATGGACTAAATCGCCGCTCTGCGTGAGCACATCAGCCGCTGGCCCTTCGTGCTCGAAACGGATCGCGTAGTCGCCCCGTCGCAGTCCTCTGCCCCGGGGAAATGTCAGGCTTAGCGTGCCCACGCTCTGCTCGACCCCCGCCTTATAACGTTCGAGCACGCGTCCGCGTTCTGTGCCGGGCGCACGTTCCGTGCGGACGATCGATATAGCCCGTATGTGCGCTCGCTGGAGTGCCGGCATAAAGCCACGAAGGTCGAGCGCTCTCAGCTCGCCCCCTTCCACCCGCAGATAAAGGTGAACCACCTGCCGAAGTCTGCGTGCCTCAACATCTGCTTCGATATCGATGCGCGCACCTTTGATTGCAGCTTCCGTCCAGGCCGAAACCCGAGCTGCGCTGCCTAGTGTTCCTGCGAAGCACGCCGCAGTGAGCATTACAGACAATCGAGCCCACGCCGCCGGTAAGCCTCGGCGCAACGCGCGCGACGTCCGCGTTGCGCAAGGCGATGCTAACGCGTCCCAGGACAAGCCTAAGTCGCGTGGTTGTTGGTTGTCCGTTGCTGTGGCCATGCTCGCGTGCGTGTTTCGGTCTCTGCGCTTTGACCGGGCGTGGGTAAATCTAAGCGCGAGACAAGGGTTTCGGCCACTTTGGTGCAGGGTGTTGGCGCCGTTGTGCAGCAACTAGAGCGGGTCTATGCACGCTGTCACACAGCTTAGCCGAAGGCACGACAGGCTGGCGGCTCACGCTAACATGCCCCAGACGATGGTGGGTCGCGGGTATGGCATGCCACTAAGTGGTGATGTGGTTGTGGTAATAGAATAGAAATCCGCGTATACTGAAGCGTGTGAGGGGGCAGTTTATTGAATTCAATGTGAGTGCAGCGCTGGGCTGCACGGTCGGCTGCCTAGCTAGACTTGGTCTCGCGCTGGCGCTGCTCTTCGGCACGTCGTGTTCGGCGGATCGAAGTGGTCTCGGCTCCGAGGACCCTACACAACAGCCCGAGCCGCAGGTGCAGTGTGGATCAAGCGTGTGCGCCGCAGGCCAGATGTGTTGCGCGGAGCAATGCGTGGCTGCGCGCTGTGATGATGGCAATCCCTGCACCGTAGATATTTGCGGCGTTACCGGCTGTATTCACGCGGTCTCTGAGGGCACGCGCTGCAATGACGGTCTATTCTGCAACGGCGTCGATAGCTGCGGAAGTGATGGCAATTGTTCAGTGCACAACGGTGATCCTTGCGTCGGCAACCTCACGTGTGATGAAGGATTAGGCACGTGCGTCGGTTGCGACGAAACTAGCCCGTGTCCCGAGGCCAGTGAAGAGGTCTCCGAGTGTGACTTTAGCGGGCTCGGGGTGTGTGAACAGATTGGCAGTCGTACCCGTACCACGACGACGTACGCATGTGTTGACCGCGTCTGCATTCCTTCGGAATCCCAGCAAAACGAAGCCTGTATCCGTCGCACTGAGGACGCCGCATGTGATGACGGCAACGCATGCACGCGGGATGATAAGTGCAAAGACGGTGCGTGTACGGGCACGCTGCGCGAGTGCGCCGCCGATTTGCAAGTCGATCCAAGCGATCCCTGCGTTGATGTGGCGTGTGATCCCGGGTCGGGCTGTCTGGTGAAGCCAACGGAAAACAGGTGTGAATATCAAGATCTGCCAGTCGAATCTCTGAATAGAGATCGCGACTGCCGCACGTACCAATGTCGCGACGGGGTGTGTCAAGAACACCCCGCGAGGCAGCCCGCCGGCACCGTCTGCCAAGATCCGGTAAGTCTTCAATGCGGCACATGTAATCCCGGCGGAGTGTGTAGCGGTCTCGATGCGGAAGCTTGCTCCTGAACGCTTGCGCCGCCGGCCCATCTGTAGCGAGTCACATGCGCCGTTAGCGTGGCGCGGTGCGTGCGTAAGCCGTTCCTCCGCCTTTGCTAGCTGCCTGACCAGAGGAGCGCGCCGTAAGCCGCGTATGCAAGCAGCAAGAGCGTGCCTTGAGGGCGACCAAGTGTTCGACCGAAAAGGCACATGGGAAGAAGGACAAAGCTCAAGGCGATCATCCAAGGCAAGTCGCGTGTAAGCAGCTCGGTAGGTAGGCTGAGTGATGTAATACTGGCCGTTGTGCCTAAAATTCCAAGAATATTAAAGATGTTGGATCCGAGAACATTCGTGAGGGCGAGAGCCCCCTGGCCTTTGCGGGCGGCGATGACGGATGTGAAAAGTTCGGGAGCGCTCGTGCCACCCGCCACGATAGTCAGACCGATCAGCGTGTCTGATACGCCGAAGTTGCGGGTCAGGTTCACGGCTCCTCGGACCAGCCACTCCGCACCAACGCTAAGCCCTACGATGCCCAAAAGCACCGCTGTGCTGTTCAACACGAGGGCGGCCCTTCCGGTGCGTCCGAAAGAGGCCGTATCGACGTGCTCACGTGCGTGGGTCTTGGTTGGGGTAGCTAATGCTGGGTCGACCAAACAAGGCGAGGTCGTTGCGTCGGTGCGAGTGGCCACGCGCGTCAACCCGGCAACTTGACCGCGGCGCTTCACGCCTAGGATCGCGCCGAAAAGCACCAAACCGCCGAGCAGTGTCAGCCCGTTGCTTCGGGAGAGCGTGCCGTCGTAGGCGCAGGCAGCAAGCGCAACACTGGTGGCGAACATGACGCGCCACTCAAAGCGCAGCGTTGCTCGGCTTACGGTGATCGGGCAGAGCAAAAGCGTCAGTCCTAGCACCGCGCTGCTGTTGACAATGTTTGAGCCGACCACGTTGCCAAGCGCGAGCCCGGCGCTGCCGGCGAGGGCCGCGCGCACGGACACCACAAGCTCTGGCGCGCTTGTGCCCGCAGCAACCACCGTAAGTCCGACGATGGCGGGGGCGATCCGGGCCAGCAGTGCCAGGCCGCTGGCGCCCCGTACGAGGGCCTCTCCCGCCAACAGTAGAAGTGCCAAGCCGCCGCACAGCCACAACAGGTCAACAAGCATTGCCAAGCATGGCGAAGCTAGGGCATGGACGCACGCGGTATCCAGCACGCGCCGCAGGATCTGCAAGCCTCGGCCTCATGTGTGCGTGGCGCGCGTGCCTGGGGCCGCCGTGCGGCCGCACCGAACAGGCCGCGGGTCCCCCCGAGGCGCGCGTTGGCTGCTTGGCTCGTGAGCGCTCAAGCACAGACCCTCAGCCCGCTGCCTCGCCGCACGCCTAGCTGCACCCCCGGGGTCGTCTCGGCGTGCCGCCTTCCATTCGGCCTCCCCCGCACCAGGAGTCTGGTGGGCAAGGCTGCCTCTCGGTCTTCAGCGGGACGTTGCGGGCGCAGTCCCGCTCCGAATCAATACCAGGGGCCGACGCGGGTGGGTGGCGAATGCGCGCCTGAACGCTGAGAGGCGCGCATTCGCGCCTGTCGCCTAGGCGAGCGCCTGTGTACGACAGCGAGGACAACGGCCGACGACTTGGAGTTCAGCTTCCGCTACGGCGTTCCGCCACGCGGTTTCTCTCGGTAGCGATAGCGTCGAGTCCGGCAAGCAGGCAACGGCGCCGCATTCGGTACAAGCAAAGTGAGGGTGCAAGTGTTTCGCGGCTGCGCCGTCGTCCACCAGGGCCTGATACCTCGCGACGCCCTCGATGCGGCTCACGACGCGTGCGAGGCCGCTCTCCGCCAAGCGAAGGAGGTTGCGGTAAAGGGTGGCCTGATCCCAGGGCGAAGACGCGAGCGCCTGAACAACCTCCGTATGTGACAGTGGCCGTTCCGAATCGGCAAGCAAGCGGAGCACCGCAAGTCTCGGCTCAGTCGCTCGAATCCCTGATTGCTTCAGTCGGTCCCGCCAGTACTCCGCGTCCTCGTCACTCATGACATCTCGAAGTTAGCCCGCCGCGCTAGTCGCCACAAGGCGGCGCCGGACAAAGCCGCTCGGCCAGCGCAAGCTATTTGCGTTACGTGTCGGTTGGGTTAGATTGCGACCGATGAGTTCTCAGGTGTCGCGCGCGCAATCGGATTCAAGTGGGCGTCTCCCGGTGACGGTTCTATCGGGATTCCTCGGCGCTGGAAAGACAACGTTGCTGAACCACGTCCTGCACAACCGTGAAGGGTTGCGCGTCGCGGTCATCGTGAACGATATGAGCGAAGTCAATATCGATGCGTCGCTCATCGAGCGGGGAGGGGCAGCCCTGTCGCGAACGGAAGAAACGCTTGTGGAAATGTCCAACGGCTGCATTTGCTGCACCCTGCGCGACGATCTTCTGCGTGAGGTTGCTGAGCTCAGTCGCGCCGGCCGTTTCGACTACTTGCTGATCGAGTCTACGGGCATTTCCGAGCCCATTCCGGTTGCGCAGACCTTCACCTTTGAGGACGAATCAGGTGTGTCACTCAGTCAAGTGGCCCGCCTCGATACCTTGGTGACCGTAGTCGACGCCGCCCGCTTCCTCGCCGATTTGAACAGTGCCGATGATCTGAGGGAACGTGGCGAATCTTTGGGCGAGGCTGACGAACGTACCGTAGCGGACTTATTGGTCGAGCAGGTGGAGTTTGCGGATGTCATCGTCCTCAACAAGCTTGATCGCGTCGCGCCGGACGCGGCTTTGCGTGTCGAGGGCGCGCTAAAAGCGCTGAACCCTGGCGCAAACATCCTGCGCGCGGTGCGAGGACATGTTCCGGTAAGCGCTATCGTCAATACGGGGCGCTTTGATTTCGAGCAAGCGTCGCAAGCTGCCGGCTGGCAACGCGAACTCGCCGGTCAGCACATCCCCGAAACAGAAGAATACGGTATTCGTTCGTTCGTTTATCGCCAGAGCCGCCCCTTTGATGCGGTCAAGCTGCAGCGCTTGCTTGAGGCGGATGCAACCTGGGAAGGCGTTCTGCGCTCAAAGGGCTTTTTCTGGGTCGCTGCAGCGCACGCCATCGCGTACGAGTGGTCGCAAGCGGGTGGCACCAGCGAGGTCAAGGCTGCGGGTCACTGGTGGGCGGCGGTGCCTAAAGCGCACTGGGGGCACGCCGACGGCGAGCGTCCCGACCAAAAAGCCGACTGGCATCCGCGTTTTGGCGACCGCTGTCAGCAGCTCGTCTTTATCGGTCAAGGTATTGACGAGGCAGCGCTGCGCCGGAAACTAGATGATTGCCTGTTAGATGAGGCGCTTGCGGCAGCGGAAAGCGATGCCTGGACGCAACTGCCCAACCCATTTCCATCGCTGTTGATCGAATAGAGACTTCAGGTTCGGTGCCCGTAGGCAATCGGACGTTCGCGGAAGATTGCCCCCATGGCGGTGACACCTGCACACGCAAAGCCGCGCGTGTCGTTCGGCGAAGCAGACGCACATCAGATGCGTGGGGCTGCGTGACCCGAGAAGAGGTGCGCCGCCTTGCCTCATGCGGCTGCGCTAATGTCATCGGTTGCGCGTAGGACGGCGTGGGCGCTTTGCCCGACGTAGCGCCGCAGTTGGGGTCGAATCACCCCGCGAGACTGCCATACGCGAGCCAGATGACGGGAACGATGCCGTCCAAGCTCGGGTTTCGCCGTAGGCCGACCCTCGGGGACATGGCTTAACTTCGCGCTTCGGCCGACGAAGACGCTGAAGCAAGCGCTTGAGCCCGGCGGCCAACCGCGCGCGATTGAGCTAGGGCATGGCAGCGGGAGCATTCTGCCGTGCGCGCGAAGTTCGCAGCCTCACGCGCTTGGCAGAGGCCCTGCCTGAATGAAAGCCAAGCGTTAGCGGGCAGTGCGCTGAGCAGAGGTTAACCGATCTGGTTTAGGGTCAAATCGGTTTCAATGCTCACCGATGGCGTGAGCCTGCATCGTCTGTAAGGGCGTGTGGGTGAAGTCGGGCATGGAACGTGCGTTGCGTCCTGCAAGTCGGCTATGAATCCGACGTCCGCAAGTATCTGCTTAAGTGTTTCGTCCTTAGGGCTATTGTTCGGAATCGGGTGCATGGCTGTACCCGATGCCGCCGAGGGCTTGCACGGGGAAGAGGCTACGGAAAATCGCCCGCTTCTCCCTGTTGCCGTGCCGCCCAACAGCACCGAGCGCGTCGACCCCATCAACCCTGATACGTGTGCGGACCCGTGTGGGTGCTTCGAGGAAGTCGCGACGCAGTCACTCGCCGAAAAAGCCGTTTCGGTGCTTTTTGTGGTGGATCGTAGCGGGTCAATGCGCGCGGGGCTGGGTCACGGCGGACCCGAGCGCTGGGGCGCGATGCAGCAGGCCCTTGCGCATGCCTTGCCTCGGATAGAGGCAAATCCAGGCTCGAAAATGGGCGCAATGCTCTTTCCTTCGCATGGTAAATGTTCGGTTCGGTCCAGACCCGAAGTGGGCCTGCAATCTCGAGCAGATGCGGTCCTAGACCTTGTGAGTTCGAGTAACCCCAGCGGAGATACACCGATGCGTCAGGCGCTGGAGAGAGCCCACACTTACTTCAGCCAGCAACCGGCGGATGATAGCACGACTCGTGCGGTGGTACTCGTGACCGACGGTCTCCCAAACTGTGGCGGCAACATTGCGCAGGTCGGCAATCGCATAGAAGAATTGCAGGCGCTGGATATTCCAACCGCGGTACTCGGGCTGGGCTTGCCAGGTAATCCGAACTTGCACACTCTGGCTGTCAAGGGAAACCTGACCGCAGCGAATGGAAGCTTCTATGACGTGAACGACCCAGAGGCGTTTAGTGCATCGCTGGACCGGATTGCACGGGCTTCGAGCCGTTGTCTCTACACGGTGACAAGTCCGGGGTCGGAGGACTGGTCAATCGACCAGGTACTCAACGCAGGCGAGCCGCTCGACGCGTCGCAATGGACCCTTGACTCACACACCGGCGATGCGTGGACCATTCGATTGGAGACTGACCTTTGCGCCAACGTCATCGACGGCAACATCACCGTTGCGCTCAGTATCACCTTCGACAACCCGGCGTGCACACCGGTAGGCAGCCTAATTTAGTTGCCCAAATGCAAACGCGCAGTGCGCCTACTACGCTCGCCCTCCGTGAGGGCAGGCGTAGCGGGCGCACTGCGCGCCTAGCAGCGACGTCTACTCACCGCTAACGATGACGCAGTACTTCGCGTAGAGGCCGAGGATATTGTAGTAGTGGTTGTCAATCGTTGCGATGTTGGTCACACCGCCAGCCTTAGCGGCCGTGGCGATGCTGGAGTCACCCGTGGTGACAACGCCGAGAATCGAGGTGGCGCAGGCTTCACCCTTCTTGGTGCCAAGTGCATTGGGAACAGCCAGTTCACCGCGATGCGAGTCCGTGTAAATCGTTGCCCGGTTGGTGCCGGAGAACGCGTAACCAGCGCAGCCCGAAAGGGAAGCGCCGAGTGCCAAAATAGTAATTGCCAGAACATGTTTCATAAAGATTCCTCCTCTGCGAGTACCGCAGCTTTCGCGGCAGAATGCTCAGAGGTGCCCAGGTTGTCAACATGTAAGTGCATGCGCTACTGCTCAGTACGGTCACGACATTCGACCCAATTCGGTCAAGCGGTGATCCGCATATCTGGTCAGTGAAGCCGAGCTCTACCTGAAGCGTGTCGGCGCGCCTGCCCGCGCAAAAGATGCGGAGAAACCATAGATGCATTAACCTACGCTGCGCGTTCGGCGCGTGTCCGGGGGCGCCCTTCCTATGTTTGAGTTCAGCGTTCCCACGAAGGTTTACCAAACGCCCACCCTCGGCGTTTGCGTCGCCGGTATTTTAGAGCAGGCCGGCGCGCGCCAGGTGGGCGTCATGCTGGATGAGCAGCTGCTCGCAGCCCCCCCGGCTCTGGAGCTCTTAGGCGCCCTCGAGAACAAGGTCAGGGTCGAACGCTACCCTCACCACGCGACCCTGCCTACCACGGCCTTGGTGGATGCCTATGCGCGCGCTTTGCGCAAACGTACGCCGGAGTTTCTGCTGGCCATCGGTGGCGGGACGACACTTGACCTTGCGAAGGCGGTGGCGGCCTTGACGCTGTCCGAGGGATCGATTGAGGTCTATCAAGGAACGGGCCGCCGGCTGGGCGCATCGATTCCCACCATCATGGTGCCTACCACGGCGGGCACGGGCTGTGAGGTCAGTAGTACGGCACTCCTTGTGCACGAGGCCACAAGTGCTTTTCAGGAAGTAAGTGCGCCGTCGATGGCCCCGCGCTTCGCGGTGCTTGCACCGACGCTACTCACTTCTTTGCCCCAGTCGCTTCGGGCGGCCGAGGGGCTGGTGGCCTTCGCGCATGCCGTCGAAGCCTGGTTATCTCCGAAAGGTAGCGCGTTGACAAGGGTGCTCGCGCTGGAGAGCATCAAAAGCCTCCGGCGGAGTCTGCCCGTCGTGGTGGAAGACCCCAGCGATCTCCGTGCGCAAGGTGAGGTGCAGCTCGCAGCAACGCTTGCGGGGATTGCGCTTGAGAACTCGACGCGAGGTCTGGTAGCCACAATAGGTCATAGTATAGCGCTTTTGGCGCCGATCTCATTTGCACAGGTGGTAGCCAGGGCATTGCCGGCGCTACTCCGAGAGCTCTGTTGTAGTGCTGAATCACCATCGTCCGGCACGGCGCTAGAGGGGCCGCGGGCCGTTCACGCAGATCGGGGCCTGCTTGGTGAGGCTGTCGCGGGTGCAGGCTGGTCAGGGGTGGGGGGCACCTGTGCGAGCGCGGCGCTACAAGGTCTTGGCGTTGCGTTGCTGGGCACGCCGCCGCAAGGCGAATCGTACGCGTGTCGGCAGAGTGCGACTCGTTTGGCCAATGCCCTGCTCGAGCCCTTCATTTCCGCTGGGCTGTGGCGCTGTCTCGGTGAGCCCGTCGACGTGTTTGGCGCGGGTCGCACGCTTCGAGACGCGGTAGCTCAGCGCTGGAAGCAGTCGCCTGCGCTTCAGATCGCCGGTCTCACGTCTGCGTCCGTAGAGCGCATCCTTGACGGGGTCGGCGCAGGCCTCTGAGGGCACGCAGCGACACACGTTCTCGACAATCGCGGCGGACGGGGTTGAACCATGAACACTCGACGTATCCGAACTCGGGCTATCTCGCCAACGCATGGCCTCGGGGTGTTGGTGCGTCTTCGTTATCTAGCGGTCCTAGCGCAGGCAACGACGCTTGGGATCGTTGGCCTAGGCCTGCGGGCGGCGTTGCCGTTCCTGCCTTTGGCCCTTCTGGTAGGTTTTACGCTGGCCACCAATGTGGCCGTGCACGCTTTTATCCGCGTGAGGCGTTCCCGCCCCGAGCCGGTCGGCGGGCACTTAGTCAACGCGCATTCCTCGGCAGTGGTCGGCGTTTTGGTCGCGTTAGATGTCGTCATTCTTACTGGCCTTCTGGCGTGCAGCGGAGGTCCGGCCAATCCGTTCACGGTGCTCTATTTAATACATGTCGTTTTGGCGGCGATGATCGCAAGCGCCGCTTGGATGTGGTTGGTCGTTGTTTTATCGAGTGCGGGCTATGGCCTGCTTTTTTTCTTCGCCTGGCCCCTGCCCGCGGAGCTTGGGGGGGAGGGGCATCACGGCGTGTCCCGCCACGACCTCGACGCTCACGACCACCATGCTGAAATGGTCACATCGGGCTACTCAGCGCATTTACAGGGTATGTGGTTGGCCTACACGCTTGCAGCGATATCCATCGGGGCATCGGTTTCCTGGCTGGCTCAGGCTCTTCGCTTGCATCGTGAGGAGCGCGGACGCACCGAGCGCCTCCTGGGCCTAGCAACGCTTGCGGCGGGCGCTGCCCATGAGATCGGTAATCCCTTGGCGACGATTCGATTGGCGGCGTCTGAGCTTGATGCGCGGCTGCGCCGCGACGGGGCGGCACCGGAACTTATCGAAGACCTCGATCTTATCCAGAAGGAGACCGGGCGTGCCGCCGCGGTACTGCGTCGCATGGCGATCGGTGCGGGCGAACTGAGGGGCGAGGCGCCAACGCCGATGACTGTTGTTGCGCTCTGTCAGCGTCTTGAGAGCGAGTTCGGCCGCGATCGCGTTTGCTTCGAAGGTTCCGGGCTAGCAGAAACGGTGCACTGGCCGGCAGAGGCCGTGGTTCAGGCACTCAGTCAGATCGTGCGCAATGGACTCGAGGCAGCACCGCATGAAGCCGTCCGCGTGACCGTTGCGTCCCACGGAGCAACGCTACTGTGGTCGGTTACCGACACAGGTCCAGGACTCGGTCCCGACGCGCTTGCGCGCTTGGGGGAGCCTTTTTTCACCACCAAGACAGGAGAGGGGCGGGGCCTTGGCGTTTTCATCGCACGCACGCTCATCGAGCACTTGGGCGGACGTCTCGTGTATCGCCGACCCCCAGGCGGTGGCACACAGGCCTTGGCAGAGCTGCCGGTGCGCCTTGCCGTGGGCGGGGGTTAGAGGTGTGTGGCGTGCTCTTGCCTGCCCCGCCCCTCCCGCTTGCGAGGGGGCATCGTTTCTTTGGGAGGGTCTTTGGGCTGAATGCGCACGCAAAAGGAGCTACACCGATAAGGACCATGGAGCGTTTCGGCGACGGAGCAAAGGCAACATTTCTCGTCATTGATGATGATGAAGCGCTGCGTACGCGGCTCGTTCAAGCGCTGCGCGAGCGGGACTTTAGCGTGGCCGAGGCGTCGAGTTGCGCGTCTGGTTTAGCTCTGGCGCGCGCGTTGCGACCGCAGCGCGCGCTTGTGGATTTGCGCATGCCTGGAGAGTGGGGGCTTCGCCTTGTCGCGGACCTCAAGGCTGCGCTTCCTGATCTGAAAATCGTGGTATTTACGGCGTACGGCAGCATTGCAACGGCGATTGATGCCTTGCGTCTCGGTGCGGTCAACTACCTGCAAAAGCCGGCGAGTATCGCAGAGATTTTGCACGCCTTCGAGCCCTGCCTCGAAGGCGGCGAGGCGGCCGCCGAACCCCACGGGCCGGAGAGACTCGAAGACGTGCCCAGTTTGGCGCGTGCGGAGTGGGAGCATATCAATCGCGTGCTCACCGAATGCGGTGGCAACATCCGGCGTGCTGCCAAGCTCCTAGGGCTCCATCGGCGCACGCTACAGCGTAAGCTTATGAAATGGCCGGTGTTGCGCTGAAAGCTGCAGCGCCTTCCGGCAGCAAGCCTAAGGCACGGGTGTGCAACAGGCATCGGTTTTGTGGTCAGCGTTGCGGTCCGTCAAAGGACACGGAGAGAAGACCCGCACTTGCTTGGAGCCTCGGACATTGGCTCTGATGTGCCATCGAGGCACGCCACGACCCGGACCGATCCGTTGCTAACTATCGGCCGAAAGGCCGAAGCGGCGGGCGATGCGGCTACCGACGCGCATGCCGTCGAGGGCGGCGCTTACGATACCGCCCGCGTACCCTGCGCCTTCCCCGGCCGGGTAGAGACCGCCGAGCGTAGGTGCCTCGAGAGACGCTGCATCGCGAACAATGCGCACGGGGCTGCTCGTCCGCGTCTCGACGCCGACAAGTACGCCCTCTTCCGAAAGAAAACCGCGTAGTTGTCGGCCAAAGCGACCGAGTGCCTGACGCAGTGCCTCCGCAAGCGGCAGTCCGGAAGCATCCAGCACCTCTGCCACATCGCACGCTGTCAGCCCCGGAATGTAACTCGAGGGGGGTAGCGTGGAAGACGAGCGTTTGGCTAAAAAGTCGCTGACGCGGGTGGCGGGGGCGCGAAGCAACCCTCCACCCGCCGCGAATGCTGCATGTTCGAGACGCTTTTGTGCTTCGACCCCCGCCAGAGGACCTTCGCGTAAGCCCAGTGCCTGAATGGCGCTTACGGATACCGCTGCCACAAGTCCGGAGTTGGCAAAAGGGGAGTTGCGCTTCGAGAGGCTCATGCCGTTCACGACGAGAGCGTCGTGTTCGGTCGCAGCCGGGACTATCCAACCCCCGGGGCACATGCAGAACGAGAATACACTGGTGTTACCGACATCCGCCGTGAGCCGGTAGGCGGCGCTGCCAAGATTCGGGTGTCCTGCATCCTTGCCGTATTGAATGCGGTCGATGAGCACTTGGGGGTGCTCGATGCGTACACCCATTGCGAAATCCTTAGCTTCAAGTGCGAGATCAGCCTCGATCGCGGTCTCAAAGATATCGCGCGCTGAGTGCCCCGTAGCCAGAACAACGGCATCCGCTTCCAGCATGGTACCATCCGCAAGCGTTACGCCGCGGATGCAGCGTCCGCGGTGCGCACCACTGGCGGCGGTCTCGCTGGCGAAGCCGACCACGCGCGCTCCGAACCGGAATACGACGCCAACACTCTCAAGTCGCTCGCGCAGCGCGGTCACTATCTTGGGGAGTTTGTTGCTGCCGATATGGGGTCTGGCATCGATAAGGATAGCTTCCGGAGCCCCGTGCATTGCTAGGATGTCAAGCACATCACGCACCGGGCCACGCTTGGTGGCACGGGTGTAAAGCTTGCCGTCGCTGTAGGTTCCTGCGCCGCCCTCGCCGAAGCAGTAGTTGCTGTCTGCGTCGACACGCCCGTCTTGGTTTAGGCCCTTGAGATCCCGGCGACGCGGTTGAACCTGCTTGCCACGGTCAAGAACCGTGCTGCGAATGCCTTGACACGCAAGCGTATAGGCGCAGAAAAGTCCGGCCGGGCCGCAGCCAATAATCACGATGTGAGGCCGGTCCCGAACCGCTTTCGGAACTAAACGTGCATTGCTTTCCGTGACGGCGGCAAGGTCGGTCTTCGATGCAGCGGATGCCCCCGGTGGCGTGCCGAGCGCCAGCAGTAGGTCGATGCGAACTCGGCCGCCTCGAGCGTCGATACCGCGGCGCACGACGCGATGCACTGGCACGGCATCGCGCGGCACGCGCAGCGCGTGGGCCAGCGCTTTGGCGATGCGCTCCGGGTCAAAACCTTCGTCGACGCTCAGCTTGAGCGCGAGGGTCGAGGGCATGCGACCTTGCGTCACTCAGCGCTGTCCTAAAGTGCCGCGGGGGCGTTTCTGGGTAGGCACGCTGGCGATTGCGCTGAGTTCATCGGCGCTCATCGTGGTGCAACCTCCCTGTCCCGTCGACTCTTCAAGCTCAACAGACATGGAGGCAATGAGCGCACGGTTAAGGTCTCGTCGCCCCAGTTCCCGCCATAGGTCAATGGCAAAACTCACGGTCAGGTGCTCAATCACCGCATTTTCGATTTCAAGAACTTTGACGTCCTTCGTAGGTAGAACGTATCGATCCGAGCAAAGGGTGAAGTCCACGGATGCATCATCCCAAGAAGAGATGCTGAGGTGGGGGCAGTGGAGGGGCAAGAGAAAGTGCTCATTCCATGCATCGCATACGGTTTGCGTCGCATTTCGCAGGTCGCGGAGGTTTAATAAGCTTCCGAAATCGAAGCGATTAAGGCTGACGGTGAGTCCAGCGCGGTAGGAATGGCCATGGAGTCGCTCCTTCGTGCCGTCGGGACTGACCGTCATATGGGCCACGTCGAACTTTAGGGAGTCTTTTCGCACATGTAGCTGTCGTAGCATCGCTCAAAGTTCCCCTGTTGTCGCATGGGTTTTCTTCCTAGGGAAGACGCCATACTTGTTTGCGTGACTTAGCTTGAGGTCATCAGTCGGCCGTGTACTCATTCGAATATCTCGCGCGTTTCCTAAGTGCCGTCGCGCATGCACGGATGCGAGAGTTCTCGCCTCAGGCCGCTCAGTCTGCGCGATGCCCCTCGACCAAGTCCACGGTTCACCGCGGTCACCGTAGACAGCAAACCCCACTAGGCCGCTGCTTGCACCCCAGCGGGTCTTGGCGCGTCTCATTGGCTAAAGGTTGCTGCGGCCACCTCTGGTCGAACCGTAGTGCAGGCAACTCGCCGGCGCACCCCTTCTTCCGGAGATTTAGGCGTGTATTTAGGGGGGTAAGTCAAAAAGTTCCGCTGTACAGGGGAAAACCACCTCGGCGCAGTCGGGGGGCAGCTGTAACCCCTGGATTCGCTCTTGCTCCTTAGTCCTAGGCATGTGGAACGATGTTACAAATCAGCTGGCCGGCGCGGGACCGCACTCCCCATGCTCTACGTTGTGGCTGGGTTTGTTAGGTGCCGGTTTGAGCTTGAGCGCCTGTGTGGCCGGATCGGTTAACACGCCCTTTCCCGGACGGGAGAGCGGATACGCCGCCGCCGACACCTCAAAGGATGTTTCACTCGAGGAAATTACGGCGAGTGTTCAACGCGAAGGCTCAGCGGGCTCAGTCTCGAGTGAGCACTACTTGAGGCTATTCGAGGCCGCGGCTGACGTGCTGATAGCTCAGTGTGCCGCTTGCCATCGTGACGGGAACTTCGACCTGCGTTCGCGTGATGCTATCCGTGAAGGCGTCTTTCTCTACCCGGGTTTAGTCAAGCGAGGCGAGCCCGAGTTGAGCCGCCTCTTGACGAAAGGCGCGCATGCAGGCCCCGCCTTGCTGGGGGCCGAAGCTGAGACCGTCGCAGCCTGGATCATAGCCAGTGCATCGCAAAACAAAGCTGAGGTGGCGGACGACCCCTTGCCCGTGTCTCAGTCGATGGCGCCGGTGGCGCTCGAGGAGGGTGACATGGCTATTGCACTCGGCGAGCTAGGTCTAGCGGAGGGATTTCTGAGGTTGAAGGCGACGCTAGTTGACGGCGACCTCACCCTAAGCCACGCCGAGATTGGCCCTGGGCCGAACCTAGACGCGCGCTTCGATGCGTTGCACGTGAGCTTGCGCAGTGGCGAGTCCGACAGCATTCACTACGCCTTTAGGCAGCGCCGCGTCTACGCGCCCGCGCGCACGCGTACCCGCGTTCCTGGTGTGCACATGATCCGGCTCAACGATACGCCAGAAGAGAGCCCGGAGACGGATTCCTTTGAGCTCGCCCTCCACTTTGACAATCTGGTACTGTCCACGGCAAGCTAGCGCGCAGCACGCGCGGCACCGCGAGTCCAGGCCGCGTCTGCAGCCGCGGGTTACATGCGTCGGCTGCGTGCAAGATCTCAAAATGAGCTGGCGTTCCCCGGCATGCCCGCGTCACCGGTGCCTGCGCCTGCGCCTGGAGCGCGTGTTTGCGCTCTAATCCCTATCGGTTTGGGCGCGCGCTTCAAGTGAGGTCAGGATGACGCTGACCAGGGTATCGAAGTTGGTTTCGAAGTTAAGACTGACGTCCCGGGCGTCTGCGCGCGCTTCGCGTGCGCTGGACCAAAAGCGAATGCCGGCAGTTTCGAAGAGCGCTCCGAGGCGTGGATCGAGATCGATGCCGGCTTCGTGAAGCCCTTTGAGCAGCAAGCTGCCCAAACGAAAGTAACCGAAGCTGCGCCCTGACTGCTCTCGCAGTCGTTGCGCCTCGGTGACGCTGCCGAGCGCGGGCTCGAATGTTCCGGTGCTGACGCGCTTCATGCGGTCGATTAGTGCTTTGCGGTCAGGACCGGTGCCGAAGTAGGTGGTATCGCCGCTACGCATGGCCGCGAGAAAGTAGCTCGTGCTTGCTTTAGACTGCGTTGCGTGTCGGCCGCCTTTGGCGGCCGTAGGCGTGGTCTTGGGAAAGGTGAGCGCAAGTAAAAAGTCATCTTTCGAGATCCGCTCTTTGCGTTTAAGGCGTACGAACCTCCCCTTTGGCCAGACTTTGGCGAGCGCGTCCTGGCTCAAAATGTCTTCGAGGTAGCGCCTGCTTGCGCGATCCTTGAGAATGTCGAGGACCTGATCGACTTGGGTGCGTACGTCTGCAAGGGGCGTTTCAGAAACTGACAGGGTCCATTCTGAGCGCCACGTGTCAACATAGTCTAAAACGAGTGCACTTGGACCTGAACCGTGTTTAGTCGCGTCTGCGTCTCTAGGCTCGGCGGCGCCTACTTCGGGATTCGCGTCGCGTTCTTGGCGTTGCAGACCGTGTCCGGTGGCGTGCACCGTACCGGCGTTTTTCGTGAACGATGCGATAAGCGTCTTGCTGAAGTTGAGTAAGGGTGCAGGCGCTTGGGTGTCCTCAAGGTAGGCAATGAACAAAGGTCCCAGCGCTGGGCCAGGTTCGACGGGCGCACCCGGAAGCAAGGCAATGGCGCTCGTCGCGTGGCTCGGCAGATTCCAGAAAGCTTCGGGTGCCGCGCCTTGGGAGGCGAGTGCCTGAATGCTGTGCCGGTACAGCCACGAATCACCCTCGCGGAGGGTCAGGCTTGCTTGCCCGTGAAGAAGGTTGTCCTTGAGCGTGAGCCGCAGACGGCCCTGTTCTAGGGCCTTGAGATTGTTGCGCCAGCTCGAGACTGTCGTGGGCAATGCCGCGCTTACCTTGGGAAACGCTCGCAGAAGTGGGGCGATTGGCGACTCGCTATCGCCTTCGATCCATGCAAGCAGGGGCTCGTAGCGGTGCTGGAGGCGGCTTAGATCCACAACGAGGTCGATGTCGCCGTCGGGAGCGGGCGTCTTGTGAATCCCGGCCCGGAGGTAGTCGATAAGCGCGGGATCCGGGAGGCCACTGATGCCGCAAACCAGGCGGTGGGGTGCGGTGCCGAGCGCCTCTACGAGCACGCAGCTAGAGCCGACCTGGGTTCGTCGTGTGGTTAACGGTCGCGCATCCTCGTTGACACGAGGCAGCAGCTCAAGCAACGCGTCCGCATTGGCAACGGGCAGCGCGTAAGCTCCGCGAAGGTCTGGGTCGAGGGCGTCGCCGCTGAGCAACACGCCGAGCCCAACCGTGGCCGATGTCAGGAACGCATCGGTGAAGCCGGGAATCTGGCTCTCCGCTACCTTCTGCCACTCGAGGCCCGGCACCGCGACGGCGAGGACCTTGTCCGCGAACGTCCCGGGTGCTGAGATTTGGCCGTAGGCCACCAAATTAGCCGGTGCGTCTGCCTCCTCGGGGGCGGCCTCGGTGGGCAAGACCGCGCGAGTAGGCTCGATGTCTTGTGGCGCCTGCGGGCGCTGCTCCTTGGCGGCACCGCCGCAGCGAGACAGTCCGACGCCCACGCAAAGCGCGAATGCCACCGCCAGGCCGTGCAGAACGCAGCGCGGCACACGACGGTGCCCGCATGCGGCGTTGCGGGCGCGCCTATTACGCCCTTGAAACCGGTCTGCCCCCGAATTGGGGACGTCCATGCGCCGCGCGGGTGTCGACAAGACGCTGCGCCCGCCCGCCGGGCGTGGCTCTTTGCCCCGAGGTAATAACGAGCGGGTCGCTTGTGCATCGAGACGCTGTGCGGCGTCGAAAACGGCAGCCTGGTTCATGCGCGGGCAAAATGACATGCGCGTCCTGCTCTGTCATCCATCCGCGCAGACCGAGCAGCAGTTCTGCGGTCTGCCGTAGCGCATGTATGGTGTCGTCGCGGTTCAGACCACGCGCGGGCGTATGAAGGTCTGAGGCGTCCGCAAACGCGCTCGATGCCGCGTGACCAGCGCGTTTTCGGGTGCCGCACAACACAACACGGGTCTCCGCGCCGAGATCATAGAGCGTTGCTTAAGCGTGCAGGGGATCGGGCACGCAAAAAGTCAGCACAAGGGTGCCAGCGGGTGTTGAGGCCCAAGCGGGAGAGCGGGTTCGGGATTCACGCCCGAACCCTCGGGGGCATGCGGGTAAAATGCCCGCTAAACCGTCAGCAAGTTGCTAGGAGGTGCGCCGGATCCCGGGCAGGCCTCGCGGCGAGATGAACTCCGCCTAGAGACCAGGTTTGTGGGGGGGCCAGACATGGCTTGCGCGGGCCGGGCACCCGGCTTCATGGCGCTTCCCATAAACCCCAGGTCTGTAGGACGAACCCGGCACTGAAGCGTTCGTGGTCGGCACTTGGGTCTGCGAAGATGGGGCGGAGCTGCTCCTTCGCGAGCTCATTGAAGTGGCCGTCGTGAGTGGCTCCATGGAAGTAGTAAAGCCTTTCATTGAGCGCGACGCTTAGAACACAGGAACGCGGCCCCTCTTGAGCGTTGGACACCACGACCGCCCAGTCGCCTGGACGATAAATAAACGCTGTATACGCTGCGTGCTGGTGAGTCCCCGGTGGGTTGATCAGCACTGCCCACGCTGTCGCCGTAGCGCGACGGGTGTGCAGGGCCTCGGCGTCTTCGTGACGCGTTGGGCATGTGTCGTTTAGTTCCTCGAGGATCGCGACCAGCGTCTCGCGACTCTCGGGTTCAAGCTTGCTCCAAAGGATAGAGGAGCCGCCCTCGTACGCTTTGGTACTCGACGTCGTTTGCGCCTCGTTCTCCGTGCTTTGGGCGCATGCGCAGAGCGCCAGCGCCACAACGAGTCCGGTGATGCTAAGCGTGCTGCGTCCTGCGCATTTCATTGCCATGCTGCGACGCTACCGCCAAGCACGGTCCCATGCACGTTGGCGACAGGGTCTTTGTCGTAAAGTGTCCGTCTTTTTCGATAAAATAGCGGTGAGCGCGCAAGCTACTGAGTGATCGCGCGCGCTTCGCATGCCCAGAGATGCGCGCCATGGACATGCTGGTGCTAGGGCGCAATCTTGTTGAGACCGTTGCCACGGCACTACGGCGCCACCACACCACGGAACCACGGAACCACGGCACGTCTCTCCTTGACCGCAAGCGCTGCTTCGCCAAAGTGCGCCTCTTATGGAGGATGCCGATGCGCTCGCTTGGTGTGATGGGCAGGTGTGCGCTGCAAAAACGGTGCGGATAGGTCCGCTGGATCGCAGCTTTCTCTACGGTGATTCCGTATTCGAGGTGTTTCGGACTTATGGCGGGAATCCCTGTCAGCTGGAGGCCCATGTGGCGCGTCTTGAGGCCTCGGCCACCCAGCTCCGTTTCGTTGAGGTTCCACCGCGTACGGAGCTGATGGTGGCGGGCGCGACGCTGAGCGCGTCGGCCTACGCCCACTTTGGGCGCGACGTATATATCAGGCTGCTGCTCAGCCGGGGCAGTGGTCCGATTCGCTACCAGCTCGACGATCTTGGCGCTCCGTGTCTCCTAGGCCTCGCGCTTCCGCTGAGCCCGCCGGATCCCGCGCTCTATCGGATCGGCGCCGCGCTGCGATCGATGCAGGTCTGGCGACCCGCAGACAACGTTTTCGCGTTGCACACGAAATCCAGCAACTACCTGCCACATATCATGGCGCTTGATGAGGCGCGCCGGGCCGGGGCCGACGATGCCCTTGTGCTCGGCCCGCAGGGAGAAGTCCTCGAAGGCTCCACCAGCAACGTGTTTTGGGCGCGCCGAGGCGAACTGTTTACGCCAACTTCCCGCTTGCCCATCCTCGACGGCATCACGCGCAGGACGGTTCTGGGGTGCATTGAGCGGGCAGGACTTACGCTCCACGAGGGGGTGTATTTCCCCTGCGACATTTACGCTGCCGACGAAGTGTTTATCACCTCGTCGATTCGCGAAGTGCTGCCTATCACGGTCCTCGATGGCAGGCCCGTCGGCCAAGGCGCGCCCGGTCCTTTCTCCCAACACCTGCTCGAAGCCTATCGGAACGAGGTCTGCAACTAGCTTCCGCTCGAGACTCGAGTCGCAACGCGCGGCAGGAGGGGCAGTTGAAGTCGGCGGCTCGATGTCTCGCCCTTGAGTCGTCGGGCACACGGCGCTAGGACGCTAGGTATGCCAGGAACGTTAGTACTGCTTCGTCACGGTGAGTCGCAGTGGAATTTAGAGAACCGCTTTACGGGCTGGGCAGATGTGCCCCTTACCGAGAACGGCCGCAGAGAAGCCAGCGCCGCGGGCGAACTGCTCAAGCGGCACAAGCTTGCCTTCGACGCGGTGCACACTTCGGTGCTGGTGCGGGCGATCAAAACCGCGAACCTCGCACTCGAAAGTGCGGAACAGCAATACCTGCCAGTCACGCGCACTTGGCGCTTAAACGAACGTCACTACGGCGCGCTGCAGGGGCTAAACAAAGCCGAGACAGCAGAGAAGCATAGTCCTGAACAAGTACAGATCTGGCGCAGATCTTACGCGACACCGCCGCCTGCGCTCGCGTTAGATGACTCTCGTCATCCTCGATTCGACCCGCGTTACGCGGCGCTGCCCAGTGAATGCTTGCCAGGAGCTGAGTGTCTCAAGGATACGCTCGAGCGCATGCTTCCCTATTGGCAGGACCAGCTTGCCCCTGCGCTTAAGACTGGACAGTCTGTGCTGGTGGTCGCTCATGGAAATTCGCTGCGCGCACTGGTTAAGCACCTGAATCGCATCAGCGATGCCGACATTATGGAGCTCAATATCCCCACAGGAAAGCCGTGGCGCTTCAAGCTCGACAGCGATTTGAAGCCCGAACAATCCGGTTACCTCGAGTAAAAATCAAGTTGGGTCAGGGCGTCGCCGTCGCGCCACCGACTCAACACCGCTGAGAGTCGCTAACGCGCGACCGCTAGCAGCGTCCAAAAGTACGTGAGCCGCGTTCCAGGTCGAACGCAGCGGCCTATCCCAGCGAGGGAATAGTCCGGGCCAAGCATGTTCTGCCGATGGCCATCGCTAGCGAACCACTGCTCGAAGGTAGCGTCTCCGCTAGCTGAGCCGGCTGCAAGATTTTCCGCTCCTGCAACTCGGCCGTCGCATGCCGGTTCGAAGCCCGCAGCACACATGCGCTCGACAAACGTCGAGCCGTCAGGTCCGGTGTGCGAAAGTACTTCTTCGTTCGCGAGCACGCACGCGAAGTCCCGAGCCGCACGCACAAGCGACGCCTCCGCAGCAAGCGGCTCGAGTGACGCCTGCACCCGGAGTTCATTGATGCGCGCAAGAGCTGCTTGCTCCTCAGCTTCGAGCGCGGCGGGGTCTGTCGCCGCGCGCCCTTGCGCCGCTGGCGAGCTGCGCACCGCATCATCGGCGCCGCAGCCCGTGGTGGAGCCAATGAGGTTCATGGTGCCGAGGACGGCGGCGCACGCTGCGAGCGTGCTCAGCATTCTCGACCGCCACGCGTCGCCTAAAGCCAGCGCGTTCCGCCGATCAGCGCGATGCGTAGACGCGCGCGGTGTTGGATTGTTACATTGGTTCACCATGCCTAGATTGTACGCTGGAGTCAGCGTCGCAGCGAGCCAACCCCCTGACTTCCTTGCGTCACGTCGCGGGCACTACGCGTCTACCCGGTCCCGATAAGGCTACGGTCGAGGCGCGCCCATTTAGACCCTTCAGTCTAAGGCCGATCCTCGGTCATCCTACGCGCGCCGCTTGCAAAGCATCTTGCACTCATCAAGGCAGAACAAGCCACCGGGGGCGTGGCTGCGGGTTCCGCCGGGGATCTCGGGCGGAATCCCCAGCTGGGTTTTACAGCGCGGCGCTGTGCCCAGCGCGGGGGAGGGGGAGAGGGCCTTGCCGACGTGGCCCCGGCGCGCGCCGCCGTCGGTTGCCACTTGATGCAGGCTCAATCTGCCTCTTCGTCGGTAACTGTTCAGGGGGGCATTTTACACGCATGCCCCCGGGTTTTCGGGAGTAAATCCCGCAAACCCTCCCCCAAAAAACCTAAAGCCGGCAAGCGGGGCCCCAGCGCCCACTTGCTTCTTTCCGCAGCGTTTTTACTTTTTGGACCCCCTGAACGGTTACCTTCGTCGGATTACGCCTTGTGCGCTGCAACGGAAGGCCAACGCCGTCCTGCGCGTATCTGTCCATGGTGCAGCTCGCTATTCTAGGCGCTGCGCCGGGGGCGTCAGCGGTCACTCGCAGGGTGTTTCCGTCAAGGGCTGATCGGCGAGCGCTAAGGCGCTGTCGTTCGTGGAGTACGTCAACGTGGCGGTTCCGGGGGCGCGGCTCTCGGCGACAGCGAAGCATCGCGGCAACCCGTGGGGCTGGCTGATGCGCAGATGTGTCGCCGCGCTAGGCCGCGGTGGTAGGGAGATGGCCGCGCCTGTCTGGCTACCGCGGCCCTGCTGCGCATGCCAACTTTGGGGCGTGTGGAGGGGCATGAGGGCCTGCGAACCCGGCGTCGCAGCCGGCTGCGATGCCATCCAGGCTGCACTTAGACCCGCGCTTTGCGCGGTAGCGCGCAGCCGCAGCAGGGCGTGGGGTGGAGTGGCACTGGCTTCACTTAGCAATACCGTTACGCTGGCAGCGCTTTGTACGTCGGCGCTCGACGTATTTCCCAGCCTGAGTTGGGCAATATCTAGGGCGCCATCTCCGTTAAAATCGCCGGCTACCACGCTATGGATAAAGCCCGAAGGTAACGCGACTTGGGGTTTTAAGGGCCGAAAGTGCACGCGTTCGCCGTCACGCATGCCGTAAAGGATTTTGCTTTCAACCTGCTTGAGCCGATGCACCCAGAAGTGTGGGTCATTTTGGCCAACTACCAGGTCGCTTTTGCCGTCACCGTTGAGGTCGACGAGGAGAGGGCCCCAGCCAGCCGCAAGCGAAAAAAGGCCCGCAGTGTGGGCCTCGGACGCGTAGATCCGGGGCGCCGTGGCGCGGAGCAGCGCGTGCCCTTGATAAAACGCGCGCGTTTCGCCTTTGGGACGTGAGCGCAAAATCGGCGGGTAGGTGCTGCCCTCGTTTGTGAAGAACAGGGTCGCACGTCCGCTACCGTCGAGATCCGCCGCAGCGATGCCGCGAAAAGTTGCCTGCTCGTCGCCGATATCGGCGGGCCTGAAGCCACGGCCGTCGCCGTAGGCCACGATAGGAGCGCTGGCTTGTGCCGCCACCGCAAGGTCGAGGATGCCATCGGCATCTGCATCGACGGCGAGTAGGTGCAGCGTTCCGGGGGTATGAAAGACTTCCCGCGGAGGCCCAAACGGCGGCGCGTCCTCGCCTGAGTTGAGGCCGCGCAACACGCGCACGGGGCATGGTCCTGTCTCTGCCACGCAGCCTACCGCGATATCCACTCTCCCGTTTCCATCAAAGTCTCCCCAGGTAAGCGCGGTCAAGCGCTCTGCGCGGGGGGCGGTCCAGAGGGTACGCACTCTAAACGTATCAAAGCCGGTTGCGGTTTCGCTGAAGGTCCAAGCGAGGAGAGCGTCGTCCCGCAGTGCTAGCCAGTGATGGCGGTCATCGCCCCGGTACCAACCCGCGACGGCGCGCATTTCCCCCGCGCCGCTCGCACTTGCGTTCGATGAAGACGCGTGGCTATGGCGCTCCGAGGGCGCGGTTGGCAGGGGCAGGGGGTGCCGCGTTAGAACGCCGGCCCGGTAACATAAGATAACGGGCTCAACGGCACCCGCGACTAGGCAGTCACCTGCTGGGTGGTTGACAACGCCGAGGGCCGCGAGAGGTAGCGCTGGATCCGTTAGTGCAACGTCGAGTGGTGCGCTGAGAGCCTCGGGCCGGAAAACCGGCACCCCTTCTGCGGCCTTGGGTAGGCGCTCTGACGGATAGAGTGCGCTGGTCAAAACCAGACCAGTGACCCACACTGCAAGGGTCGCGCCCCCTACGATCACAAGCTTGCGGCCCGAGATTGGGGCGCGCGCCCGCTCCGGTGCCTCGCTGTGGTTTGTGCTGCTTTTCTGCTCCCCCATGCTCGCGCGATTGTTCATAGGCTAGGAGACATAGTGCCATCCGCGACGTGCTGGAATCGCTATTGCTGTCTGTGCGG
>SLQV01000180.1 GCA_007131285.1 Myxococcales bacterium
GCGAGTGAGTTCGCCGCCCAGGCGAACGCGAGCGCCTGGCTTGTGGGGATTCTGAGGCACAAAGTGCTGGACCACTACCGCTGGAAGCAGCGCCATCCCGGGGACTTGCCCCCAAGCGGGCACGCTCTGGCGGACGCTGGGGAGGAGCCCTGGTTTGCAGCCAACGGCGCCTGGCGACTCGACCCAAACGCCGGTCTGGAATCCCTTGATGCCGCCCCCAGCACCCAGCTTGAGCGCGCGCGCATGCGCAGCGCACTTGAGGCCTGCATTCATCGTCTGCCTCGGAGCCTTAAGCGCGTGTTCGTGCTTCGGGAACTCGAAGGCCTTGAGACCGAGGCGACTTGCGTGGCGACTGGACTGACAACCGCGACCGTCTCCGTAACGCTTCACCGCGCGCGCCAAATGCTGCGAGCCTGCATGCAAACGTTTTTCGGCAAAGAGCCATGACCGATATTCACGCACCCTTTCCGCCGCGACCGCCTTGGCACTACCGCCTTATGATGCGCGTCCTAGGCGGACTTGCGCACTGGGTGCACGCTGGATGCCGCCCTTTCATTCGCGGTGTCTCCGACAGCTTTGAGCGACGGCTCACGCCCGGTGAACGCATCCGCCAACGCATGCACCGAACCATGTGCGCGCTCTGCCGCACGCAGGAACGCCACCTCCGCCAACTGCGCGCACTGGCACACGAGGTGGCCTCAGCACCCCTCGAACCCGCTGAGCCCATAACCGCTGACCCAACGGAGGCCGCGCCGTCCGAGCTGACTGCCGAAGCGCAAGCGCGCATGCGTCAAGCGCTGCGCGAGCGCCTCGACCAAGCCCACGCTTCCCGAGAGCCTTAAGCGCGCGTTGAGGCGCGCCGTCCCGCGACTTCGACCGTGCATTACCTCAGGCAGAGGCCGGGGGTGGGAGGGCGTCGAACTCGGAGACGAAGCGTTCCGAAGGGTAGAGAGCGACTTCGTCGCCTTCGAGGGGGCGGATGAGGGAGACGACTATTGGCGTGAGGTGGTCGAGTTGCCGCAGCGACACGAGCGAGAGTTTCGTGAGTTCAAGGAGCGCGAGCAGCGTAACGACAAGGTCATAGCGGCTGGCGGCGCCGTCAAAGAGGGACTCGAAGCGAGCACTACGTGCCTCCGCTAGGCGGTCGATAAGTTCACGCATGCGCGCTTGAATGGTAATGCGTTCGCGGGTGACCTGAAGCGCCGCTTTGTTCGCAAGCTTGCGCACCATCGCCTCAAAGAGCTGCGCCAGATGGAACGCGTTCGTGGAGCCCGCCGCGAGGTGGCTTTCGCCATTGCTCTCGCTGCTGGCGGGCAGCTGCGGCAGGTAGCCGCGCCCGAACGCATCGCGCCCGAGGACCGGCCGCGCGGCGAGGGCTTGCCCCGCGTCCTTGTACTTCTGGTACTCCAGCAGCCTTGCGATGAGCTGCTCGCGGGGGTCGCCCGCTTCTTCATCATCTTCGCTGACCTCCTTGGGAGGTTCAGGCAGCAGCGAGCGGCTCTTGAGGTAGGCGAGGGTTGCGGCCATCACCAGATATTCGCCGGCAATGTCGAGGTTCATCCGCTGCATGAGCGAGATGTAGGCAAAGTAGCGCGCAGCCACGAAGGCCACGGGCAGGTCAAGAATGTTGAGTTCGTGCTCCTTGATGAGGTGCAGGAGCAAGTCCAGGGGACCTTCAAAAGAGGCCACCTGGAGCGTGAAGTGCGGGTCGAGAACAGTGAGCTTGTCGTCGCTCATAGGCCGTAGAACGCCACCCGCTGTAAGAGTTGCTGCACCGTACTCATCGCCGGGCCAATCACGAAGCCGCCGATCGTGCCAACGCCGGGAATGGGAATAAAAAAGAGGCCAATGAAGATGATGAAGGAGTACTGAGCGAGCCACGCCTTGGCATTGTCGAGGCTGCGCGGCAACAGATAGGAGCCGTCCAGGGGCGGCAGCGGCAGCAGGTTGAATACCGCGAGCAAGATGTTGAGCATGACCATGTAGCGGGAAAACTCGAGCAGCATCGGCACAAAACCCGATCCGCTCTCCACGACTCCCGTACTTAGTAGCACGCGCACCAGCACCAAGGTGAGGAAGGCCAGAATCAGATTCGAGACCGGTCCGGCGAGCGCAACCAGCGCTGCCGCGACGCGCATCGAAAAGCGGCGGGTGAAGTTCGCCGGATTAAACTGCACGGGCTTGGCCCAGCCAAAAAGGCCGCCCGTCGTCATAAAGAGGATAAACGGAAAAACAAGAGTGCCCAGCCAGTCGATATGGGCGAGGGGCGAGAGCGTGAGCCGGCCCTGTGCCCGGGGCGTACCGTCGCCGAGACGCGTTGCCGCCCAAGCATGCGCGTATTCGTGCACCGAAAACGAGAGCAAAAGCGTGGGTATGATTAGCGAAAAATTTCGAATGAGTTCTGGCTTCACCGCGGCCTCCCTTCCGTACCCGTTCCTGGGGCACTTTACACGTGTGCCCCCGCGTTTTCTGGAGCAAATCCCGCCCTATTTTCTAAAGCAGGCCCTCTCCCACTCTGCCATCAGGTAGCCTAAAGCTGCGCGTGGAGCCCCAGCGCCCACTTGCTCTATCCTTGCGCTTTTAGTCCTTCTAGACTCCCCGAAAAGTTACCTTTTCCCTGTGCCTTGAAGGCTTGATGCGCCGAGCACGCCTTCCGGCCGTGCCCAGCGTGCGCGTCACGCGAGCTTGCGCAGGAGGCTCGCCACGTGCCCGGTCGCCTTCACGTTGTAGGCCGCGTGCGTAAGGATGCCGTCGGGGCCGATGACGAACGTCGAACGGAGGACGCCTTCCGAGACTTTGCCGTACGTAGTCTTAGTACCCCAGGCACCATAGGCCTTGTGCAGTGTAAGCTCGGGGTCCGAGAGCAGCGGAAAGGCAAGGGATTCCTGGCTGCAGAACTTCTGATGGCTGGCTGCCGAGTCGCGACTGACGCCGTAGACGCCCAGGCCAAGCTTGGCAAACTCGGCGAGAGACGCCTGGAAGTCTCGGGCCTGCGTGGTGCAGCCCGGCGTCATGTCCTTCGGGTAAAAGTAGAGCACCGCGCCCCTTGGGTTGCCCTGCGCGTCCTTCAGGATATCCGCAAGCCTGACGCGCTTCCCAGATCCGTCTGCAACAGAAAAGTCTGGAGCTTTTGCGCCTATTTCGAGTTTCATGGCGGGGATCTAGCGCGGATGCGCCGCCTGACCAGAGGGCGAGCGCACGCTTATCAGGCAAGCGTGGATTCGGTACGCAAAACGCCCCCAGTCGGGAACGCCTTGGCTCAACCCCATCCCTAGCCGAGCGCGAGGAATCGCCTTACGTCGCTGACGGCTTTTGACACGGTTGACGGGGACAGCCCCTGCCACTTCGCCAGCACAGACTGTGTCACACAGCTTTGGTTGCCGTCCGCAACGGCAAGGTACACCGCGGCAGCCAGGATCGAAGGCGCAACCTCGTTCTCAAAGGCCTGATCGCGCTTGCTGCCGCTGCGCACGCGCCCTTGGGCCGCAAGCCAGCGTCCGCAAAGGAGGCGTACCGCGCGCCGTTGACCCGCCGAAGGCAGCAGCGCGCGCAACTGAAACTCCGCAGCGCGCGATCCTTGGCAACCGGGCCTGCGCGCCCTCGATGATTGGGCGTCGCGTCGCTTCTCTTGCGGGCCGAGCAGGCCGCTCGTGAGTCGTGGTGGCACCGGCGTAGCAGTGTCGATCAACGTCACCGCAGCCTGCCTATTGTCTTGTTGGTCAGCGTGGCCGTCGTCTGACGCGCCTGCGTTCGACGCATCGCGCAGCGCGACAGATGTATCTCTTTTGCGGCGTGACATCGCGCGTTTTATCCGCTCGTTGCGTCGCTCGATGCGCCCTTTGCAGTGCTCAAGGGAATCTTGGACCTCGGGTTCATCCGGTAACAGTTCGGCGGCGATCTTGAGATGGGGCCACGCTTGGGTGGGCAGGCCGAGCGCTTCGTCGAGAATATGGCCTAAGTTATGTCGATACCACGGGTTTTTGGGATCTTGGTGGACGGCACGGTGGTAGGCTTGGGATGCGGCGTCAAAGTTTCCGAGCATTGCTTGCGCGAGGCCAAAAATAGCCGCGGTCTCGCTGGTTTCCCAGCCCTCGACGCGGAGCTCCCGCAGGTGTAAAGAAGCGCGCCAGGGATGGGCCTCAAGCTGAAGCTCGGCGAGGTGTCGCAGCGCAAACGCCCAAGCACCCTCACCCCGTGGGGCAAGTTTTGCAAGTTCAAGCAGGACTTCCTCGGCTTCGTGCAGGCGGCCTTGGCCCGCCAAGAACTGCTCTGCGCGGCGCTGAAGTTGCCTCAACCGACGATCGAGACCGCTATTCGCCATACACTTGACCGTGTCAGCAAATCGCGTACCTGCAACCCCGTCACAACCGGTACCGTCGATTAGCGGGGCGTCTACTTACGGTTAGGCTGACACGGGCACGCATGGGAGAGCAGCTTCAGCATCACGATCGGAAGATCGGCCTCGTGGCTTTGGTTGGAGCGGGGCCAGGTGACCCCGGCCTCATGACCCTCCGGGGCAAGCAGCTTATCGAGGCGGCGGATGTCCTACTCTACGACGCGCTCGCACACCCCCAGCTCCTGGCGCTAGCGCCCGCCGGAACCGAGCAATGCTTTGTGGGCAAACGCGGCGGATCCCACGAGAACCAGCAGTGCAGCATTAACGCACTTCTGGTAAGCCGAGCCCTAAGCGGACAACGGGTGGTGCGCCTCAAAGGAGGTGACCCATACCTCTTCGGGCGAGGATCGGAGGAAGCGGAGATTCTTTCGGCCTGCGGCATTCCCTTCGAGGTCGTACCCGGCGTGCCGTCGCCTGTGGCCGCAACAGCCTACGCTGGCATTTCCCTTACCCACCGTCGGCTTTCCTCAAGTGTCGCCTACGTGACAGCCACTGAAGCGCCGGGCAAGACACGTTCAGCTCACGATTGGTCGCGCCTAGCCACAGCGACGGACTGCTTAGTCGTCTTCATGGGCTTGCGCCGCCTTGGCGAGCTGTGCGAGCTATTGATAGCGCACGGACGACCGGAAGGGACGCCCGCGGCGGTGATTCAAGATGCCTCGCTGCCAACCCAGCGGACAGTTGTAGGGACCCTTGACACGCTGGCTGCTAGGGCGAGCGCGGCCCGAATGCGCGCACCCGCCCTCATCGTGGTTGGCGAGGTGGTTGGGCTAAGGCAACGATTGCGTTGGTTTGATATGCATCCCTTATTCGGCAAGCGCATTCTCTCGACAAGGCCTGAGCAGCAGAGTCGGGCCTTGCGGTCGGATCTGGCGCGCGTGGGCGCCGAGGTGATCTGTGCACCAACCATAGAAACTCACGCGATTGTGCCAAATCCGGCGCTCGAGGCCGCCCTTGGACGCCTTACGCAGGTGAATCTGCTGCTCTTCACAAGTGCCAACGCGGTAGACGCGTTCATGGCGAGCCTCAAAGCACATGGGCTGGACGCCCGCGCACTAGCTCACATCACGCTGGCGTGCGTAGGGCCCAAAACCGCGCGTGCCCTGACCCGTTTCGGCTTGTGCGCTGATGTCACGCCGCCGAGCTTTTCCGGCGCGGAGCTCGCTTCATATCTGGGCGAATCGGGGCAACTCTCCGGCAGCAAAGTGCTCTTTCCCAGAGCAAAAGTAGCCGACGAAGCTACTGTGGTCGCACTTAAGAACGGCGGCGCCACCGTTGACGTCGTTCCAGTGTACGAAACGACCCTCCCCGGCGATACGGCCAAGGCGACGCTAGTCTCTGCGCTTACGACGGGCGTCGATGCGACCGTCTTCACCTCTGCGTCCACCGCCAAAAACTTCTCGCAGCTCTGCGCGACTCTTGGCCTTGACGCTGAACGAGGAGGCATTCGCTTTGCGATTGGCCCAAGCACCGCCAAAGCCCTAGCGAGCAGCGGCCTTCCCGCACATCATATTGCGCCGGAGGCAACGCACGAAGGGCTCGTTTCCGCCTTGTTAAGCCATTTTGCTGATGCTGCACCATGCACTTAGGTGCGTCGCGCAAGGTGGCGGCCGTGCGTGCTGCGGATTGCGCGAAGCCTAGGCCCATGTACCCTCTTGCCATGCTTGTGCGCTCGCCTCCCGCAGTCCGTCATGCGCTTATCTCAGGGGTACTGGGGTGGTTGACGGGTATGAGCCAGGGCTGCGCCAACGACGTCGGCGCGACGGAGGTGACTGTCTCCGAGTTTCGTTGTCGCAACGAAACGGCACGTGCACTGACCACGGCGCCTTGGCCGAACCAGGCGCGCTCGACGGAGGAATGTCCCTGGCTGAGCTTTCCCGCCCAGGCGCTCGTGCGCGTTCTCCATGGCATGAGTGCGCCGCCGGTGGCGGTCTTGCCCTACATCGCCTTTGAGCCAGATGGTGTTGGCGGGACGCTCGCCGTCGGGGACTTGCTCACTATAAATCTCGTCGATGACCAGGAGGTGGTGGTCAGAAATAATACCAATCAGCGATTCTATCTGCGCCTTGTGCTGCTAAAGGAGTGAGGCGTATTTTCACGTCTGGCGCTATGTCCACTTACACCAGCAGCGGTACTTTAGCGATTGAACCAACCGGGTCGGCGCGCGTACCCCAGCTTGAACCGCGCGAACTTGTGGTTCCGCCAACGGCTGACCGCGACCTGCGCGGCCTTCGACTCGTCGCGGCAGGCGTATGCTTGGTTGCTGCGGCGCTAGCGGGTTGGGTGGTCCGGTCGTGGTGGTTAACGGTGTTTTGCTTGCTGGGCATGGTCCCCTTCTTAAAGCTAGCGCGTGCGCCGAGGCGTCAGCCACCGGGGTCCACGCTGCGCCTCGATGCCACGGGAATGACGCTCCACGTTTACAAGCAGGACCCTGCGACTTACATTCCCTGGGAGGCGTGTGAAGCCGTCGTGCCCGACGACGAAGCCATGGTGCTGCGGGTGACGACGCGCGACGGAACGGAGCTGACGGTTGAAGGGGGCTATGACGGACTTGGTAGAGACGCCCTTGGGGCACTTATTTCCCAGTATCACGGCTACGCTAGGGCAGCCTCTGCCCGCTAGCGCGACGCAACCCTCACGGGCGAGCGGCGGCGCCGCCGAAGACGGTGCGGTCATCACCGAAGAAGTCACGGACGTCGAAACGCGGCTCAAGCGCCCCCGGCCCTACCACGTCATTCTGCACAACGATGACTACACCACCCGCGAGTTTGTGGTGGAGGTGCTGTGTCACATCTTCCACCGCAGTGAGGCCGAGTCGGTAAACATCATGCTGGAGGTCCATACGAAGGGTCAGGGCATCGCCGGCACCTATGCTTTTGAAGTGGCTGAAACTAAAGTGAAAGAAGTGGAGGCCCTAGCGCATGCCCAGGAGTTTCCCTTAAAGTTAAGTTTAGAGCCCGCGCCGGAGGAGTGACGCACGGATGAAGCCAGCTTTGGGTGACGGCGAGCACGAGGACGCATGGGTTCGGGCATCCCGGAACCCGCCGCCGCGGCCCTCGGCCACGGTTCGCTACGGTAAGCAAGGGTTCTCGAGGGTAAATAAGGCTGTAGACGAACGATAGGAGTGCCATGGCAGGACCGACAATCGAGCAGGGGTTAAAGCAAGCGCTGCGGGATGCCTTCGAGGCGGCAGCGACGCTCCGCCACGAATATGTCACCCTAGAACACCTGCTCTTGGCACTACTGGAGGACGCCGGCGTGCGCCGCGTACTCAAGGGCCTGAATATTGTTATAGACAGCCTTCGTATCGAGCTTGATACATTCCTCCGGCGTCAGGACGCATTGCCCGCGCATGTAGGCGTGGACCCAAAGCAGACCGTCGCCATGGAGCGGGTTTTACACCGTGCGGCCATTCACGCGATTTCGTCGGAGATGCCCGCGATCGACGGCCCTTGCGTGCTCGTGCAGCTCGCGCGAGAAGACGAATCCATGGCGGTGTTCCTGCTTCGGCAGCGCGGCGTTACCACCTTCTCTCTCAAGCAGGAGACCGCCCACGGGCAGGAACTTACCCGCAGCGCGGCATCGCGAGGCCGTCGGCGCACCGCCGAAGAAGGTGAAACACAGGGCGAGGAAAACGGCGCAGCGCAGCCGGATGCCTTTGCGGCCTACACCACCGAACTCGTCGCACGGGCCCGGGAGGGCAAACTCGACCCGGTCATCGGCCGCGAGGCGGAAGTAGACCGCTGCATCCATATTCTAAGCAGGCGCCGCAAGAACAACCCCGTGTTTGTCGGCGAACCCGGCGTGGGCAAGACGGCGATAGTCGAGGGCCTCGCGGCGCGCATCGCTGACGGCCAAGTGCCTGGGCACCTTACGGAGGCGAAGATTTACTCTCTCGACCTCGGCTCGCTCCTGGCGGGCACAAAATACAGGGGCCAGTTCGAAGAACGTCTCAAGGCAGTGCTGGCCGGCCTCAAGGAGCAGCCGTCGGCGATTCTCTTCGTGGACGAGATTCACATGATGGTGGGCGCCGGCGCGACCGGCGGTGGTTCGATGGATGCTTCCAACTTACTGAAGCCCGCCCTTGCCTCTGGAGATGTGCGCTGCATCGGTGCCAGCACCCATCAGGAGTTTCGCCAGAGCTTCGAGAAGGACCGAGCGCTACTGCGGCGCTTTCAGCGTGTCGATGTGGCCGCACCCTCGGTGAAGGACGCCATCAAGATACTCGAGGGCATTGCGCCGAAGTACGCCGCCTTCCACGGCGTTCACTACACCCAAGGCGCCCTCCGCGCCGCAGCCGAACTTTCGGACCAGTACATCCGCGAACGTTTCCTTCCGGACAAGGCTATCGATGTCATCGACGAGGTGGGCGCTCAGTGCCGCATCGCCAATGCGGCGGGCAAAGGCCGCAAGGAAGTGCGCCGCTCCGACATTCGCTCGGCGGTGGCGCGCATTGCGCGGCTGCCACTGGAGGAGGTCGACCGCCGGCAGCGCGGTGTTTACCTTCAACTCGAGAGCCTGCTCGGCAACACGATTTTTGGCCAGGCAGCGGCACTGCAGACGGTGTCGGATACGCTGCTGGTGGCTGGCGCGGGACTTAGAGCGAGCGAGAAGCCCCTGGCCTCCTTTCTCTTCAGCGGGCCTACGGGTGTGGGCAAAACCGAGCTGGCCAAGCAGCTCGCCAAAGCGCTGGGCATTCACTTCATTCGCTTCGATATGAGCGAATACGGCGAGCGCCACACGGTCTCACGCCTGATTGGCGCGCCGCCCGGGTATGTCGGCTACGAAGAGGGCGGCCTGCTGACCAGCGCCGTGCGCAAAAACCCCCACACCGTCCTGCTGCTCGACGAAATCGAAAAGGCGCATCCGGACCTACAAAACATTCTGCTTCAGGCGATGGACCGCGCCACGCTGACAGACAGCAACGGCCTAGAGGTCGACTTCCGCAATGTCATCATCATCCTGACCACCAACGCAGGCGTCAGCGAATCTAGCGAAAAGGTGCTGGGCTTCGCCTCCTCTGCGGCGCAGCATCAGGCACTGGCCCAAGCACGCGCGAAGGCCGCCATCGAGCGGCACTTCTCCCCCGAATTCCGCAACCGTCTTGATGCTTGGGTGGCCTTTACACCACTGGGCCCAGATGCGATGGATGCCATCGTTGTGCGCGGCTTGGAAGAAGTGCGCACGCAGCTTGGGGGGCAAGGCTTGCGCCTCGAATTCAGCGAAAGCGCAGTGAGGTGGCTCGCTGTACGCGGGTATGAGCCGGAGATGGGCGCACGCCCGCTCGGTAGGCTGCTCGACACGGAAGTGCGCAAGCCCGTTGCGAAGTTGATGCTTTCACTCGCGCGCGTCACCGGTGTGACCATCCTGGTAAATGCGCGCGCGGATGGGGAAGGCCTCGATGTGCGGGTGAAGCCCCCCGCTGAATCGCATGGATCCACTGGCGGCGGCGCCGCAGGGCCAAAGGCTGCTTCGCCGCGCGCGGGCGCACCAAAAAAGGCACCCAAACCTCGCGCAGCGCGCAGCCCGAGCAAGAAGGTGGGCGCTTGAGGCCGCGCCACGCAATCTCTATGCGCATCGTATTGACGTGAGGCACTGGACTGATTGACCAGGCGATGGACCAGGTGACACTCACGGAACTCTTTCGAGAGCAGGCCGAGCAAGCCTCGGAGTCCGATGGGTTACTTTTTGTCAGCCGGGACCTACCCGTCGACGCGGTAATGGCGGCCTACGCCGCCGGCGTCTTCCCATGGCCGGCGGAAGACGATGTCGTGGGCTGGTTTTGCCCTCCCGAACGCTACGTGATTCCCGCAGGCGGCGTGCGCATCAACCGCAGCACCCGCAAAGCACTCCGCAGCGCGGGCTTCGAGATACGGCTCGACACCTGCTTTGACGAAGTGGTGGACTGCTGCGCGCGCGCGCAGCGCCCTCAAGGCTCGGGCACCTGGATTACCGGCGCCGTGCGCGCCACCTACGCCGCGCTGCATAGCGCGGGCTACGCCCACAGCGTGGAGGTCTACCAGCATGGTACGTTGGTAGGCGGACTCTACGGCGTAGCCTACGGCGCGCTCTTCTTCGGCGAGTCGATGTTTCACGCAGTGCCCAACGCCGCGAAGGCCGCCGTTATCGCGCTTAGCGTGTGGCTCGAGCGCCACGGGTTTGCGCTCATCGACTGCCAGGTAGAGACGCCGCACATGCTAGCGCTTGGCGCCCGGCCGATGCCTCGCGCCACGTTTCTCGAGCGCGTTAAGGCCCAGAGCCCAACCCAGGGCCCCGGCTGGCAAAGCACCCGCTGGGCCTTCAACGAGGCCGACGCCGATGCGCTTCCTTGGGGCCCGCACCCCACCAGGGTGTTTGCCCCAGGTTTTTGATTGAGCTGCCGACACCACTCTGGAGCGCCTCGGAAGCGATGGTGCTGAGTTCATCGCTGCAAGGCTCTTGGTATTGGGCCGGGAGGCACGCACGCTACTGATCTGAGGCGTCCACCGATAGGCAAGCACGCTAGCGGGCGCAGAAGCCTTCGTAGTCCACGTACTGGGTGACGGTGGGGTTCGGGCCGCAAACGATACAGTCGTCGTCTTTGCGTAGCTTCAGGGTGCGGAAGTTCATGCGGAGGGAGTCGTAGGTGAGTAGGCGGCCGACGAGCGGGTCACCGAGGCCAAGCACCACCTTCAGGGCTTCGGTGGCCTGCAACGTGCCGATGACGCCGGGCAGAATGCCTAGGACGCCGGCTTCCGCACACGAAGGCGCGAGGTGCGCCGGCGGCGGTTCGGGGTAGAGGCAGCGATAGCAGGGGCCTTCTTTGGGCCAGAAGGTGGTGACTTGGCCTTCGAAGCGGAAGATCGAGCCGTGGACCACGGGAATGTTCTTCCAGACGGAAGCGTCGTTCACGAGGTAGCGGGTAGGGAAGTTGTCGAGGCCGTCGACGATGACATCCCAGCCTTGGTCAAAGACGCGGTCGACGTTCTCGCTGGTGAGGCGTTCGACGTAAGGCAGGATCTGAACGTCGGGGTTGAGGTTCTTGAGCGTAATGGCGGCGCTCTCTACCTTCGACATGCCGAGGCGGTCCACGCCGTGGAGCACTTGACGCTGCAGGTTCGAGGCATCGACGGTATCCGCATCGATGATGCCCATCGTGCCTACGCCAGCGGCGGCGAGGTACTGCCCCGCGGGCGAGCCGAGCCCGCCGGCTCCGAGCAGCAACACGCGGGATTCTAGCAGCTTCTTCTGCCCCTTCTCGCCGATTTCCGGCAGCATCAGGTGGCGCATGTAGCGGTCGCGCTGCGCGTCGGTGAAGGCCACCGGCGTTTCGATGGGGTAGCCGCGGTCCTTCCACTGGAC